>JARBUG010000155.1 GCA_029239785.1 Symbiobacteriaceae bacterium | reverse complement strand
GCCTGATGAAGCTTTACGATCTGGTAAGTGCGTAGCTCGATGGAGCCGGAGAACAAGCGGCTGCCCTCAGCCAAGTGTAGGCTGAGGCAGCCGCTTGTCGGTGATCAGGCACTTTTCTGCTCGGTCAACGCTGATAGGTGACCGTTCTGGTCCACGACAGATCGGAAGCAGTGGATAGGTCCTTTCCCAAGCGGCTCGGTCCCTGGCCCTCAAACTCGAAGCTCTCCTGTATCTGGTCATACAATCGGTAATGCTGCTCGGACCACCCAAATGGAGGCATGTGTCCGATAACAGCGAATCTGGCGCCACCAAATACCCCAACAGTTACCAGCTCGTACCACCAGCGTGTGCCACCAGTAGTCTCTCGCCTGTACACGTACTCTCTGGCCGGCTGCCCTCCAAGATTTGACCGGGATGTGCTCAGTAGATGGGCAGAGAACCCGTCAATAAGCAACCTTCAGGGTCTTTGTTGGGACACTTGCGGATGTAGACCCCGCCGTAGCTCTGAGGCGTTACGTCCTACCGGTGCCTCACCTCGGCGGTAGCATGACCTCCGGTCTCCACATCAATGCGGAGATAGGATAGACCTAACGAGGGGCATGTAACGGCCCCAATTCTTGACGGCGAAACGGCCGCCGCAGGACGTTTCAGGATTCCACTACTTTTTCCCAGGGTGGGCTCCGGCCAATTGGGAAAACGGAGCGGAATCGCGAGTTCCATAGGCCTGTTCCCCCCGTACAATGCTCTTTTGGCACCTCAGAGGGCGAATATTGGCCCGGATCAGCCGGAAAACGGTGGTTCAGCGCCTCTGATGTCCTCATTTTCGTGGGATTCCGCTACATTTTCCTACATGGCTGGAGACTCGCCAGGGAAAATGTGGTGGAATCCAGCCCGTCGTGTGATGATAGGCCGTGTTTCACGGGTCCACGGCGTTTTGCGAAGCCCTTCAGCCGTAGGAGCGCGTTCTGCGGCTACCTGTCGCTTTGCGGGGCGTCACGGAGCGTCACGTTGCCTCACGAGACGTCACGACGCTTCACGACGCTTCACGACTCTTTACGACGATTCACGGGGCACGGGGAATGCCACTACGCATCAACGTGGCATCGCGACGCTCCGAGACGCACCGGCAGGCCATCGCGGGACCTACGAGAAGCCAGCGCCTATTCTGCTTTACGGCGCCGTCGCACGGCATCACGGGCTCTGTTGCGCGCAGACGGGGCATCATCGGTTTTGCCTTGCGCCGACGTGGCATCGCGACCGGCCAAAAGGGCGTCACGACAGGCCCTGGGGCCATTGGGTTTTTACGAGGTGTCACGACGCTTCACGGCGCTTCACGGGGCTTCACGACGCGCCCAGCCCCCGCAAGGCGAAAGCCAGGAACGGCGGAAAAGCCTTCCCCCACAGTTTTCTGCATACGATGGAGGAAGCCTCGAACGACCCACCAGAGGGAGTGGATGGGGGATGAAGCGGTTCGCCATCTGGCTGATGGTCTACAGTCTGCTTCTGGTCGCCTTCGCCCCGGCGGCGCTCGCAGCGCCGGCCAAGGGAGCGGAGCCTGTCCGGTCGGGTCGCGGGGCACCTGCCGCAGCCGGGGAGTTCATCGTCAAATTCAAGCCTGGCACCACGCAGGCGCAAAAGACCCAGGCAGCCCGCAAGGACGGCGGCTCCCTCGTCCGGCGCATCGGCGCCCTGGGCCTTGACGTGCTCTCCGTCCCGGCCCTCAAATCCCGTCCCAACCCCCAGGCCGCCGAGCGGGTCCTGAACGGGCTCAAGCAGAACCCCAACGTCCTCTACGCAGAGCCCAACTACATCTACCGCACCACGTTAACCCCGAACGACCCCCGCCTCAGCTCCCAGTGGGCCTGGAACAAAATTCAGGCGCCCGCCGCCTGGGACGTGACCCAGGGCAGCAGCAGCACCGTCATCGCCGTCGTCGACACCGGCGTCCAGCGGAACCACCCCGACCTGGACGGCAAAATCGTGGCCGGCTATGACTTCGTCCAGAACGATGCGGCGCCTGACGATGGCAACGGCCACGGCACCCACGTAGCCGGCACCGCAGCAGCCGAGACGGGCAACGCCACCGGTGGCGCCGGCACCTGCCCAGGCTGCAGCATCATGCCCGTCCGTGTTCTCGATAACAACGGCAGCGGCACGCTGGAGGCCGTGGCCAACGGCATCATCTGGGCGGCCGATAACGGGGCGCATGTGATCAACATGAGCCTGGGCGGCCCCAGCGGCTCGCCCACCCTCCAGAACGCCGTCGACTACGCCTGGAACCAGGGCGTCTTCCTGGCCTGTGCCGCCGGCAACTCCAACACCAGCGCGGCCAGCTATCCGGCGTACTACAGCAACTGCTTCGCTGTCGCATCGACCACCTCGTCGGACGCCCGGTCGAGCTTCTCCAACTACGGCAACTGGGTGGAGGTGGCGGCGCCGGGCTCGTCCATCTACTCGACCTACCTGGGCAGCAGCTACCGCACCCTGGACGGCACCTCCATGGCGACGCCCCACGTGGCGGGCCTGGCGGGCCTGCTCGCCTCCCAGGGCCTGACCAACGCCCAGATTCGCGACCAGATCATGGCCACCGCTGACAAAATCGCTGGCACCGGCACCTACTGGACCGGCGGCCGCATCAACGCCAACGCCGCGGTCAGCGGCGGCACACCGCCGCCTCCGCCACCGCCGCCGCCTCCGCCCAGCGCCCTGCAAAATGGCGGCTTTGAGAACGGCACGGCGCCCTGGGTGGAGACCTCCACCGGCGGCTTCTCGCTGGTCGACCCGTACCGGCCGCACTCCGGCATATTCAGCGCCTGGCTGGGCGGTTACAACAGCGGCACCGACACCATCAGCCAGACCGTCACCGTGCCGGCGAACGGCACGCTCAGCTACTGGTGGTATCTCGTTTCAAACGAGGGAACGGGGGTCGGCTACGACTTCCTCCGGGTGCGGCTGTACGATACCTCCGGACGGCTGGTGGCGACGGTGAAGAGCCGGTCGAACCGCGACGTGCGCAACAGCTGGCAGCAGGATACGGTCAGCCTGGCGGCCTACGCCGGCCAGACGCTCCGCCTGGAGTTCGCTGTCACGCTCGACTACTCGCTCACCAGCAGCTTCTGGATCGACGACGTGTCCCTGCAATAGCGACGCAAGGAGCCGCACCCGGCGATGGGTGCGGCTCCTGTTCATATCCGTTTACGGCGTTTCGAACTTCACACTGTCGAGGATATCGCCCATCACCGGCATCAACTGCTCCTCGTATCCGCCTGCGATCAAGGTCAGGACCATCCAATCGCTGCCGTCCTGCGTGATGTTGCGCACGGCAAAGGTGGCGGGCTGCCCCATGAACTTGGTCGTACCGCCTACAGTGACGACGTTCTCCTCACTGGACTCGCCAATCAGCTTCATATCGGGCAGGAAGAAGTAGGAGAGGCCTGTCAGCGTCTGATCAACCCGCGCTCTGGCGGTGGAGCCGTCGTTCGGCACATCGGTGCGGTTGACGACGACGACGCCCTTGACGCCTTCAAACAGATCGATCAGGCCGAGTTGGAAAAGGCCGAAGCCCAGGTCCAGGTTGATGAACCCCCGGGGCGCCTTCAGGCTCATGCCCTGCGCCGGCACCGACCAGACGCGGTACTCACCGTTGATCGTCGACTTCACGTAGTCGGAGGCGAAGACTTCGACGGTGCTGGTAGATTCGTTCCAGCCGACGCTGGCGCCCAGCGCTTCGGCCAGGGGCCTGGCGGGCACGTAGGTACGCCATTCGCCGGTGACCACGAACGGCTCCGATTCGCCTACATTGACCGTCTTGCCGTTGACCGCAATTTTGATGTCGCGGTACTCCACTTCCAACTGCTTGCGGGCGCCGGTCGCAGCCCACCCGCCGGCTACGCTGCTTACGACGACGAGGCCAACCAACGCGAGCCCGACCCAGAACTTGCGCATCGTCGCGTACCTCCTAAACTTTGTCTATGAAAGATTCGCCAGGACCCCAATTCACTCCTGTGCGCCCAGACTTTTTATATAGGTCTATTTCGATATGGGTACAAGGGACAAATGCGGTGGGAACATCTTCACAAAGCCCGAGATATCGGATAGACTGAGAATCGTTCGCAACCGCTAATGAGAATCGTTATCAATAGACGTGAGACAAGGTGGATGAAGCACATGAGGCGGATCTTTCTGACGCTCTCCCTGCTCCTGACCATGATCGCCACGGCGGCCTGCGGCGGTGCCGCAAAGCCTGACGCTGCCAAGCCGGGCAATACGCCCGCTCCGGCCACCCCCGCTGCCCCGGCCGCTCATTGGCCCCGCACCTTCAAGACCGACCTGGGCGACCTGACCCTGCCGGCCGCACCCAAGAAAATCATGGCCATCAACCTGCAGGCCATCGACTCACTGGTGGCGCTGGGTGTAAAGCCCATCGGCTACGCCGAGCCGGGCGGTGAGCCCGTTAACTACCTGGGCAAGGCCCTGGAAGGCATCGCCAAGGTGGGCAGCCATTCCAAGCCCTCGCTGGAGTCCATCGCCGCCCTGCAGCCCGACCTGATCATCATCGACAGTTCGCAGCAAAAGGACCTGATCCCCGAGCTCCAGAAGATCGCCCCGGTGCTGGGCATTCGCTCCACGAGCTACCAGGAGACCATGGAGCAGCTGAAGCTGGTTGGCGACATTGTCGAAAAGAAGGCGGAGGCGGAGAAGTTCGCGGCCGACTTTGATGGGAAGATTAAGGCGTACATCGCCAAGGCCGGCGGCAAGCAGGGGCCGAAGGTACAGGCGATCTTCGGCAGCGAGCAGAAGCCGGGCCTCTGGCTGGGCAAGTCCTTTGTCGGGTCGATTCTCTCGGCGCTGAACGGTCAGCATGCCTACTCGGGCCCGGCCGACCCTGATTACCCGGACCTGGTCTACACCTCGCTGGAGAAGATTCTGGAGTCCAATCCGCAGGTGCTGCTGATGATGTCGACGCCGGGCAAGGAGCTATCCAAGGCCTTTGCCGCCAACCCGGCCTTCAAGAACACCGATGCGGTCAAGACGAACCGGGTCCATGAGGTGGACCGCCAGTCCTGGAGCCGCAGCCGCGGCCCGGTTGCGGCCACGCAGATTCTGGACCAGGCCTTCCCGCTGCTCTATCCCGAGGCGAAGTAGTCATGCAGCTGGACGAAGCGATCCGCAGCCGGCGCACGGTTCGCCAGTTCCGCCCGGACCCCGTGGACCGGACGCTGATCGACGAGATCATCGAGCTGGCAACCTGGGCGCCCAACCACCGCCACGTAGAGCCCTGGCGCTTCTACGTGGCGACCGGGGCGGCGAAGGAGCCGCTCTGCGCCATCCACCGGGACCTGACCCGGGAGGAGCGGCCCGAGGAGCCCGAGCGGGCCGAGGCCCGGTACCAGGAGCTCATGGGCGTGCCGGTCTACATCGTGGTGACGGTGGAGGGTGACCCGATACCCAAGCGGGACCTGGAGAACTATGCGGCGGTCTGCTGCGCCATCCAGAACCTGCTGCTGGCGGCCCACGGGCGCGGGCTGGGCGCCGTCTGGCGCAGCGGCAACGTGATCCGTGATGCACGGACCCGGGCCTGGCTCGGCCTGCCCGAGCACGAGCGCATCGTGGGCCTGATTCAGGTGGGGTACCCTGTGGCTCCCCCGCCCGCGGTTGCACGTGCACCGGTCGCGGCAAAGACGGTCTTTTTGGAAGGATGAGTGGTTTGGCGCCGCGCTACGTACTTGTGGGTCTGCTGCTGGCCGGCGCCCTGCTCCTCTCGGTGATGGTCGGGGCCGTGCGGGTCCCGGCCCCTGCCGTTTACCGGGCGATCACTGCGCCTGATGAGTCGAACCAGACGATCATCGTGCGGGAGATGCGCCTGCCCCGGGCCCTGAACGGCGCCCTGGTGGGTGCGGCCCTCGCCGTCGCCGGCGCCGTGATGCAGGCGGCTACCCGGAACCCCCTGGCGGCGCCCAGCGTCGCCGGCGTTTCGGCGGGGGCGAGCGTGGTGGTAATCGCCCTGACGGTTTTTGCCCGCGTTGGCACGTTCGGGCTGGCGGTCGGCGCCTTTGTGGGCGCCGCGGTGGGTGGTGGGCTGGTCTTCGCCATGGCAAGCGGAAAAGGCGCCACGCCCGTGCGGCTGGCGCTGGGCGGCGTGGCCGTCAGCGCCCTGCTGAACGCCCTGGGCAGCGGCATCGCCTTTTTGAAGGAAGCGAACATGACCCTGGTGATCGCCTGGTCGACCGGCGGGCTTGACGGGCGGTTCTGGCCTCAAGTCCGGTTTCTGTGGCCGTTCGCCCTTCTGGGGCTGGTCGGCGCGCTTCTGTTGGCACGTCGTCTGGACGTGATGCGCCTGGGCGACGAAGTGGCCGCGGGCCTTGGCCTCAACCTGGGCCTGGCCCGGGCCGGGGCGCTGGGCATCACCGTCGTGCTGGCGGGCGCCTCCGTGGCCGTGGCCGGTCCCATCGGCTTCGTCGGGCTCATGGTGCCGCACGTGGCCCGCCGGCTCTTCGGGGTCGAGCACCGCTACCTGCTGCCCGCCTGCGCCCTGCTGGGCGCCCTGCTGCTTACCACGGCAGATATTGCGGCCCGGGTGGTCATGGCGCCCCAGGAGGTGCCCGTGGGCATTCTGACGGCGGCCCTGGGCGGTCCCTTCTTCTTGTATCTGGTCCGGAAGGAGGGGACGTAACCGTGCGGAGGCGCTGGCTGCTCTGGCTGCTGCTAATTGGCCTCGTGGCGGCCATCGCCCTCTCCATGGCGATGGGCGCCGTTCGCATCGAACTGGGCAAACTGCTCGCGGGCGATTCCGTGAGCCTGATGATTATCAAGAACTACCGCTTGCCCCGGACCCTGGTCGGCGCCTTGGTCGGGGCCGAACTGGCGGTGGCGGGCGCCATGCTCCAGTCGGTCACCCGGAACCCGCTGGCCGACCCGCACGTGACCGGCGTGTCGGCGGGCGCCGGGCTGGTCGCGGTGGCGATCTTCCTGGCTGTGCCGACCTTCCCCATGCCACTGGTGCCACTCGCGGCCCTGGCCGGGGGCGTGCTGGCGGGTGGCGTGGTCTACGCCGTGGCGTGGCGGGGCGGCATTCACCCCGGGCGCCTGGCCCTGTCGGGCATCGCCATCACGACCGTGCTTGCGGCGGGCACGTCGGCCCTGCTGCTCAAGTACTCGCTGACGGCCAACGCCGCCATGGTCTGGCTGGCCGGCGGCCTCTGGGGACGCAACTGGGATCATCTGCAGGCCCTGGCGCCCTGGGCGCTGCCGGCGCTCGGCTGTGCCTGGCTGCTCGGCCCCCGCATCGACGTGCTCGCCCTGGGCGATGACGTGGCCCGGGGCCTGGGCGCCGCCGTGGAGCGTGAGCGGGGGCTGATCATGGCCCTGGCCGTGCTGCTGGCCGCATCGGCCGTGGCGGTGGCCGGTCCCCTGGGCTTCGTCGGGCTGGTCATTCCGCACCTGGCCCGCATCGTCTCGGGCGGCTCCTTCCGGCGTCTGCTGCCCGTGGCGGCCCTGCTCGGTGCGGCGCTGGTCGTGCTCTCCGACGCCATTGCCCGCACGATCTTCGCCCCGGCGGAACTGCCCGCCGGCGTCTTTACCGCCCTGATCGGCGCCCCGTACTTTCTTTACCTGCTGAGGAGGGCTGCGCTATGACGCTGACCGCACGGAATCTATCCTTGGCCTACGGGGAACGGCGCATTGTGGATAACCTGGACCTCGACATCCCGGTGGGCAAAGTGACCTGCCTGATCGGCCGGAACGGCTGCGGCAAGTCGACCATGCTGAAGGCGCTGGGGCGCCTGCTTACGCCCACGGGCGGCGCCGTCTACCTGGAGGGCCAGGCGATTCACACCATGGCGGGCAAGGCGGTGGCCAGGCAGCTGGCGGTGCTGCCCCAGGGGCCGGTGGCCCCCGAAGGCCTGACTGTGGAGTCGCTGGTCCGCCACGGGCGCTTTCCGCACCAGGGCTGGATGGGCCTGGTGACCAAGGAAGATGAGCGGGCCGTGACCGAGGCGCTGGCCGTTACACACCTGCTCGAACTGCGGGACAGACCGCTCACGCAGCTCTCGGGCGGCCAGCGGCAGCGCGCCTGGATCGCCATGGCCCTGGCCCAGGAGACCCCAATTCTGCTGCTCGACGAGCCGACCACCTACCTCGATGTCGCCCATCAGATCGAGGTGCTGGAGCTGGTCAAGGAGCTGAACCAGACGCGGGGCCGGACCGTGGTGATGGTGCTGCACGACCTGAACCAGGCCGTCCGGTATGCCGATCATCTGGTCGCGGTCATCAGCGGGCGGGTGGAGGCGGAGGGGCGGCCCGAGGAGCTCATGACCCCGGCCCTGGTGCGCAAGGTCTTCGGGGTAGATGCCCACATTTTTACCGACCCGGACACGGGCAAGCCGATTTGCGTGCCCCGGTGCCTCGTGGGCGTTGGCAGAGAGGAGAACGCCGGGGGCGCCTCGAATCCAACCGGAAACCTGTAGGCACCCTCAACTGGGTGCCGTAACCCGTCAGGCGTGGGCCTAATCTCGACCGGCCTATGCCGAAAGGGACTACAGGATAAAGGTGGGCGCAGTTATGGAGAGCAATGCCGGTCTGATTTTGGTGTGGGCGCTGATCGTCTTGTTGTCGATTGCGGGCGGTATTGTGGGCATCGTGGTGCTCTACCGGCAGAACAAGGCCAAGACGGAACGGACGCAGGCGATGTTCGGGGTGGGCGGCCCGGGGGCGCCTGGGCAGGGCCCGGGGGGCTTTGGGCCCGGGCCGGCGCCGGCACAGGGGCACGGCGGCTTCGGACCCGGGCCGGCGCCGGCACAGGGGCACGGCGGCTTCGGCCCGGGCACTGCCTCAGCCGGGTCCCAGGCCGTGGTCGTGGGCAAGCGCACCTATCAGTGGCCCGACCGACTCGGCCACTACGTCACCTTCCAGGTCCCCGGTCAGGCGCCGGCGGAGGTGGAAGTCTCGCCGGAATGGTACGCCTACCTGAATCCGGGCGACCGGGGCGCCCTGTCGTTCCAGGGCGGGCAGTTCGGGGGCTTTGCCCGGGTCGGGTAGCGGTTGAGCAGAATAACAAGCAGGACCGAGGCGTTGTGTCTCGGTCCTGTGCTTTTCTGCCCGGTTCTGCATCGCGTTGCCGGGCCGGGGGTTTGGCCAGGGGCGTGGTCGCGGGGTTCGCCAAGGGGGTACTTTCGGGAGCCACTCTGGGTGGTTAGGAACTCTTCGTCCACTTTGGAATGCGAGACGGGTGGGCCAGCATTCCAAAGTGGATGGTAAATGCCGCTCCGGTGGCCAGACGGCCCAGAACAGACCCGGAAACACCGTTTCTGACCTCACTTGGTCTCCTTAAGGGGGCATCTGGGGATGTTAGGGTCAGGTTCCGTCCGGATTGGAACGCCAGGCCTAGCAAAGATCATTCCAAACCGGACGGAGCCAGAGTGGCCGTCGGAGATCGGACCAAGGACCGGGTCTCTGGTCTTCTGGTGCCAGCCGGGCGCCACGGGTGTCACAAACCACCAAGCCCCCCGCGGGCCGCCGACCAGCAGCGTCGGGCCGACATCTGCCGGAGCTGCATGCATTGGGCGCCTGCACGGGCTTACGTCCCGGCCAGCAGGTACCTGACCTGATCTTCAGATCGGCTGGACCACTTCAATATTGGTCGACAGCTGCTGCAAGAGCAGATCGAAGGGGCGGCAACTTTGCGGCCTCTGATCACGTCTCATGAACGAGGTGACGACTGTGAAGAGGGTTGCGCTGATTGTTACTCTGTTCTTACTGTCGGGGTGTACCGACCAGCCAAGCCTAACCACAGCAAAACCCGATGTGGACTACCCGTCAGGTCAAACTGTGAGAGCTCAGCCCGTTACTTCGAAGATGCCTGATGAGCCGGTCCAAGCCGACTCGGCGGCGGCCCAAGTGCTGCTCCGGTTTGCCGACCTGGTGACCAAAGGAGAGACGCGAGGGGCAGCTGATCTTTTGGCCCCCAACCTCCGTGGCGTGTATCAACTCGACGATTACGCACCCATTCGTAACACCCCACGGATGGAGATCGTGAAACTTGTCGAGATGACTGGCACTCCGAACTGGAACGCCGACGTAGGTGCCAGGGGCGAGCAGGCGGCTGATTTCCGGGTGTTTGCGGTAGATGCCCGGTATCACGTCTTGGGGATCATACATAGCTCATTCAAGGACGGAGAGGTACATCACCACAAAGCCACTGTGACGAAGGATACGGCGGACGGCCCATGGCTAATCTCAGAGCTATCAGGGGTCGGACATTGATCGACTCACTCGGTAACACCACCAAGGCAGCAAAAAAGGAGGGGCACCCAGCCCCTCCTTCAGTTTTTTCCCTTGCCCCGCTCCCGCACCTGGTGCTGCCGCAGCGCCTCCCGCTGGGCCGGCGACTGCTGGAAGAAGGTGGTCAAATCTTGCAGCGCCTGCACGGTGGCCGGGCTCACATGGTGCTCGATGCCTTCCACATCGCGCCGCACGGTCTCCTCCGGCACCCCGATGATGCGCAGAAACTCCTCGAGCATGGCATGCCTGTCCTTCATAGCTTCGCCCAGCGCCGCACCGGCGGGGGTCAACACCAGACCCCGGTACCGCTCATAGTGAATATAGCCCGCCTCAGCCAGCTTCTGCACCATTTTGGTGACCGATGAAGGCTGCAGGCTCAGTTCCACGGCGATGTCGCTGACCCGGGCATAACCCTTGCCCTTGATCAACTCGTAGATCTTTTCGAGATAATCTTCCATGCTGGGAGTGGCCACTTCTCGCCCTCATTTCCTCGCCCGCACTGCCTACACGAGCATGGTACCATAAAACGGCAGTCAACGGGAAGCCTCGTCTCAGAGCAGAAGCATGGGCGTAAAGTCGATCGCATCGCACGCGACCAGCTGGTAGCGCACGCCGCCGTGCTCCCCCTGGAACGCCCGGTGCTTCGATCCCGCCCCATGCAAATGGCCGTAAACGCAGAGCAGCACATTGCCGTACGACTCCAGCACCTCGGTGAATGCGGTCGGCTGGTGATCTTCCGCCACGGGCGGATAGTGCAGCATCGCGATGTACGCGGCGGCGCCCAGCTTCCGGCCGGCATCCAGCGACATCTTCAGGCGCCCGGCCTCGCGGCTGTAAATCTTCTGGTTGTGCGCCTCATCTTCGCCCCAGGTCCGGTCGCCGGGCGTAATCCAACCGCGGGTGCCGCAGACGGCCACGGGCCCGTCCACCCCGGAAACAGCCCCTGGCGGCAGGAGGATCGCATCGTTCTGGATAAACTCTATGCTCTTGAGGGGGAGCGTCCGCATTTTCTTGAGGGACTCCCACCAGTAGTCATGGTTGCCCTGAATCATCAGCTTCCGGCCCGGGAGGGTGTCCAGTTCCAGCAGGTCGACCTCTGCCTCAC
>JARBUG010000154.1 GCA_029239785.1 Symbiobacteriaceae bacterium | reverse complement strand
GTCGCCGATCTCCACCCGGGTCTCTTCGCCGGCGTACTTCAAATCCTGCGGCATCTGGCCGATCACGGCGCCGTGGAAAATTCGATTCTCCCGCCCGATCACGGTCCCGCCGTAAATCACCACATTGGCGCCAATCCAGCAGCCATCGCCAATCACCACATCATCCGCAATCTGGCAGTTGGGGCCAATCTCCACGTCTACGCCAATCCGGGCTTTACGCCGCAGCAACAACGACATACGAATGGATCCCCTTTCTATACGAGTACGAGTTCGTCCGCCATCGCCCGGGCCAGCTTGTTATTAAGTAGATGCGATGTGCGAATGCCAATAATATGGGCATGAATCGGACCCAACAGCGCCAGGTCACCGATCAAGTCCAGCACCTTGTGACGGACCAGTTCGTCCGGATAACGAAGCGGAGTCAGCACCTCCGTGTCGCTCAGCACCACGGCATTCTCCAGCGAGGCGCCCTGAATGAGCCCACGGGCACGCATGGCCTCCACCTCGGCCAGAAAGCCGAAGGTGCGGGCAGCCGCCACCGACTGCCGATACGCAGCCGACTCCACCACCAGCTCGAAGAACTGGTCGCTCAAGGCCGGATGTCGGTGGTCATTGACCAGCGTCACGCTGACTGCAAAGCGGTCCGCAGGTATCGCCACGGCACAGGACTGGCCGTTTGACACCCCCACCGCCTTTGCCAACCGCTGGTACCGTCGCGGCTGCGCCTGTGCCGCCAGCCCTGCCGATTGCACCAGATCACAAAACAGCGCGCTGCTGCCGTCGGCGATCGGCACCTCCGGCCCGTCCACCTCGATCAGTGCGTTGTCCACCCCCAGCCCACGCAGGGCTGAGAGCAGATGCTCCACCGTGGAGACCCGGGCGCCGCCCTCCCCCTCCAGCACCGTGCAACGCACCGTCTCAACGACGTTCCCCGCCGCAGCCGCAATCAGGGGACCACCAGGCAAGTCCGTTCGGCGAAACCGGATGCCAAACTCCGCCTCCGCCGGCAAAACCCGCATGAGCACGGGCCGACCACTGTGCAGGCCGCGCCCTTCCAGGCTGACCGGTGCCGCAAGCGTGTGCTGGAATACTACAGCCAAACCGTCTGCCATCGCGTGGCACCCTCCCATCTCTGGTGAAAGCGACTGCCCTTAGTTCGCGTACGTATGTACCTTTCCCTAGGGCCACTGGCCAATGGAAACAAAAAGAGGCCGCCCAACTGAGCGGCCCCGACGACCCATTTACTCCTCGGTACTGCGGTGATATCCACGCTCCCCGTAAGGCTGAAGCTGTTCCATCCACTTCGCTTTCAGCTTTTTCAGTTCGTCCCGTTCGTCAAAGTAGCCCGTTTCGGGCTTCTCCAGCACTTCCAGCACCTCAAAAACGAACGCATCCTTCCCCAACTGGTTCCACTCCTGCTGGAGCGCCCGGTTGGTGTGGCTGCCCATCTCCAGCATGAACTGCTGCCCGTTCAGCGTCTTGAAGTTCCGGGTGGTTTCCACAAATAGCTTCCCGTTGCGCGTATTTCTGATCTGATAGACGCCAGATTCGGTCTTGATCTCTCTGGCTTGGCGCTTCAGTTCCTTCCGATCCATCTCCATTCGACCTCCGTTTTGTATATTGAACGTTCATTCGAAATGATAGCAGGCGGGTACAGATGTGTCAAGGGCCGGCCCCCACTTGTGGGAGCCGGCCCTGCCTATTTAGCGATTCCCCTGCTGGAGCCGCTGGAGCACCTTTTCGTCGATGACCTTGCCCTTGGCGAGCCGGGCCCGAATGGCCGGGTCCAGGTACTGCTTGCGCAGGCGGATCGACTTGGGGGTAACCTCCACCAGTTCGTCTTCGGCGATCTGCTCGAGCGCCTCTTCCAGCGACATGCTGCGAGGCCGCTCCAGGCGCAGCGCCTCTTCACCGCCGGAGTTGCGGATGTTGGTCAGGTGCTTCGTCTTGCAGACGTTCACGTCCATGTCCTGATCGCGGCTGTTCTCGCCTACGACCATGCCAATGTACACCTCGGTCTGCGGGTCGATGAACATGACGCCCCGCTCCTGCACGGCATGAATGGCGTACGTGGTGGCGGTGCCGGCCTCGGAGGCAACCAACGAACCGCGGAGACGGCTCTGAATCTCACCCTTGTACGGACCATAGCCGTGGAACAGGTGGTTCATGATGCCGTAGCCCTTGGTCATGGTCAGGAAGTCGGAACGGAAACCGATCAGGCCGCGGGCCGGAATGATAAACTCCAGGCGCAGCTGGCCCATGCCGTTGTTGATCATGTTGACCATTTCGGCCTTCCGGTTGCCCAGGGCCTCCATGACGGTGCCCATATACTCGTCGGGAATATCGACCGTCAGGTGCTCGAGCGGCTCGGTCTTGTTGCCTTCTTCATCATAATGGAAGATGACTTCAGGCTTGGAGACGGCCAGTTCGTAGCCCTCGCGCCGCATCGTCTCGATCAGAATCGAGAGATGGAGTTCGCCACGGCCGGAAACGACGTAGGAGTCGGGCGAATCGGTCTCCTCCACCCGCAGGGCCACGTTGCGCTCCAGTTCCTTGAACAGGCGGGCGCGCAGATGGCGGGAGGTGACGTACTTGCCTTCCTTGCCCACGAAGGGCGAGTCGTTGGTGCGGAAAGTCATTTGCAGCGTCGGCTCGTCCACCTTAATGGGGGTGAGCGCGACGGGGCTTTCGGGGTCGGTAATCGTTTCGCCGATGTTAACGGACTCCAGGCCCGTCATGGCGATGATATCGCCGATGGAGGCCTCTTCCATGGGCACCCGCTTCAGGCCCTGGAAGCCGAAGAGCTGGGCCGCCTTGAACTTGGCGACGGCGCCGTCGAGCTTGGCCACGGCGACCTGCTGGCCGGCCTTAATGCTGCCCTGGCGGACCCGGGCGATAGCGATACGGCCCACGTACTCGTCGTAGTCGAGCGAGGTAACCATGGCCTGCAGGGGGGCTTCGGGGTCGCCCTCGGGGCAGGGAATGGTGTTAATGATCGTATCAAAGATGGGCTCGAGGTTGATGGCCTCGTCCTCCATCTTGTACTTGGCCACGCCGGCGCGGCTGGAGGAGTACAGGACGGGGTAGTTGATCTGGTCGTCGTCGGCGCCGAGCTCGATGAAGAGCTCCAGAACCAGGTCCTCGACTTCGCTGATGCGCTCGTCGGGCCGGTCGATTTTGTTGATGACGACGACGGGCTTGAGGCCGGCTTCCATCGCCTTGCGCAGGACGAACTTGGTCTGCGCCATGGGGCCTTCGGAAGCGTCGACGATGAGCAGGCAGCCGTCGACCATGGTCATGATGCGCTCGACTTCGCCGGAGAAGTCGGCGTGTCCGGGCGTGTCGACGATGTTGATTTTGGTCCCCTTATAGATGATGCCGGTGTTCTTGGAGAGAATCGTAATGCCGCGCTCCCGCTCCAGGTCATTGGAGTCCATGACCCGTTCGGCCACCTGCTCGTTTTCACGGAAGGTGCCGGACTGACGCAGAAGCCCGTCCACAAGTGTGGTCTTGCCGTGGTCAACGTGGGCGATAATGGCCACGTTGCGCAGATCTTGCCGCTTCATACCTCGTAAACGCCCCTTTAACGCGCGTGAATCACATAAGAAGAGGCTCAGCAGCGAGCCTCTAACTTTACGATTATACGCGCCGTGTGCAACAGTTGTAAAGAAAAACCCGCAGAGACATTTCAAGGTTGTCCCTGCGGGGCTAGATTATGCGGCCTTATCAACGGCTTTGCGCCGGAAGGTCAGCTTCAGCAGCGGCGGCGTGACCAGCGTGGTCAGCAGGCTGACCAGCACCATGGCCGTGTACAGCTCCTGCTCGATCAGGCCCTGCTCCAGGCCGATGGCGGCCACGATGAGGCCCACCTCGCCCCGGGCGACCATGCCCGCCCCGATGCCCAGCGACTCCCTGAGCTTGAACCCGCCCAGCAAGGCGCCAAGCCCGGACCCGACCAGTTTGGTCAATACCGCCACCATCACGAGGACGCCAACGAACAGGGCAAATGCCGCTGTCATGCCGGCGAACTCCGCCGTCAGGCCGACGCTTACGAAGAAGAACGGCACAAAGAATGCAAAGGCTGTCTCCTCCACTTCGTGCAGCAGGCGCTTCTTGAAATCGGTCAGGCTGAGCATCAGCCCGACCAGGTAGGCCCCGATAATCCCTGCCAGCCCGGCCTGCTCCGCAGCCCATGCATAGAGCAGCGCCAGAGAGATGCCGACGGCGAGAACGGCGGTGCTCGCCTCGAACCGGCTGATCCACCTGATTACCGGCGGCAGCACCTTCCAGCCAACCAGGGCGCCCGCCGCAAAGAAGCCGGCGATCTT
Organism: Symbiobacteriaceae bacterium; assembly: GCA_029239785.1. Taxonomy (GTDB): domain Bacteria; phylum Bacillota; class Sulfobacillia; order Symbiobacteriales; family Symbiobacteriaceae; genus JARBUG01. Next base: position 12,692 of record JARBUG010000154.1, on the reverse strand, counting down.
GAGCAGCAGCATCGGCACCGACCCGCCACCGTGCCCGCCACCGGTCGCTGCTGCGACATCTCCGCCGCCCAGGGCGCCCATCACCAGCGAGAGCACAATAATCCCCAGCACATCGTCCAGCACAGCGGCCGACAGGATCGTCACGCCGCTCTTCTCCTTCAAGTAGCCCAGTTCCCGCAGCGTTTGTGCCGAGATGCTGACGCTGGTCGCTACCAGCAGCACGCCGGTGAAGATGGCGGTAGCGCTGGTATACCCCCATGCGTCGGCGACCAGCCAGCCACCCACGAACGGCAGCGCCACCCCGCCCACGGCCACCAGCGTGGCTGCCAGAGCGGTCTTCTTCATATCCTGGAAGTTGGTTTCAAGCCCCGCCATGAACATGAGCAGCACGACACCGATTTCCGCGATCTCGGTAATGAACAGATTGGGCTCAAGCCATCCAAGTAAGGCCGGCCCCAGCAACACACCGACCAACAACTGGCCCAGTACGGCCGGCTGACCCAACCGGCGAGAGATTTGCCCGGCAAGCAACACGCTTGCGAGCACCACCACGGATTGCAACAGGAAAGACGTCATGATTCTGTGCCCCCTCCGTTTTAGGTTGACAAAAAGAAAAAGCCAGTAGCACCCCGCCCAGCGGGGTGTTACTGGCTCGCAGACCTCCAAATGCCAGGAGTGGCATGCGGCTCCTCAGTCGGCCGGCCGCATGTCCGCCGGAGCACCTCCGGCTGCGATTACCGTCGATTCACGGCGATATCCGTAGCAAGTATAACATAGAACCTTTCAATCCGGAATATCTGGTGAAAACTGCTGCCAGATGGCCGTAACGAGGAGCGTCGCGTAAATAAGCCCGGCCAGGCTGGTCAGCATGGTCAGCAACTTGCCCAGTTCGTTGCCGGGCCGAATGTCGCCGTAGCCGCCGGAGGCGAAGGTCAGGGTGGTCAGGTAGGCCACGTCCAGCAGCGAGGCCGGCCCGTCGCGCCAAAGGAAAGTGCCCGGCACCGCCAGCTCCGCCGAGGTGTTGAGCAGGGTGAGGAAGGCCAGAGTGTTGACCAGCCAGACCACGCAGACCTGCATTTGAAAGGCGACGGTGTGCCGCCGGGCCCGCCGGGGACGGCGCAGCATCAGCCAGACGCCGGCGTAGCCATCAACCACCGCAACCAGGCAGCCGGCCCCCACCAGCACGAACGACCACGGCGACGGCTGGGGCGTCAGGGCGAGTAGGAACAGCAGAACCGCCAGAGCGCCCAACAGCAGATGTAGAAGTACAGGCGTCCGACATCGCCCCACATCATGCCGGTCGCGTTGTCGGAGTCTAGCTGGAGGAGGAGAACCCAGTCCTGGTACTGTGCACGGGCCGCACGGCCCCCGTCTGTATCCCACAATGACGAGTGAAACAGCCCCTGCTCCGCCATTGCGACTTCGTAGGGCACGAATCCCTGAATCTGCTGGGGATGGCCGAGCAACCGATGAATGGTCTCCACATCCGTGGCCTCGAAGTACGCGACCGTCTCCTCGGTTGTCAAGTGAAGCGGCTCTGCCATCGGCGAATCGTAAGGGGGCAACGTCCACTGTGCCTCAAACGTTACCGCCCACGCTTTGTAGATGCTCTCCTCGGGCAGATCCTCCGGGGCATCAGACGGGCCGGCTGAAGGCACGGCTTCGGAGTGGATTACCTGCCAGCGGCTGCGGTCAGCGGGTCCAAATCCGTAAGGCTCTTCGGCGTCGACGAAGAAATAGAGCATGCCGCTTTTCGGGAGCAACCCATCCTCGTCGTACGACGCGGTTTCGGCAAGGTTGACCTGCGCGAGGAACGCCAGCGGCGTTGCGCCCTGTCCTGAATGCGGCCACTCCACGCCGGAGGGCAAATCAGGCAGACCACCGATGCGTGATGCTCCCGGCACGGGCCGCCCGGCTGCGGGCTGCAGGTGGAGCCGAATGGAACGTGCAGCGTGCTCTGCCAACCTGTCCTTTACGCGCGCGACCCCCGCCCGCTCGATCAGTTCGGCCAGGCGATCATCCATGTCAAACCCTCCCTCTCGAGTACGTCTTCCGCATAGTCGCCAGCGAGACGAGGTTCCTTTTGCGCGACCATGCCACCCCCCGGCAGAGGATGGCATGTGTCATGTCAGATAGGCAGTTTGCTGACCGTGTTGTACGAGAAACCGTACGGGGTCTTGGTCACTTTGCTGTACCCACCGGGCTGGGGATAGATCCTCGCCCCGTAGGGACTGCCTTTGCCAAAAGACTTCCCGATGGGCTTCCCAAAGCCGAAGGGCTTCCCGAACGGGACGCCCAGTGGGTCAGGTTCCGCCCCGAAGGGCTTGCCGAAGAAGCCGTAGTACACATGTCCACCCCCTCGACCTGTACTACTACAAGCTACGTCAAGGCGGCGACACCGGTGCCTGGGGTCAAGAACCGGCACGTAGCCAGAAACGGACGCAGCGGGGGACCTCGATGGTCCTCCCGCTGCGCCTCGTCAAACAAGTGGGGATGGTGCGACCTTCAGGCGGTCGGGTCTGGCCAGGGGTCGAGGAGCATCGCAGCGTTAGTTCACCATCTTTGCGGCAGCAAAGATGATACCGATGTGTAAGCCGCTGCGCCGCGACTACGCCCCTGGCCAGACCCGACCGCCGCTTCAAACCGCGATCACCCACAAAGCTCTACTTCAAACGTTCCATCCCCGCGAAGGCCCGCTCCGGCGACAGAATTCGCAGGACCTCTTCGTCCTCGGGCGTCACCGTGCCGGCTACCATGCGGGCGAGCAGTTCGCCCACGCCCGGCCCGAGCATGTAGCCCTGGCCGCACATGCCTACGGCCTGGAGGAACCCCTCCACCGCGCCGGCCCAGCCCACAATCGGAGACCCGTCGGGCGTCATGGGATACATGCCCCGCCACGTCCGCCGTACTCGAATATTGGCCAGCCGGGGCATCAGTTCCACCATGCGCCGGGCGACCATGGGCAGGAAGTCGCTGGTCTCAGCCCGATCCCGCCCCCAGATTTGCGGCGCCGGGGTGATGCAGAAGATCACCTGGCCTGTCTTGTGCTGATAGAAGTAGTAGTTGGCACTGCCCGGGGCCGGCCGAATGTCGACCACCATGGGCTCCAGGAACCGGGCCACCGGCTCGGTAATCGCCGCCTCGTGCAGGTCGGGCGTCACGGGCACATCGACGCCGGCCAAGGCGCTCACTTCCCGGGCCCAGGGGCCCGCTGCGTTCACCACGACCCGGGCGCCGTACTCGCCCTTGTTCGTCCGCACGCCCGTGACCTTCCCGCCCTCGGTCAGAATCGCGGTCGGCGCCTCCTGGAACCGGAACTCGGCGCCTGCGGCCACCGCAGCCTTCCAGAACGCATGGGCGCTCAGCATCGGCGACGCCGAGCCATCATCCGGCGAGAAAGTGCCACCGATCAGCCCCTCGGGGTTCAGGTCGGGAATCTCACGGAGCATCTCGTCTCGATCGCACCAGCGAATGTTCAGCCCGTACGACTTCTGCGTGACCAGCAAGTCTTTTAGGATCTGCTCCTCCCGCTGACCGTAGACCGGGTAGGCGTAGCCGCCCTTGACCCACTCGATGTCGTCGCCGTACTGCGCTTCCCAGGTCGAGAAGATCGCCAGGCTGCGCAGGCAGAGCCGGATCTTGGCGGGGTCGGAGTGGGTCGCCCGAATGCCGCCAATGGCCGCCTTGTTTGACCCCTGCCCCACCGAGGGCGCCGGGTCGATCACCAGTACCTTCTGTCCCTGCTGCGCCATAAAGAGCGCCGCCGGGGTGCCCACGCTGCCCGCGCCGAGGATGATCACGTCATAGATGTTATTCATGGTCATCCCCCTCCCCGTTGCCGACGCCAACGCCCGCGAAGACGCCCAGGGGGATCTCCACGAACAGAGGCCGCGACACATTCTGCACCACATCACCCATGGCGATGCCTTCCTCCCGGAAGATGCGCATGATCAGCGGGCCGCAGTTCTTGCCGCTGCAGGCGCCCATGGTGGAACGGGTGACCACCTTGATCTGGTTGATATCCCGATAGCCCGCCCGAATCAGCTGCCGAATTTCACCGGCGGTCACACGGCCGCAGCGGCAGATGATGGTGTCGTCCGATGTCCGCATGACGACCTGCTCCATGGCGCTGGTCGTTTCGGGCTGCTGCACCCGAATGCCTGCGATCTGCTTGGCGATGGCCGCCGGGGCCTTCAGCCGCACGGCGATGGTCCGGTCGTTGGCCTTCAGCGCCCGCACGGCGGTGACGGGCACCTCGCCCAGTTCATGGCCGTGGGTATCGAGCACGGTGACGATGTCGCCGACCCGCAGGTTATCCTTCAGGAACTCGTAGGAGACGGAGACCTCGGGGAAGGCCGGGTCCTTCCGATAATCGACCATGGTAATGGCCAGGCCCGGGCAGGTGGTGACGCACTTCTCGCAGCCGCCGCAGCCCTTGCCGTTGGCGCCGATCTGGCTGAAGGCGGGCACCTGCCGGATGTCGCTCTTGTCAATGCGGATCAGGCCTTGGGGGCAGGCGCCCGTGCACGGGTTGCACGGAATCTCCTGCGTGCAGTGGAAGACCGGGAAGACCCCTTCCTCCCACTCGGGCGCCTTCTCGGCGTAGTTGGCGCCGGGGCGTGACTTCAGAACCTCCGACATGCGGTACCAGTCCTCGGGCACCTCGCCGGCTTCGTAGCCGAGCGCCTTGGCGATCTCCAGGCCGGTAATCTTGCCGGAGAAAATAGCGGCGGAGGCTTCGGCGATCTCCTCGGCGTCGCCCGAGGCGAAGACCGTCATGCCGAACTCCCTGGCCTTTAGGTAGAACTCGTTGACGGGGTCCAGGCCGACGGCGATCAGGATGGTGTCGCAGGCGAAGGTCTGCTCCGTGCCAGGAATAGGCCGGAACTTCTCATCAACCCGTGCGATGGTGACCGACTCAACGCTGTCGGTGCCGTTGGCGCTCAGAATGGTGTGCGAGGTGTAAATGGGTACGCCCATGCGGACCAGCTTGTCCTTGTGGACCTTGTAGCCGCCGCACTCCCTGGCCGCTTCGACCAGACCAACGACGTCGATACCGGCCTGAAGCGCATGGTAGCCGCCAATCAGGCCGACGTTGCCGCCGCCCACGATGAAGAGGCGCTCGCTGGGGCGGACGAGGTCGCGGTTGACGAGGGTCTGGAAGGCGCCGGCGCCGTAGACGCCGGGCAGGGTGTTGCCCTTGAAGAGCAGGTTCTTCTCCCGGGCGCCCGTGGCGACCAGCAGGACCTGCGGCTTGACGAGGATGTAGTTGTGACCATCCTTCAGAATGCCGACCTTGTGGTCGCTGAAGACGGCGACGGCGGTGGAGTTGGTCCAGATCTCAACCGTGGGCTGCTCCCTGACCTGCTGCTCCAGCTTGGTGGCAATGTCGATGCCACGGGTGCCGGCCCAGACGGCGTCCACCGAGCCGAAGAAGCGGTGGGTCTGGAGGACCAGCTTGCCGCCCAGGCGGTGCTTGTCGTCAATGAGGAGGACGCGAATGCCGAGGCGGCCGAGCTGCGCAGCAGCGGCGAGGCCGGAGGGGCCGCCGCCGATGATCAGCACGGGGAACTCCAGTTCAGGGGTTGTCTCCGGCAGACTGGGGGCCGCGGCGACCGGGACCTTCGGCAGTTCGGGCAGCCCGTCAGCGGGGGCGACCCGCATATTGGGCCGGACCAGTTCCATGCACGACTTGACCGGCATGCCGTCAGCCAGTACCAGGCACTGGGCGCACTGGCCGTTGGCGCAGAAGATGCCCTGCGGGGCGCCATCTTTATGATGATGGCCGAAGGTGCGCACGCCATTGGCGAAGAGCGCCGACGAAATGGTCTCGCCTTCGAGGGCGACCAGGTGCTGGCCCTGCCAGTAGAATGGGACGGCCTCGCGCTTGGCGTTGGGGAGAATGGGGTGTTGGTCGATCCGATAGTTGCTCATGCGAATCGTCCGGGCCTCCTTCCTTTATCGGGGCGGGATCCGATTGATGGAAGTGCAAGGTAGCCATATTACCGTAACCAACGTACCACCCCGAAAAAACACCCACAATCGCCTAATAAGACCCACTTACGCGGCGCCGATGCACTATCCGCCTTTTGGCGCAGTAGACTTCTGGGCCAATGGTGTCATTCTTTGAGCCGGGTCATTGCCCGACGAACCTTCTGATTATTTAGGGGGTCCTAACAAAGGATGAAGTCGGAATCCCGGAGGGGTAGCAGATGCATGGTGCACGCTCCGCTTTGCTTTCACTGATCGCGATGCTGGTGGCTGCCGGCTGCTCGTCGGTGCCGAAGGCGCCTCCGGTCAGTACGGTTGACCCACCCGCCCCGGCGGAGGTGACCACGATCAGGGTGGCGTTACCAGGGGGTGAGTCCACCCTCCTGACCGAGCACCTGATTCCCGCCTTCGAGGCTGAACACAGCAATTACCGGGTCGAAGCGGTCAGCTTTGAGAAGGTGCAATCCCTCAAGGATGCCATTGCGAAGCGGGAAGTGGATGTGGTCCCCAGCGTTTGGTTCAGCCCAGCCGAGATTCCACTGTTCACCCGTCCTCTGGACAGCTACGTGGTCAAGTCGAAGCTCGATGAGTCTCCATATGACGGCTTGCTGGACGGACTGGCCCGCGACGGACGGACCTATGAACTTCCCTACGTAGCCTACATCGGAACGTTTGTGTACAACCCGGAGATGACAAAAGCAGCGGGGGTCACCATCCCCGCCGATGCGTGGACGTGGGACGAATTTCGGGCGGCGGCTGCCAGGCTAAAGGGGAATAGCGGCGGCACAAAGGTCTGGGGGGTGGATACACACGAGCACGAATTGCTGCTGGAACTCTGGGTGGAAGGAAAGACTGGCCGCCCGGTGTGGGAGGCGAACCTGAGCACCCTGCGGGAGGCGATCGGCTTCTTCCATACCATGGTCTTCACCGACGAAACCCTTGTGCCAGCACCCGTCTGGGAGATCACGGCAAACAGCATTACTGCGAAGCATAGCCGCAAACGCTTCGAGGCCTTAACGACCGGCAGAGCCGCCATGGCCTTCGAATGGAGTGACATCAGGAGACTGTCAGTCGACATGCCTGAAGTCAAGTGGGATATGGCGCCGATGCCGCATGTGCCAGGGGCCAAGCCCGTTCTCCCGGTCGTCCTGCGCTCGCTGGGCATCACGACGTCGTCAACCCGGCCCGATGCCGCCTGGGATTTCATCGCCTTCGCAACCGGGCCGGCAGGGGCGGAAGTAGTGGCCAGGGCTGGGTTCGCACCGCCCTACCGGAGCGAGGAGACCCATCGGGCCTGGAAGGAGAATCAGCAAGGTTATCCTCCCGGCGTCGAGTCCATCTGGTCCGCCACCTGGTGGGATTCCTGGAACACGACGACGCCCCGGGACCAGTCAGCAATACGGGACTTTGAGCTGAGCAAGGCCCAGAATTGGGCGCTGTCGGGGCAAAAGTCCATCGATGAAGCCTTGGCCTGGCTCGCGGCCCATGAGAAGGGCCAGTAGGAAACGCAGTGCCCGATGCGGAGGAGAAGCGGGATGAGAAGAGCAGTTGCCGCACTCACAATGATACTGGCAGTCGGCTGTTCGTCAGCGTCGAAGGCGCCCCCGACCAGCCAGGTCGCCCCGCCCGCGCCGGCGGAGGTCGTCACCATCAAGCTGGCTGTCCCCGAAGGCACTACCGAGATGATGTCGGAGTTTCTGCTTCCGGCCTTCGAGGCCAAGTATGAGCACTACAAGGTCGAGCAGGTGACCTACCGGAAGTCGGATGAACTCCAGGAACTGGCCCAGCTCGGCAAGGCCGACGTCATCGTCATGTCGTGGGTCAACCGCCCGGACCTGCCGCGGTATGCGCAGCCTCTGGATGCGTACCTGACACGGAGCAAGTTGGACACAGCCCCCTACGGGAACCTGGTGGACGAACTGCGGGTGGGCGGCCGCACGTACGACCTGCCCTATTCCGTTGGTCTGGGGCTGCTGCTGTATGACGTTGACGCGGTACGGGCCGCCGGGGTTGCCATTCCCGCCGGCGCCTGGACGTGGGACGAGTTCCGGGCGGCGGTTGGCAAGTTGACGCAGGGTACAGGCGACCAGAAGGTCTGGGGGCTGGAGACGATCTTTCACGAGGACCTGTTTCAGCTCTGGCTGGAAGGCAAGACAAGCAAACCGTTTGGGGAAGCCGACCTGGCAACGCTCCGGGAGGGAATCGGTTTCTTCCACACCATGGTCTACACCGACCAAAGCATGGTCCCGGCGCCGGCCTATAACATTTCGCCAGGCGGCATCGGGTTCAGCTACTCTCGCATTCGCCACGACGCCCTGGTCAATGGCAAGGCTGTCATGATCTTCGAGGAAGGTGTGGACGCCTGGGATTTTTCGCTTCTCGGGAGGCGCCTGAATTGGGATGTGGCGCCCATGCCGGCGGCGCCGGGCGCCCGCCCCATTCTGCCGGTCTACCCGCGCACCATGGGCATCGCTACAGGCTCCGTGCAGCCTGATGCTGCATGGGAGTTCATAGCCTTTTCCACAGGGCCGGAGGGGGCTGCGATGCTGGCACGGGGCGGTCATCCGCCCGCCTACCTGAGCGATGCAACGCGCCAGGCCTGGGAGGAGCATCGGCCTGCCTATCCACCGGGGTTGAAGTCGATCTGGGCGGCAACCTGGAAATCGAACATGGGGATGACCGCATCCGGCGGGCAGAGCGGCCACCGCCTGACCGAGGTCCGGAAGGCCCAGAACTGGGCGCTCTCGGGCCGGAAGTCCATCGATGACGCCCTGGGCTGGTTCGTGGCCAACGAAGGGGGCAAGTAGTGCCACGAAACCAACCTGTGGCTGCACGACAGCCTCCCACGGGGGAGCACAGCCTCCCCACAGGATTGCCACAGTCTCCCCACCGGGTAGCCACGGTCTCCCCACGGGGTAGCCACGGCCTCCCCACGGGGTAGCCACGGCCTCCCCACGGGGTAGCCACGGCCTCCCCACGGGGTTGGCACTGCCTCCCCACGGGGTAGCCACGGCCTCCCCACCGGGTAGCCACGGCCTCCCCACGGGTTAGCCACAGCCTCCCCATGGGGTAGCCACGGCCTCCCCACGGGGTAGCCACGGCCTCCCTACAGGGCAGACTTAGTACCTAACGCGCACCTGCTCAAAATACGGAAACGCACCCTTGTTTTCCCACAAGGAAAATTGTATAATCTTCCCAGGTGGTCGACCAACCGCACCGTCGACCCTGGGGAGGGTACAACGTGAGTGAGGAAGAGCAGCGTCGCGACAACGAAGAGGAGATCCGGTACAGCACCAACGACACGCGGTTTGTCTTGCGGCGCGACCAATACACCCCGGGCTGTTGGATCCAAGGGGGCACCCTTGAATGCTTCTCCTCGGTAGGTTGGGCTCTCATCGAACTAGCCGAGCTGCGCGGCATTCCCACAAACCCCAACACCATGGATGTCGAAAAGGTCCGGGCTGCCCGTGTCGGCAGGCAGTCGCGCATCTGGATTCACCCCACTCTCCCGACCGATATCGAAGGCACCCCGGTCAAGCGGGACAAACAAGGTCACATGACCATCAGCCTCTACAAATTCCTGGCCCGTGAAAAACTGCTGATCGCCGTCGGCAAGCGTGAGCGCTTTGAACTGACCGTGGTCACCGGTCCTGACAGCCCTGTCGGCCCGGCTCTCCGCCTGGACTTCATGAAGCCGCTTGAAACCAAGGTAATCCCGCCCAAGAAGAAGGAAGCCTGAAGTAGCAGGACCTCGCCGCTTTGCACAGCGACGAGGTCCTCCTCATGCAGGCCGGTTGCTCACTCCCCGGCGGTCTTGCCAATCTCCGCCACCCGGAAGGTGAAACGTCCCCCAGGCGCCTCCAGCACGACCGTCTCCCGGACACGTTTGAGCAGCAGGGCCGATCCCAGCGGCGACAGGAACGAGATCATGCCCGCACTCGCGTCGACCTCTGTCGGCCCGACTACGGTGAACGACTCGGGCGCCCCGGTCTCCTCATCAACCACCTGAACCGGCACGTCCATCAGCACCTGCTGTACCGAGAACGGCACCGAGTCAGGCAACGAAGAGAGCACCCGCTCCGCCTGCGCAATGTATTGCTGAATCTGCTCCCGCACCGCCTGGCGGGCGTCGGGATCATCATCACGGGTGAAATAATCGTCAAGCCCACCCTTGAGTAACTCGTCAAGGTACTGAAGGCGGCGGCGCAGTTGGGCGCGCATGGAGCCAGGTTCCGGCGGCGGATGACCAGTGGTCATGTCAAAACACTCCCTCGCTGACAATTGCAATAAAATGGTACTCCCCCAGAAAAAGCAGAAAGCCACGCCGTTCCTGACGGAACGGTGTGGGCTTTTCCCTGCCTTAGATTTATCACGGAACCCAGCCTTTGTCAACGTTGTGTGGCATTTTCCATTTCGTGTGTCGCCCTCCATTTTTCTCCTTGTGCAACTACCGCAGCACCAACTCGACCACATCGCCGTCGGCCAGCAGGTGGGTCAGGCCCACAGCCTGCCCGGCAAAGCGGACGGACTCCCCGGTAACGCGGGCGCCGTGCACCCGCCCCACCCAGGCCCGGTTGAGTGCCTCCACAAAGTCGGCCACAGTTCCCGCCGGCCCCAGCACCACGGGCTCTGCCTCCACGCCCTTGCCCCGGGGCTTGCAGTAGATTCGCTTCAGCCCGCACAGGTCCCAGACCAGCCCTCTGACCTCCTCCAGCCCAACCCCCGCTGCCACCGAGCACCGTATCGAGGGCAGGTCCGGCAGCGATGCGGTCAGGTCGGCCCAGCAGGCGTCGGCCCCGGGCAAGTCGGTCTTCGTGCCCACCAGGCCAGCGGGAATCTCGATGCCTGCCTCGGCTATCACCTCGGTCAGCACTGCCCGGAAATCGGTCAGGCCCACCGGCGTCAGCGGCGCCACAAACAGCGCCGCATCCGCCTGCCGGATGCAGCCCAGCAGCGCCTTTCCCCCGCCCTTGCCATCCACCGCACCGTCCAGCAGCCCGGGCAGGTCGACCAGCTGGACCACGGCGCCGCCCACCTTCACCATGCCCGCCACCGGGCGGAGCGTGGTGAACGGGTAATCGCCCACGGCCACCTGGCGCCCGGTGAGCGCCTTCAGGAGCGACGACTTGCCCGCGTTGGGCGGCCCGACCAGCACCACCTGGGCCGCCCCTTCCTTCGGCACGAAGAACTGGTCCTGGTGCTTGACCCCCTTTCGCATCTGCGCCTCGGCGATCAACTCATGCACCCACTTGCGCAGGTCACCGTACGGCCCGGTCTGGTAGCCCGGGAAGAGTTCGAGCATCTCCTTCAGCATTTTGACCCGTTCGGTCCCCTCCAGGCCGACTATGCGGCGCTTGATCATACGCTTCATTTCTTGATGCGGAATCGGCATTCGAAATCGAACCTCCTTGTGTGGATAGAAAAAGGCCACGGGTGCGCAGAGGCAGCCCGCGGCCTTTTCCACAAAAGGAAAGGCCACGGGCGCCATACGCTCCCGTGGCCATGAAAAGCTACTGGGTATTCCTACCCGAGAGCCGGCCGGGTTGCGACTGCGCCGAGAAAAGGAGACACTTCCCCCTTGGCAGTCGCGAAGAGGCCCTGCTTCCGGCGAGCTTCGCCAAAAAAGCCGGTGCTCGCATGATCCTCCATCGCCCGACGCATCTTGGTCAACCCGGTCACCTCCCTTGCACAATAAAGTCACGCCATTCATTATACCAGCCCGTTTACGAATCGGCAATGAATAGGGCACCGCCGGTGGGGAGATTTCGGTTAGCAGGTGGGGATCTGCCTCCGGAATCCTGACATAGTCGGCACCGGCAGTGCCATAGATGAATTTTTCCGCCGAGCAATTGAATCCCTTCGGGCGCCGGCTCTTTCGGGACCCGCGGCCCAGCGAAATGGGACCAAAGGCCCAGCGCCCTACTCCTCGGGCGTTTGATCGGGCGCCAGCAGCGCCTTGGCTGCCGCCAGGTCGGGGACGGGGCGTACGGCGGGGTTCTCGTACCGGCTCCAGCGGGCCAGCACATCCGGAATCGCCGTCAGGTCGATGTCCGTATCAACCTGCCCGGCCAGTTTCAGTCCTTCGCTCACACCCATCGAGATGCCCTTCGTGTTGACGGCCTCGGCCAGGGCCAGCATGACCTGTGCGGCGCGGTCGGGGCCCTTGTCGGCGCCCTCCTGCATGTAGGCCACGGCCTGGGCGCCCGCCATGTCGCGGCCGTCGACCGTAATGCCGCTGGCCGCGTCGATTAGCGTAACAACGACCGAGTAAGGCAAAAAGACCCGATTATGTACCTCGTGTTCGAGCTGCTTCGTGAGCTCTTTTTGCGTCCGGCCCCCGCGGCTGCCGCCGTGCACTCCCTGCACATCGGCCGGGGCGGCAAAGGCGATTGCCGTGAGGCGCTGTGAGAGCCGCGACTCCTCCAGCAAGATCACCTGAGCCGTGGTCGCCTTGTTCGCTGCATCGAAGAGCCAGATAACCGTGCGTTCCGGTTCGGGGGGAGGGCCGCCCTTGCCACCCGCCAGTTGTGCCAGCAGCAGCACACCTCCCAGCAGCAGCACCAGCGCACCGCCCATCCAGTACAGAACCTTGTAGGGGCTGCCCTTGCCCTGCGCGTCCTGTTTCTTCAAACAACCTACCTCCCCTGCTGAAAAAAGGGCCCCCGGCGTGGACAGCCGAGGGCAGCCGTTCAGTTTTTCGC
>JARBUG010000153.1 GCA_029239785.1 Symbiobacteriaceae bacterium | reverse complement strand
TCCTTTCGACCGCCGATATGCCGAGCCTGATTCCCGACGTGCTGGTTGCCAACCGGAAGTGGCTGGCGGAGAACCCCGCCAAGGCCGAGGCGTTCCTCAGCTTCTGGTTTGCGTCGGTCAAGCATCTGCAGGAGCGGCCCGATTCCGCCTTCGGTACGTGGGCGGGCGTGCTCAATACCGTCGACTATGTCGATGGTGGCAAGCAGGAGCTGCTCTATGGCGACGGGAACACCGCTGAGGGTGTGCGGGCCATCTTTACCAACGAGGTCCGGTTGGTCGGGTTTGAAGAGAACCTGAAGCTGATGGGCGTCAGTCAGCCGGCCGAGACCGAGGCGATGGTCAAGTTCGCCATGGATAACTGGAAGCGGGTCGAGAAGCTGACCGGCCCCAACGCTGCGGAACTGGTCAACAACCGGGCGATGACCGCCATCCGGGATGACGTGACCTTGAAGGTCGGCGCCGTCGATGCGTCGAAAACGGGTAACGCAACCGCAGAGGCAGAGAAGCCGAAGGAGTTCGACAAGGCCGCCGACCCGGCGAAGCTGAACGAAGTCGCACAGATGGCGATTCCGAACATCGAGTTTGATCCCGACGCCACATCGATTACGGCGGCTGGGCGGAAAGTGTTGAGCGATGTAGTGGCCCCCCTGATGCGGCAGTTCCCGAACTTCTACCTGATGGTTGACGGCCACACCGACGTGGGCGGCGACGAGGCGGTGCTGACGAAGCTGTCGCAGGGCCGGGCGAACTCAGTGAAGGCCGAGCTGGTGAAGCTGGGCTTCCCCGAGGCGCAGATCATTACCCGGGGCTTCGGCGATAAGAAGCCGATCTACCCCAATCCGAAGAACGACGCTGAAAAGCGGGCGAACCGGCGGACGGAGTTCCGCCTGCTCCGGGACAAATAACTCGTCTGATTTGAAGGGGGTCCCGCCTGTGCGCTTGAAGCAGCTGATGTCGGCCGCCACCGATTGGCGGACGCTGGTCGTACTAGGTGCAGGCGTGGTCGCTGCCGCGGTGCTCTCCAACCCGTTTCCGGCGATCATCGGCCTGGGCATCTACCTGTGGGCGGTGCAGCGGCTCTCGTCAAGCGGCGATTACCAGGCGGCGGCCGAGCAGCTGCGGGTCAAGTCCGGGCTTGAGGCCAAGTACCGGGCGATGCAGGAGGCCGTGGCGGAGCTGTGCAAGGTGCTGCCCACCAAGCCGGGCGAGTGGAACCGCCGGGCGGCCCAGGTGCAGCACTGCGCCAAGGCGATCTACCACGAGTGGCTGAGCCACGCCGCCGAGCGGCAGGACCAGGTGGGTGTCGTGGGCGAGGCGATGCATCTGGCAGGGCTCTACATGCGGATTCTGCGGGCGCATCTGGTGCTGAAGAGCCGGCCGAACCTGGTGGTGGCGGCGGATGTGCGGAACCGGATCGCCCGCAACCAGATGCGGATGGAGCAGACGCAGGACCTGGATGCCCGCCGGACGCTGCTGGAGGCGATCGAACTGGACCAGCGGGCGCTGGCACGGGCGGCGGAGGAGCAGATCGAGGCGGAGCGGTTTGAGGCGAAGCTGGCCGCCATCGAGTCGACCATGGAGATGTATCAGCGGAATATCTATGATCCGGCGGCGACGCCGGAAGGGTCGCAGCTGCATGAGATGCTCCTGGAGGCCGAGGCGATGGACCAGGCGATGGAGGAGGTCCAGCAGCGGAGCCGGGTGCGGGCTTAGAAGTTTGGCAAGACCAGGGTGAATGACCACCCTGGTCTTTTTTTCTGCGATTTTTTCGGGGGTATCGAACCTGGCAAGATTCCTTTTCGTATTAACGGTCGAGATCATAAATGCCAAAGGAGGATGATTCGTATGTCGCCGACCAATGAGTTGAAGATTGCCAGCCACCTGGGCACGAATCCTGTTTTCCGTCCCCTGGAGTCTGTGGACCTGAGTCGGACTGTGGCTGCCTTTCCAGGCCTCGAGGTGGTCGGCGAACTGGATGATGTGCTCAAGCAGCCCCTCGAAATCACCATGACTGAGGACTGGAAGGCGTACCTCAACGCCCACGTGATGATGGAGGCGGCCAAGTTCTACACCGGCCGGATCACCCACGTCCGGTTCCTTCCTGACCAGGCCAACTCCCAGATCATTATGTTGCAGGCGCAGAGTGAGAAGGAGTACGGCGCGACGAAAGTCGAGTACTCTGAGACCGAGTCCGGAACGATCGTTAACCTGCGCCAACCCTTGCAGAAGTTGGGGGTGAAGCGCATGGAGGGCCGCGTCAGGTCCTTCCCGCTGGTCATCCGCACGGGGGCGGACGGCAAGGAGTATCTTGCCCTCACGCTGGTCGGAGCGGGTTCCCGCCCGGTCGTGAGCAAGAAGAAGACCCAGGCTGCAGGCGGGACCCAAAATGCAGGTGGCACGGCGCCTACGGGCACATCCTCTGCCCCTGGGACCACCGCCCCCACCGTCAACAACGGTACTGCGGGAAGCCCGGTCACTGCCGACGGCGCCTCTCCGGCTCCTTCCCCGGTTTCGCCCGTGGCGGCTGCTGCGGCGCCAAGCAGCGAGGTCGCACCCTCTGCCCAGCCTGGCGGCGGCACGCAGGCGCCCTCAGGCGCTGAGCAGAAGCCGGCTCGGTCCAAAACCAAGTAATGAGGAGGCCGGGGCAACTGCCCCGGCCTTCTTCTTGCCTTTGACGTGCCAAGGTCGGAGGTATGAGGTGAATAAGCATGCACTGTGGTGAATCGGTATGCATCGGGATGGACTGGGATAGATTGGGATGGATTGGGGTAGCCAGAAAACGGATCGACTGTGAATGAGAACCAAACGCAGAGTGAGTTCGCAAAGCCTTGGTACAAACCGTCTTTTCTGAGAGAACGCCCCAGGTTGTCGGGGAAGACGGTCAGTGAACAGGGCGCGCATAATCTGCATATTGATCTGGCTGCCGTTTGTGATGAACCATCAGCCTGAGATGGAGTAACATAGAGGTCGTCCAACTTACCACAACACTAGACCAAGGAGAGACGTTATGCTGCCCAAGCCGGGGGAGCCGCTTTGCATCAAGGTACATGCAGACGACAACGTAGCGATCGTGGCCAACGCCGGCGGCCTCCCCAAGGGGACGGTCTTCGCCTGCGGCCTGGAACTTCAGGAACACGTGCCACAGGGACATAAAGTTGCGCTGACCGATTTGCAGCAGGGTGAGGCGATCATCCGCTATGGCGAAGTGATCGGATATGCTGTTCGCCCCATCGGGCGGGGAAGCTGGATCGAGGAATCGCTGGTCAGGATGCCCGTGTCGCCGGCGCTGGATCAACTGCCTGTTGCCACGGGCGTGCCCGCGCCCCTGCCGCCCCTGGAGGGGTACACGTTCGAGGGCTACCGCAACCCGGACGGCAGTGTGGCGGTGCGCAATATCCTGGGCATCTCCACGAGCGTTCAGTGTGTTGCGGGCGTCCTGGACGTCGCCGTGAGGCGGATCAAGGCGGAGCTGCTGCCCAAGTACCCGAATGTAGCGGACGTGGTGGCGCTGAACCACACCTACGGGTGCGGCGTGGCGCTCGATGCGCCGGAGGCTGTGATTCCTATTCGTACGGTGCAGAACCTGGCCGTGCACCCGAACCTGGGCGGCGAAGTGATGGTTGTTGGCCTGGGCTGCGAAAAGCTGCTTCCGACGCGGGTCAGTTCTACAGCGGATGTTGTGTCCTTGCAAGAGAAGCCGGGGTTCGGTGCCATGATTGAAGCCATTATGGCGATGGCGGAGGAGCGGCTGGTCCGCTTGAACGGGCGCCAGCGGGTCACTTGTCCCCTCTCCGACCTGGTGATCGGCCTGCAGTGCGGGGGCAGTGATGCGTTCTCAGGCGTCTCGGCCAACCCGGCCGTAGGCTATGCCGCCGACCTGTTGGTCCGGGCCGGGGCCACGGTGCTCTTCTCGGAAGTGACCGAGGTGCGGGATGCGATCCATCTGCTGACGCCCCGGGCGGTGAACGAGGAGGTAGGCCGGGCGCTGATCCGTGAGATGAAGTGGTACGACGAGTATCTGGCCCGGGGGCAGGTGGACCGGAGCGCCAACACCACGCCGGGCAACAAGAAGGGCGGCCTGGCGAATATCGTGGAGAAGTCGCTGGGGTCGACGGTCAAGTCGGGCAGCAGCCCGATTATGGGCGTGCTGGCGCCCGGGGAGCGGGCGACGCAGAAGGGGTTGCTCTTTGCGGCGACGCCTGCCAGCGATTTTGTCTGTGGGACGCTGCAACTGGCTGCGGGGATGCATTTGCAGGTCTTCACCACGGGACGGGGGACGCCCTACGGCCTGGCGATGGCGCCGGTGATCAAGGTCTCCAGCCGGGATTCTCTGAAGGAGCAGTGGGAGGATCTGATCGACTTGAACGCCGGCGGCATCGTGACAGGGGAGGCGACCATCGAGGCGGTGGGCTGGGAGCTCTTCCGCCTGATTATCGATGTGGCGAGCGGGAGGAAGACGTGGGCGGAGCAGTGGGGCCTGCATAATGCGCTGACGCTCTTTAACCCGGCGCCGGTGACGTGACATATTACTGGACCGCGGGACAGGCAGCGATGTATATCGTTCTGGTCCTGGCAATTGGTCCACGGGTCAGATTTACCGGTGGGACATTGCCAAAGGCCGGGCGCCCGCCCAAGCGGGAACCCGGCCCGTTTCTTATTGCCTGGTACTCCACCAACTCAATCGCCGGCAGTTGGGGGAGTAGCTCCGTGAAGGCGGACCCGGATCAGTTGCCTGCCGATTTTCACGTCTGCATGGGCGCTCCGCCTTCATAGGAGTGCGAGTCAGCCCACCTTTGCACGCTCACGTCGCCCAATGCCATGCGCGGTTGGTCGGAGCGCTTGAAAAACCCCGTTCCAGGGCGATTTCCGGCCTCTCCGCCCATTGGCGCACGTTACCTGCGGGGGAGGGCATGCAAAAGCAGTCGGAGGTCAGCTGACCTTTCAACAGCGGGGCGGGCGGGGGCCCCAGTGCTCAGGCGCCCGGGGGCGAGGCTGTATGCTGGTCTGCGTCAGCGGGAGGGGTGCTTGGAGCCCCTTCGTCGACAAATTTGACGCCCCATACCACCCAGGCAAGGAGCGCAAATCCCAGTACCCAGTTCAGTCGGATTTGGAAATCCATCCGCGACAGGAGCCCGAATGGGATCACCTCGACGGTACTGAAGCCTTCGATGGCGTTGGCTGCGGCGCTGCCCGCAAGGTAGATCATGTGTACCGTGATACATATGGCAACCACCAGCCAGACTCTGGTAGACTTCTTCACAGGTGACGCCTCCCGACCCGCATTGAACGGCAGCAGACCATCGGGTACACTGTTTGCAGACTACTTCTTTCGTGTCAGCGCCTTTTCGATGTAGGCGACCGCTTCGGGCGTTTTGCAGGCGGTGTCGCCGTGGTCGATCTCCACCGGGCCGATGCGGCGGGCGGCCTCCTTGGCTGCCTCGGTCAACTCGGGGATGTAGATGCCGATGGAGATGAGGGCGTTGTTCATGGCCTCCCGCTTCCGGTTGGGCGCCGCTTGCAGGCCCGCCTCGATTTTGGCCAGCAGGGCCGGGTAGTCGAGGGCGCCGGCAGGGGCCGCGGCTTGGGCGGGGGTTCGTCTGGTGGGTCTGAGGGGGCTGCAGGAGGCGCAGCCGCCGCCCTTAGAGAGGACCCCGACCAGGTGCCAGCCGGCCCGGCCCACCTGCTCCCTGGGTGAGTCGATCCAGCCGAGCGCGAGATCAGGGGCAAACGGCGTCTTGCTGAGCAGGTTGGAGACCAGTTCGTCGGTGACGGCGTGGGTGAACATCTGTTGGGTCCAGGCTTCGGCCTGCTCCCGGGTCAGCTGGTTCGGGTCGGCGACCATGGTGGCGACGACCATCGGCTCAAAGTAACCGGTCGCCCAGAGCTGCAGCGCAAGGGCGTGGTCGGTTTTGATCTGCTTGGCCAGGTTTCGGATGACCGCAAAGCTGGTGCCAAAGGTCTTGTCGCCGATGCCGTGCCGGGCGTAGGTCTTGCGGGCCTGCGCCGTCCCCTGGGCTTCTAGTGTTTGCATCACTTCTTCGAATGTCAAGGCAATGCTCCCCTTTCCGCTGATGCAGATTCTGCGCGGGCAGGTGGATGCCCTGCCGATCTCCTTACATAGTTCGTATCGATGGAGGTGCCCGTTTGATGATCGCTCGTACCCGCATGGGCCCCTGGGGCGTGGAGGCGACGGCTGCCCGGCTGGCTGATATACACGGGGCGCTGCTTGGTTCGGTGGCCTGCCTGGGCGCCTGGATTGCCGCGATTCCGCAGTATGAGATCAAGCTCGCGATGGCCTATCACCTGTATGATCATGCCCATCTGGCCGATTTGATTGGCCGGCGGATCTATGATCTGACCGCCGAGCGGCCGCAGGTGCCCTCGCCGGCGAATCGGGCGTTGATGGGCTTTTTGCATGAGCTGGCGGCCGCACCGAATCTGGCGGGGCTCTATCAGGTGCTGCTGCCGGCGGTGATGGAGTCGTGCCGGGAGCATATGGAGAAGACGAATCCGGTGGCGGATGAGCCGACGGTCCGGATTCTGTATCAGGTGATGGAGGCGTTGGAGGGGCAGTTGGTCTTTGCCGCCCGGCTGCATCTGGACAAGCAGGAGGCGAAGCGGATGCAGCTCTACCTCGCTGAGGCGGGGGGGCTGCATGGGGAGGGCGGGGCCGCGGCTGCGGGCGATACGGTGGATTACGTGCGGCCTGCGCTTATAGAGAAGCCTGCCCGCGACTCCCGGTTTCAGGAGCTGCCCCCGGGCAAGAAGATGCCCAAGGCGAAGCCCCTGGAGACGCCCGAGGGCCGGGTCAGGCTCCTGCACATCGCGCTGATCAATCTGGAGATCCCGGCGATTGAAGTTTGCGGGCGGATGATCGCCGAGTTTCCCGAGGCGCCCTGGGAGCTGAAGCTGGACCTGGCCACCCAGATCTGGGACGAGGCCCGTCACGCGGAGATGTGCGCCGACCGGCTGGTCGAGTTAGGCGGGACGTTGGGACAGTACCCGTACCACCACAAGGTCTGGGAGCACTCGGTGGCCGGCGCTACACTGGCGGAGCGGTTCATCACCACGCAGCGGATTCATGAAGGCAACGGGCTTGATCAGACGCTGCTGGCCCGTGACGCCCTGGCCGCCGTGGGCGATGAGGCTACGAGTCAGATCATGGACTATATCATGGCCGACGAGGTGCTCCATGTCCGGAGCGGCATCAAGTGGGTGGAGCGGCTGGTTCCCTCCGCCGCGGAGCGGGATGCGCTGCTGCGGCAGATCGAGGAGCGGCTGGGGATCGCCGCGGTGGCCGGGCCGCCGCTGAACCGGGACGGGCGCCGCAGGGCGGGCTTCAGCGAGATTGAACTGGACTGGCTGACGTCGATGCGGGACCGGAGGGGCGAGCGATGAGCAGCAGGGACGCAGTTCTCGCAGTGCTGCGGGAGGCGGGCGAGCGCTGGGTGAGCGGGGAGGAGTTGTCCCGGAGCCTGGGCGTCAGCCGGACGGCGGTCTGGAAGCTGATGGAGGGGCTGCGGGCGGCGGGGTATCAGCTGGAGGCGCTGCCCAGGCAGGGGTACCGGCTGGTCGGCAGCCCCGATGCGGTCACGCCGGCCGAGATTACCCCGGGCCTGGCGACCCGCAGCTTCGGGCGGCAGATCGAGTACCGGGAGTCGGTGGGCTCCACCAACGACCTGGCCAAGCAGCTGGCCCGGGCGGGGGCACCCGAAGGGCTCCTGGTGATCGCCGACGAGCAGACCGCGGGGAAGGGGCGGCTGGGCCGCGCCTGGACCACGCCCCGGGGGTCGGCGCTGGCCATGTCGCTGGTGCTGCGCCCGGCGCTGCCGCCGGTGCAGGCGCCCCGGGTGACGCTGGTGGCCGCGGTGGCCGTGGCGGAGGCGGTGCGGGCGGTGACAGGTCTGCCCGTGGGCATCAAGTGGCCGAACGATTTGCAGGTGGCGGGGCGGAAGGTCTGCGGCATCCTGACGGAGATGGAGGCGGAGATCGACCGGGTTGCGTTTGTCGTCTGCGGGATGGGGCTGAATGTGAACCTGCCCCGGGAGAGCCTGCCGGAGGCGTTCCGTTCTTCGGCCACATCGTTGATGGCTGAGCTAGGAGCCTCTGTAGGCCGGGCGCCGCTGGTGCAGGCGATGCTGGCCCGGTTCGAGGAGGCCTACGATGAGCTGCTTTCCGGGCGGTTTGCAGCGGTGCTGGAGCGGTGGCGGGCGCTCTCGATTACGCTGGGGCAGCCCGTGCGGGTGCTCTCCGTGACCGGTGAGGCGGCGGTGGAGGGGCTCGCGGTGGATGTCGACGAAGAAGGCGCCCTCCTTGTGCGGGAGAGCGCCTCTGGGGTGTTGCGCCGGGTCTTTGCGGGTGAGGTGACGTTGCGGGGGTGAGATAGGGACATATTGTGGCCACGGATTACACGGATTACACGGATTTTTACCAAGGAGATCGTTCCAGGTCATTCATCTATATAATGACCTGGAAAAGCTTCCCCGGGGTAATCCGCGTAATCCGTGAAATCCGCGGCTAATAAACTGTCCCGTCCCCTCTCAAGGCGCCCAGTCACGCAAAGAAATCTCCCAGCCCTGCCCGAGAACGCAGGCGGCGCCCGCGTAGGCCGGGGCCGGGGTGAACTCGATCATCGTCCAGCCGGGGTCGGCGCCGATCAGCCTCGCGGGCTTGACGGTGAAGTCGAAGGCGAAGGACTGGGTGTCCAGCGACAGGCCGGACCCAACCGCCTTCAGGTAGGCCTCCTTGCAGGTCCACATCCGGTGAAAGGCCCAGGGCTGCTCATGCAGGGGAAGGGCGCGGAGCCAGGTCTCCTCGGTCGGCGAGAAGAACCGCTCCGCAATCGACCTGATTTCGGGAATGGGGCGGAGCGCCTCAATATCGACGCCGATCTCGCCGTCGGTGGTGATGCCCAGGACGGCCCAGTCGCCGGAATCCGACAGGTTAAAATAGAGGGGGCTGCCGGTGCGGGCATTGGCCAGCGCCGGTTTTCCTTGTTCGCCGTAGCGGAAGGCGACCCGCTCCGGCGCCAGGCCCAGGAGGGCGCCCAAAATGGTGCGCATGGCCCCCCGGGTGGCCATGAAGCGGCGGCGGTCCTTCTCGAACTGGTAGCGGCCGGCCCGCACCCGTTCGTCGGGGCTGAGCAGGCCGGACAGGCGGGTGAGCACGGGTTCGGGGAGTCCAGTGGGAATGCGGTAGAGGTCTAGTTGCGGCACGCGAGATCGCCCCCGTTTCCACAGCTTAAGACCATATTGTAACCGATTCGGTGCGGCGTGCGATAGCGTTTACACAATATTGACGGACGTATCGCCGATATGTTAACCTCTCCGCAGAGATGAGGTTAACAATTGGGGGAGATCGCGGTGCGCAACCGGAACCTGGTTTCCATGATCCTGGCTGCTCTGATGGCGGCGTTGATCGCCGTGGCGGCGCAAATCAGCCTTCCGCTGCCCTTTTCGCCGGTGCCGCTGACGCTCCAGGTGTTGGTGGTGCTGCTGGCCGGCGGCCTGCTGGGGCCGGCGTGGGGCGCCGGCGCCATGGGCCTCTACCTGCTGCTGGGCGTGGTGGGGCTGCCGGTCTTTGCGAAGGGGAGCCACGGGCTCGCCACGTTGCTGGGGCCGACGGGCGGGTATTTGATGAGCTACCCCATCGCCGCCGCGGCCATCGGCCTGCTGGCGCCGCCGGGGAAGGCGCCGGGCCCGCTTCGGACCGGGGCGGCGATGCTGGTGGGGCTGCTGCTCATCTACCTCGGTGGCGGGGGCTGGGCGGTGGTCTGGGGCGGCAAGACGATGGCGGCGGTGGTCTACGGCTGGGTGCTGCCGTTTGTACCGCTGGACCTGGTGAAGCTGGCCGTGGCAGCTGCCCTGTCGCGGGCTGTGGTCAGGGCGCTGGCAGGGCTCGGGATGTCGGGGGCGCCCAGGGCGGCGAGCGTGGGGAAGGAGATGGGCGAGGGGTCTTCTGTCAGGTAGTAGACCTGTCTTTCGACCAGTCCCAGCACCTGCATGCCGGCGGCGACGGGCTGTATCTCCAGTGTCGTGCGGTCGATGGCGAGGATGTTGCCCTCGCACGCCACGAAGGCATGAGTCGCGCCGATGACCGGGGCCGTGCCGCAGAGGTCCAGCGTCGCCTCGGCGGCGCCGGTGGCAGGGTTGAGGAGAAGCATCTCGGTGCCCGCCTGGGGCGCCCAGACGTACCGGTCGTCCACAGCGATGGGGCCATGGGCAGTACTCTCCCAGAGGGTATCGCCTGTGGCCTCATTTAATGCGAAGAGCTTCTGGCTGGCGGTGTCGACCACGAAGACCAGACCGTGGGCCACGACCGGCGGATACTGGCCGGGGGGCTCGTCGCTCCGTTCACGCTGCCAGAGCATGGAGCCGTCGCGCACGTCGTAGGCAGCAGCCAGCACGCCTGCGTGGCTCACAAAGAGCCGGTCGCCGGAGACGGCGGGGGTGCCGGCGTTCGGCACCGGCCGCTTCCAGAGAAGAGCGCCAGTGGCGGCGTCCAGGGCGAAGAGCGTTCTGCCGGCTGCGGGGTCATGGCCGGCGAAGAGGAGCCTAGCTCCGGCCACAACCGGGCGGGTGACAGAGAGCACCGGCGTTTCGTACGTCCAGACCTTGCGGCCCGTCACCGGGTGGAGCGCGGCCACCTGGCCGAAGACGGCAGCATAGACCAGGTTGTGGGTCGGACTGTAGGCCAGTCTGGCCTTCTCATCGGCCCGGGCATCCACATGCGTCTGCCAGATGCGCCCGCCCGAACCGGGGACAAGGGCGTACACCCGCCCCCGGGTTGCCCCGATAAAGAGCAGCCCGTCACCGGCTGCGACTCCCCCTTCCACCCAGACGTTGGAAGCCCAGATGGGCGCCACGCCGGCATCGGTTAGGGCGCCCGGGGAGAAACTGGTCCGCTCCGGGCCACCCAGGTGGTGGCTCCAGCCGTTGTCGAACCCTGCCGGACGGGGCGCCCCGCTGTCGACATCGCTCGGCACCAGCCCCAGTTCGTGGGCGAGAATTTTGGCGGCCTGGGCCCGCTGCAGTTCGCCGTGGGGGTGGAACTCGCCGTCGGGGAAGCCGCTGATCCAGCGCCAGACGGAGAGCACGGCGATCGAGGGCATCGCCCAGGTCGGAATCTCTGCATCATCGAGGAAGAGCACCGGCAGGATGGAGATGTCGGTCTGGTCCACATCCAGCGCCCGTCCGATGATGGTGACCGCCTCGGCCCGGCTGATGCGCCGGTCGGGGCGGAAGTAGCGCTGTCCGTCCACGATCTCGCCCTGCACCAGGCCGGCCTCATAGAGCGCGTCGATGTAGGGCTGCGACCAGTCATTCGGTGCATCGGCAAAGGGGGATGGGCCGGCCCCTTCGAGCGGCAGTTCGAAGGTGAGGGCGACCATTTTCGCGAACTCCTTGCGCAGGACGGGGTCGTCGGGGTCGAACTCGCCGTTGCCCCGGCCGCTAAGGATCGCGAAGTGGGACATCAGTTCGACCGGCTGGCGGGCCCAGTGGCTGCGGGGAACGTCCGTGTACTGGTCTGCCTGATCGATCATGACGGTGCGGCCGGTGTAGCTGCT
>JARBUG010000302.1 GCA_029239785.1 Symbiobacteriaceae bacterium | reverse complement strand
AACTCTTTACCCTGCTGGGTCCCAGCGGGTGCGGCAAGACCACGCTGCTCCGCCTGCTCGCCGGGCTGGAAGCGCCCGATGCCGGGGCGATCTACTTCGGCGAGCAGCGGGTTGACCAGGCGCCGGCCTACGCCCGTAATATCGGGATGGTCTTTCAGAACTACGCCATCTTCCCGCACATGTCAGTGGCTGACAACGTGGCCTACGGCCTGCGGGCACGCAAGCTGCCCGAGGCGCAGGTGAAGACCCGGGTTGCAGAGGCGCTGGAGCAGGTGGAGATGGCCGACTACGGCCCCCGCAGGCCCGACCAGTTGAGCGGCGGCCAGCAGCAGCGGGTCGCCCTGGCCCGGGCCCTGGCCACCCGGCCCGCCGTGCTGCTGATGGACGAACCGCTCAGTAACCTGGACGCCCGGCTCCGGCAGTCAATGCGGGCCGAAATTCGGCGGCTCCAGAAGCGAATTGGGATTACGACGATTTATGTGACGCACGACCAGGAAGAGGCGCTGGCGATTTCTGATCGGATCGCAGTGATGGAGGCGGGCCGGATTTTGCAGGTGGGCAGCCCGCTGGAGATTTACCGGCGCCCGGTCCACCGGGCGGTGGCGGCCTTTGTGGGGACCTGCTCCTTCATCAAAGATGGGGGGGCCGTTCTGGGACTGCGGCCCGAGATGGTGACGCCGTTGCCAGCCGGCGGTGGCGCCGAGCCCGGTACGGTGAGACTGGCGGGTACGGTCGAAGAAGAGACCTTCCAGGGCGCCTTCCTGAGCGTCCGGGTGCGCCTCGCCTCAGGCGAATCCGTCACAGGACTCTCCACCCTGCCCCCGGGCACCTTTGCCGAAGGCGCCCCGGTCACCATTAGCTTTGACTCGGCCCGGGCCTACCGCTTCGACGAGCGCACCGGGGGTGCCACCCTATGACCAAGCTAAGAGGTCGGGGCTGGACCTGGATTGGGCTGGGCGCCGCCCTCTTCCTTGTGCTCTTCCTGCTCTGGCCCACGCTGCGCCTGACCGCGGCCAGCCTGGCTGACGGCCAATCCTACGCACGCTTCTTTGCCAGGCCCTACTACTACAGAGCTCTGCTAAACAGCCTCTGGCTCAGCACCGCCGCCACCCTCGGATCGATTCTGATCGGGGTGCCCCTGGCGGTGCTGGTGGCGCGTTACGACCTGCCGGGGAAGGGCCTCATTCGCACCGCCGCGGTGCTGTCGCTCCTCTCGCCGCCCTTTATTGGGGCTTACGCCTGGATTCTGCTGCTGGGCCGGGCCGGGTTTCTCCCCAAACTGCTGGGGCTCCAGGGCGTTTCGATCTATGGTCCGGGGGGCGTGCTCTTTGTCTTCATCGTCCACCACTTCGCGTATGTCTTTCTGCTTACAGCCACGGCGCTGCTGCGGATCGACCCCTCGCTGGAGGAAGCGGCCGAGACCATGGGAGTGCGGCCCTTCAAGCGGCTGCTGACCGTGACCCTGCCGCTCTGCCTGCCCTCCATCGCAGCGGGCGGGCTGCTGGTCTTTACCACCACCCTGGCCGACTTCGGCACCCCGATGCTGATTGGTGAAGGGATGCGGACGTTGCCCATTCTGACCTACAACGAGTTCCTGAGCGAGGTGGGGGGCAACGCGGGCATGGCCTCGGCGAGCAGCGTGATCATGCTGGCGATCGCCCTGGGCGCCCTGGCCCTGCAAGGCTGGAGTATTCGGGGCCGCAACTTCGCCATGCAGTCGCTCCGGACGCCGGCCGTACGGCCCCTGCCCCAGGCGGTCAAAGTGGGCGGCATACTCTTCGCGGCGCTGGTGGCGGGCATCGCCATACTGCCGCAGGTGGTGGTGGTGGTCACCTCCTTCATTCGGGCCAGAGGGCCGCTTTTCACAGGCGAACTCGGGCTGGACAACTACCGGCTGATGTTGGACCGGATGTCATCGCCGATCCTCAATACGCTATGGTTTGCCGCCGCGGCCACCGCGGTGATGCTTGCCGCCGGCATGGCGGTGGGATACTTGTTGGTACGGCGCCCCGGGCCGGTCACCCGGGCGGTGGATGGCCTGTTGATTCTGGCCCAGGTGCTGCCGGGCACTGTGCTGGGCATTGGCCTGCTGCTCACCTGGGGGCGCCCGCCCCTGGCCCTGACCGGGACCGGAGCGATCCTGATCATCGCCTATATTGTCAGGCGCATCGCCTACACCGTGCGGTCGGCTGCCGCCGGGCTGCGCCAGATTACGCCGGCGGTGGAGGAGGCCTCGCTTACGCTGGGCGCCCCGCCGGGACGGACCTATTGGCGGGTGACCGCCCCGCTCATGCTGCCCGCGGCCCTGGCCGGCGCCATGGTCAGTTGGGTCTCGACGCTGAGCGAACTTTCCAGTACCATCATGCTGTATACAGGTCGCACCGCGACGGTGTCGATTCAGATTTACAACCAGGTCATGAACGACAGCTTCGGGGCGGCCGCGGCCCTGGGTTCGGTGCTTACCCTGATTACGGTAGTGACGCTCTGGCTGATGGGGCGGTTCGGGTCGCGGCAGGATGGGCTGCAGCTTTAGAGAGGATGGGGAACCTTGCCTAACATTGTGGATGTGATCGTGGAGATTCCCAAGGGGAGCCAGAACAAGTACGTGTGGGACCAGAGCCGGGGGCGGGTGCGGCTGGACCGGGT
>JARBUG010000152.1 GCA_029239785.1 Symbiobacteriaceae bacterium | reverse complement strand
CAGAGCCGGGGGCGGGTGCGGCTGGACCGGGTGCTGCATTCCTCGATTCACTACCCCGCCGATTATGGTTTTATTCCCGGCACGCTGGCGCCGGACGGGCGCCCGGTGGACGTGCTGATGCTGGTGACCAATCCGACCTTTCCCGGCTGCCTGATGCAAGGCAAGGTGATTGGTTGCCTGAAGACGACCGACGAAAAGGGCGAGGATATCAAGGTGATTGCCGTGCCGGTGCACGACCCCCGCCTGAAGCAGACCGGAAGCCTGGGCGAGGTACAGCCCCACGTGCTCAAGGAGATTGAGTACTTTTTTGCCGCGTATAAGGCGCTGGAGGGGAAGCCGGTCGAGGTGGAAGGCTGGGGCGGCATTGATGAAGCCCTGGAAGTGATTCACCGCTGCATGCTGCAGGCTGAATAAGCCCGCATGGGGCGGCGGCAGAATAAGAAGGATACGAGGGGAGCCGCTGCGTAAGCCCGTGTCGGGGACGGGACGCTTGGGACGGTTCCTACTGAAAAACCTGTTGTATCAGGAACCGGACCACCTCGGAAAGGATTGTGGTTATGATTGCCCACTTTATCCGCCGAGACAGCATGGTGACCTTCACCTCCATGTGAGGCTGGGTCTCCCCTCGTATCCTTATCTTACCAAATGGCCAACGCTAGGCGTGTCGAACGGTGAACGCATGTTCCTGGTTTCGGTCGTCACTATGCGACACGGTTCGATCAGCCTCGCCGCCACAAACGCAAAAGAACGCACTTCCTGTCTGCCAAGGAAAGGAAGTGCGTTCTTTCGTTTTACACCGACAAGCGGCTCCTGACCATGCGGCAGAACAGATGTGCCCACCACGCCAGGTTGCCAACAGGCAGAGGCGCCTGCTCGTTCCGCAAGTAGTGGCCCAGTGCCCCCACCAAAACCTGCCCGAAGAATCGGGTCAGGCAACAGAGTTCCATCGTTTCCACCAGAGAGGCTCGGGAAGGCGGACGGGGCAGAAGCAGATCCATCCTGCGGAGATAGGCATCCAAAACGGCATCCACCAAAGCATCGTACCGATCGGAGGGCCACGCCCCGAAGGCTGTGGTGGCGTAAGTCAGCAGGGCGAGATCGTCTCCCGGACTCCCTGCCCCTACGTCACTCCAGTCCCAGGCGATGGTGCCGCCGGCTGGCGCCAGGCAGACGTTGCCGCTCCAGCAATCCTGGTGACAGAGGGTGTTGGCCAGGGCCGCCCGCCGCGCGGCAAGGTCATCCAGATGATCCAGCAGTGCCTGGAGGAGCCTGAACTGCTCTGGCGTGAAGACCGCCAAAAACCTGGGGTCAAGACTGGCCAGCCGCAGGTTCTCAGCAGCCCGGTCCCTCAAATGAAGCTGGGCCTGGACGGGCGCCTGCCCCAGCCAGTCGTGGGCCGGGGTTCCATTCCAAAATGCATGGTGCAGATGGGCCACGTTTCGCGCAACCTGCGTGAGCCCCTCCAGCGACCACGTTGCCGGGATGTCGCAGCCCACGTCCTCCAGCCAAAGCGTCAGATCATCATGTGAAATCCGCAGCGCCCGGACAGCCTGGAACTCCGCCGGCAGAAGTCCGGGCAGGTCGCTTTCGTAGAACTGCAGCTCACGCACCTTAGGCGCGCCGGCGGTAAGCGCCTTGCGGATGACGCTGAACTCCCGGCCCTGGGCGTCGCAGCAGACCACCCGTTCGACCCGGGTATGCCCCGGGCGCTCCTGCAGGAGGTGTGTCGTGCACGACCGGACCGCCACCCCAACCACCGTGGACAAAACCTCTGGCGTGACCGACATCAGTCGACCACCGCCTGTCCACTCGGCAGCAGCGGCTCGTACATCATGATCGCATGGTTCTCTGTCACAAACTCATCCCTGACCTCGGCGCCATCCTCGCCGAACACCTTGCGCCGCAAGGCGTTATGCCGGGTATACCCGCCCCAGGGCTCATGGCGGATCTCATGGCTCGCCTCGTAGACCTGGTACCGCCGTCTGACCGGCCGGTCCGACCGCCACTGCCCCACCAGATGCGTCTCCGCCAGAAAGAGATGCAGCACAAACCGCTGCTCCGTCCCGTTGGCAAACTGCAGATCCACATAGTTGTAGAAGCAGGTCGCCCCGCTCCCGAAGGGCAGCGTCCGCCCGGCGTCTGGAAAGACATCGTAGTTGTGCCGCCACCGCTCCACCACGGTCAGCGGCGTGTGCAGCACCATCCAATAGAGCAGGTTTGACAACTGGCAGAGCCCGCCCGCCACCTCTTCCTGCAAGACCCCGTTATGCAGCGCCATGCCGGGCACAAAGCCCTTCCGAGCCGAGGGCGGTCCGAGCAGCTTCCAGTAGGAAAATGTCTCCCCGGGCTTGACGCAGACCCCGTTCAGCCTCCGCAGGGCGATGCGCAGGTTGACGACCTTGCCCTCCTGCAACTGCCGGGGCACATCCTTGAGGGGCCGGAAGAGCGGCGTGCGGTGCTCGAAAATCACCTCGGGCACGGCTGCGGGTTCAGGAACCTGCTCTGCCGCCCACCGGGTCTTCGAAAGCCGCCATGATACCCAGCGGCGCAGGGAGAAGTAGATCGTCCCCAGGGTCATGCGCAGGCGGGAGCGATGCACGGGGCGTGGTGTGAACATGACGCATCTGCCTCCTGTGGGGCGTTGTCGGCTGTACGACGATGGGGGAGGGCGAAATGTTCCCATATGCTTGACGCATGTAACAATAGGGCATAAGATGGAACCAAACGGACATGAAGGTGAACGATATGGACCTCCTGAGCGTTGATCAAGTCGCCGAGATGCTGGGCATGCATCCCCGTACGGTGCGCCGGTTGCTGCGGGAAGGGAAGCTGACAGGCAGCAAGGTGGGCGGCGAGTGGCGAATCACGGCGGAGTCCCTCAAACGGCACGTGGTGCCGGACGGCGTGAAGCAGGCGGCGGATGATCTGCTGGAAGCAGGTCCGGCGGGCTCCCTGCTCCGCACGGGCGATGCGATGGCGGCCTGCGCCGTGGTCGACTTGCAGGTGGCGTCGCCGGAGGCGGTGGCGCCGCTTACCACCCGGGTGGTCGATCTGATCAACCGGGCGCCGAGCTCCGGGGGGCCCCTCAAGTTCACCTACTACTATGATCAGGAGGCCGGCAAGGCCCGCTTTACCTTCTGGGGGCATCCCGGGTTCGTGGGCACGGTACTGCTGGCGATGGCGGAGAAGGAGGCGTGACAGGTGACTGCAACGGCGGACTCCATGGGTGTGATGGCGGCCCTGCAGGCGATGTCCAATCGGTTTGCTGCGGCGGGCGGCGGCCCCTGGCCGGGGTTCGACCCCGGTGCGGTGCCGGTGGCGATCTATGATGGGACAGAGACGCTGCTCTTCGGCCACCCGGCGCCGCCGGCGGGGTTCCTGCCCGCGGGGGCTGGGGTCAGCATCTTCCCCGGGCTCCACCCAGATGTGCGGGCCTGCTCCACCGCACTCATCGGCGACGTCGTCACTGCGACGGTGATGACCCCCGGCATTCCGATTCCAGAAGGCGCTTCGCCGGCAGTCACGGTCGCCTCCATCGTCGCCCACGAGGCGTTTCATGTCTACCAGTGGCAGCATCACCCGGGCTGGGGGTGCGATGAGAGCCAGGCCCTCATCTATCCGGTGACGTCGGCGCCGCTTCATCACCTGCTGCTGCTGGAGATGACGGCCCTGGAGCGGGCGCTCGCCGCCGCCGACGCCGCCCCCTGGGTCCGCCTCGCCCTGGACCTGCGCCGCCAGCGCCATGCCCTGCTCTCGCCGGGCGCCGTCGCCTACGAGCGGGGCACCGAGCGGTTGGAAGGCCTGGCCCATTATGTGGAGATGCGGTACGCGGCGTCCGCCACACCCAACCTGCCCCGGCGGCCGCTCCGGTTTGGGCCTGAGGCTGTGCGCGCCCGCTCCTACGCCCTGGGCCAGGCCCTGGCCACGCTGCTCGATCGGTTCGCCCCGGCCTGGAAAGAGCAGATCACCCGGAACGACACCCTGTTCCTCGACCAGATGCTTGAGGCGGCGCTGCCCGCCGACCTCCCGCCTGCCACCATCGAGCCCGAAACGGCGGCGGCCGCGCTGGCCCAGGCCGGGCGAGAGGCGGCCGAGGTCGAAACCCGCCGACAGGCGCTCGGCAACGCCTTTGCCGCCCGGGAAGGCTGGCGCCTGCAGCTCATCGCATCGCCGGCCGATCCCCTGCGGCCCCGGGGCTTCGACCCCATGAACCTGCACGTCCTGTCGCGGAGCGAAGTGCTCCACACCCGCTACCTCAAGCTGGGCACGGGGGGAGGGGCCGCCATCATGGAAGTCCTCGGCGAGGCCCTGACCGAGGCTGCCGGTGACCATCCCCTGTTTGCCGGGGTCGCCCGGGTCACCGTGGCCGGGCTTGCCGAGGCGCCCAGTATCCAGCACGAGGGCGGTACCCTGACCATTACCGGGGGCGGCATCCAGGCGACGTGCCAGAACGCTGCCGTCAGCCAGGGCGGCCAGACAATCATCATCACCCTGCGTTGAGCTCCCCTCCAACCAGTTTTGCACGCTGCCACCCCTCGCGAACGTGCGCGAATGGGCGGAGAGGCTGATTTTGCCCCAGAAACGGGGAATTTCAGCCTCTCCGCCCATCCGCGCAAGCACTTACGGAAGCGGGGCGTGCAAATGTGGGCTCTGCTTCACCAAGCCCCTCCCGGGGCTTACCCCAGCACCTTCACTAGCAACCGGGGCCCCGGGACAAGCCGATACCCCAGCTTCGCGTTCACCGCCAGCATGGGGCCGTTCTCGGGATTGTTGTTCGTCCGCATATGCGCCACGCCCCGGGCCATCACCTGGTCAATCGTCAGCAGCTTGCACGCCAGGGCGACGCCCCGCCCCCGGTACTGCCGCCGGACGCACGTGTAGTTCGTATAAGCCCCTTCCCCCGGCTGCGTGGGCAGCCGCACCACGCTGAACCCGGCAATCCGGCCGCCATCCATGGCGAAGACGTATACCTGCGGGTCCGTATCCCGCTCCCGGTGGCGCAGCCACTGCTCGTAGGTGATGGTGGTGCCATCAAACTCAGGATGGTCCTGGCCCGTCTCCAGGTCCGTCTCGTAGACCTCCCGCAGCATCTCCGCCGGCACCTCCTGTGACACGAAGAAGGCCAGACCCGACGCCTCCGCCCGTTCCACCGCCCCGGCGAACCGGCTCCGGTCGAAGGTGGTCAGGTCGAGGACCGACTCCGTCCGCTGCCGCTCCTGGGCAAAGCCCTGGCGCTGGGCCCAGGCAAACGCAGCCTCATCCTCGCCGCGGCACTGCGAGGTCAGTTTCTGGCCCCCGTGGGCCCGGGCGTTCGCCTCCAGCGCATCGGCCAGGGCCTGCCCGGCGCCCTGCCTCCGGTAGTCGGGATGCACCCCGACCCAGGCGTACCACGACGCATCGGTGCTCTCCCGCGAGTGGGCGCTCACCCCGTACCCCACGACCTCACCGCCGGGGGTCACGGCGACCAGGCGCCGCACGATCACATCAGGCTCCTGCATCAGTTTGGCGTCGCGGTCCCGCAGGTGGTCAGCCGTGACCGGTTCGGGATAGATCAGGTTATGTATGGTTGCAACCGCTTCGTAATCGGGGGCCTGTGCGTCTCGGATCACGAACATGCTCATCCCCTCCTGTCTGGAGTAAGACGCAAGATGTTGGCCCGATGTTCCTAGAGGTGGCCGCCATTGAGAAAGGACCAGCCCGCCGTGGGCTGGTCCTTTCTGATATCAGTCTCCGCTCTGCGCCGCCCAATAGGGCAGCCGGCGCAGCTCATGTTCCAGCGTAAAGCCCCGGCCTGAAACCTCCCGGGCGTCGCTTACCATCATGAACGCCTCCGGGTCGGTCTCCAGCACCAGCCGCTTGACCCGCATCACTTCCGGCGGGCTGACCACTACCATCAGCACCGGGCGTGACTTGCCCGTGTACTCGCCCCGGGCATCGAGCCGGGTGACGCCCCGCTTCAGCTCGCCCAGCAGGGCGGTGCCCACCAGGTCGACCTGCTCGGAGATGATCAGCACAAAGCGAGACGAATTGAGCCCATCCTGCACCAGACCGACGCAGTAGCTGCAGACCACGGTCATGATCAGGGCAAAGAGCACCGGCTCCACCGAAAGCATCGTCGCACCGAAGCCGAGAATGACCGCATCCATGCCGAGCATCACGGTGCTGACGTTCAGGCCGGTGTAGTGCCGGATCATGCGGGCGTAGGTCGAATTGCCGCCCGTGTCACCGCCGACCACCAGCGTCAGGCCGGTGCCGATGCCCAGCAGGGCGCCGGCAAAGATGGCCGCGAGCACCAGGTTCTGGGTGGGGGCGTAGACGCTGAGCGGCGCCGTGACCTGCACCAAAAGCGAGAAACAGGCGATGCCCCAGAGCGACTTGACGGCGCCCTGCCGGCCCTTCACCTTGAAGAGCCAGAGGATGGCCGGAATGTTGGCCACAAAGTACGCAGGCCCGACGGGAATCTGCCAGAGGTAGTTCATAATGAGCATCAGTCCGCCCAGGCCGCCGGACGGCAGTTGGGTCGGAACCAAAAAGAGATTGATCGCCAGCGCTGAGACCAGCGTGCCGAGTGCAATCTGCACATATGCGAGCGCGTTGCGCATCTCTGTCATAAGTCTCCCTTCTCTTATGAGGGGTCACTTACTCATGATAGGGTGCCGTAGGATGCCTGTCCATAGGATGAAGACCGCGACTTGGACGAGACGACTGGGTACCAAGATGCATAGCTCGTCGGTGGCACAGGACACCCGGAAGGGGCGTTACTCGTGACCTGTTGGTGCGCAACCAGCACCCCGGCAGCGGCCGCCACGCAAGATCCCCCCAGCGAGACCACGAAATAGCATGGACCGGGCCACCGGCGCCCGCCCAAGCTTGCCAACGCATACCCCGGCCCGACGGTGCCAAACGCTTGCCTTTGCCTGTAAACGCCCGCAAACAGGTTTGACGTGCATCCCCCACTTTCGTAAAGTGGGGGTTGTGTTGTTGCGACCAGTTCAGATGAAAGGTGAGATCCATGTCGACCGTGCGCTACTTGGCGAGCCCCATGGACCTGGCGTCGATTCCCGCCGAGGGCGAACCGCTGCCTTCGGCCGAAGACTGTGTCAGCCCGGGCAGCCTCGCACTGGCAGCCGTCACAGATGACGGCACCCTCATCGGCGGACTCCTGCTCCTCCCGGCCAAGCGAGTCGGCGACCAGGTGCTTGCCTACAAGCTGGCCTGGCTCTACGTAAGGCCCGAACACCGCCGGCACGGCGTGGCCCGGTCGCTGCTCTGCAAGGCAGCCTGCGCCGCCGACAGCCGGGGTGTGCACCGCATCTCGGTCTGCATCCGCCCCCGCAATACGGCCGGCGCCGCCCTGTTCGATACGCTGGACCATCCGCCGGGTGCCGCCTATGTCATGGATCTTTGCTCCAACGGACTGTAATGTAGATGGAAAGACGCCGCGGACCACCCGAATGGGAGGGCCGCGGCGTCTGCGCGCATTACCTACTAAA
Organism: Symbiobacteriaceae bacterium; assembly: GCA_029239785.1. GTDB lineage: Bacteria > Bacillota > Sulfobacillia > Symbiobacteriales > Symbiobacteriaceae > JARBUG01. The sequence goes on along the minus strand of JARBUG010000152.1, from coordinate 4,217 downwards.
CGTCAGGTTGGAAAGTCCGCACTGGCCCGGGGGAATGGTGGCCCTGATGCCCCCGCCCGTGGTCGGGAAATAGATGCCGAACTCGCGGTCCGATCCACCGAACCCGGGGGAGCCGAGGCCCTGAATACCTGACAGGCCCAGTCTCTCCCCGGCCAGCGCTGCGAACGCAGCCTGCGTCAGCTTTTCGGTGATCTGATCCTGAACGGCATCGTAGTACATCAGGCTCCAGTCTCCGCCCGGACCGTTCGCCTCGCCCACAAAGACCACGCCGCCCATACAACCCGGGATACGCTGGAAGCTGCTCCACATGGACTCGCCCTTCGGCAGCTGCTCCCGCGCCAGATTACCTGCCCGACTGTGCCACCGCTCGGTGTCCAGGTTCTCCGGCAGGCCGCCCTTCACCAGCAGCACAGCCTCTTTGGCCAGCGCCTCCGCCACGTACGCCCGCATGTGCGGCAGGCTGATCAGCCCCACCGACCGGGCGCCCAGCGTCAGGTCCCGCTCGCCCTGGGCGCAGGCGCCCTGGCAGCCCTCGCTGCCCCCCGCCCGGCGGCTCTCTCCGACGGGGTTCAGCACAGCCTCACGGTCCACCGACCAGCCCTGGGCGTAATAGAACCGTACCTTCATCTTGCGGGATGCAAAGGCCGGCGTCCAGAAGCCGCCGTCATCGAGAACCCGGATGGCCAGCACGGGGTTTTCCATCGCCTCCGTCGGAAGCTCATCTACAAACTTGAGCTCCGTGAAGGGCAGTTCGCTCTCCTTTGCGGCAGCGATCAGGGCCTCCTCGAGGCCGGGCAGGTTGGCGCCATCGGCAAGGTACACCTGGAGCTGGTCGCCGATCGGGCGGGGCATCCCCTTGGCCGTTACGATCGAGTGGCTCGCTTCCGTTTGCGATCGCTCGTACGAGAGGTTGAAATCGACCAGCAGGAAGAGGGCCAGCAGGATGCCGAGGAGGGCGGCCAGGCCCAGGCCCAGCGGGCGGAAGGGTGGGCGCCGCCACCGGCGGCGTGCTGACATCTCCGCAGCGGGGGCTTCGTTGGTCCCGTCTGTCTCATGCTCGGTCTGCATCGACATCCCTCCTGATCGTCCTGTCCTACCCCAGTACTGCGGGGTTAATGGGCGCCGGCACCGGCTGCCCCGTCAGGGCGGCCACCAGATTCGTCGCCGCCAGGGTCGCCATCTTCGTGCGCGTCTGGACCGATGCGCTGCCGATGTGCGGCACCGCCACCACATTGGGCAACGTCAGCAGCGGATGGTCTGGCCCGATGGGCTCCTTCTCAAACACATCCAGCCCTGCCGCCCAGGGGCGCCCTTGCTTCAGCGCTTCATATAATGCCATCTCATTGACGACCGGGCCGCGCGAAACGTTCACGAATACGGCGGAATCTTTCATCAGGGCGAACTCCCGGGCGCCGAACAGGCCCCGGGTCGCATCGCTCAGCGGCACCAGCACCACCACGAAATCCGACTCCCGCAGCAGGTCGTCCAGCGCCCGGTACTGGGCGCCCGTCTCGGCCTCAAGCTCGGCGTGCCGGCTCCGGCTGTGGTAGAGGACGTTCATATCGAAGCCCTTCGCCCGGCGGATGACTGCCGACCCGATGCGCCCCGGCCCCACCAGGCCCAGGGTGGCTCCGTGGATATCCTGGCCGGTCATGAACATCAGGTTAGACGAGTTCCAGCGCCCCTGCCGGATGGTCTCCTGCCCTTCGACGATGCGCCGGCCGGCGGCCATGATCAGGGCCCAGGCGAGGTCTGCCGTGGTTTCGGTCAGCACGCCCGGGGTGTTGCAGGCCAGCACGCCCCGCTCCGTGAGCAGCGGCACGTTGATGTTGTCATAGCCCACGGCGCAGTTGGAGACGACCCTCAGCCCCGGGGCGGCGTCGAGGAACTCAGCGTCGACTCGGTCCATCAGGCGGGCGAGCACACCGTCGACGGTGGCGATGTCGCGCAGGAGGATGTCGCGGGGGACGGGGCGGTCTTCCGTCCACTGACGGTAGTCGCAGGCGGAGGCGATGATGCGCATGGCCGCATCGGGCAGGGGAGAGGTGATGTATACAGTAGGTCTGGTCACGGGTTGATGGCCGCCTTTCGCAAGTTGATTCCTTTCCATGGTAATCGTTTTGGTGATGAGGGACAAGCGACAGAAGGGAGGGGGAGCGGCGTCGTCGAACCCCGAAACGGTACATAGATGCAGGAGGTTTTGGCCAATGCAATGCCATAACTGCGGGACTCAGGTGACAGGAACGTTCTGCTCCCAGTGCGGGGCGCGGGTGCTCCCGCAAGCCCCCTCGCCGCTCCAGCCCGCCCTGGGCATCGGCGCCCTTATCATCAGCCTCCTCGCCCTGATCGCCGGGGGATTCCTACACCTGCGCTCCACCCAGTTCCCCGACCCCTGGTCCTTCGAGGCGATCCGGTACGGCGACCTTGCCTGGGTCATCTTCCTTGCCGGCGGGGGCCTGGCCATCGCCCTTGCGATCGGCGTCCTCTTCATCCGGGGCGCCCGGCGCTGGTGGGCCATCCCCGGCGGCGTAGTCGCTGCGGCGACCGTCGCCCTGGGCGCCGTATTGGCGGCCTGACGTCCGCTTTTGCATGGCGAGCCCCTCGTTGGGCGTGCATGGTTGGGTGGAGAGAGCGAAACCCCCCGTTTGTGGGGCGTTTTCGACCCCTCCGCCCAGCCGCGCACGCCTTTGTTGGCGTTCAGCGCGCAGACCCGGGCGGAGCCGACAGCAGCGAAACCGATGGTCCCCCGGTCACGTCCCAATAGGCATGAGGTGAATGATCATGCGCAAGACGCTTACAGCAGTTCTCCTGACCATGTGCGCCTTCGTTATGGGCTGCACGTCCCGCCCGGCGCCGGCGCCGGCCCCGGCCCCGGCGCCCCAGCCCGGCCCGGGGCAGACCCAGCCCGCCCCGGGTCCCAAGGCCATCTTCCACCGATTTCAGATGACCTCCGAAACCGAGGGCTGGGCCTCAGGCACCTCCCTTCTGCACACGCGGGACGGCGGGCGCACTTGGCTCGACGTCCTCCCCCTGTCCCAGCGCAACACCTGGACCGCCCTGGGCGCCGGCCAGGCCTGGGCCGCGACCACCGCCCCCGACGAGCGGCAAATCCTCGTCCACCGCACGGCCGACAGCGGCAAGACCTGGGAGACCACGCCGGTTCCCCTGCCCGCGGGCATGGCCCCCGGCGCCTCCCCGGTCTCCATCAGCTTCGCAGACGCCGCCCACGGCTGGCTGATGATCGAGCCCATGCGCTCCATGAACTCCCACCCGGGCTACCTCTACGCCACCGCCGACGGCGGCAAGACCTGGAAGCCGGCTGCCAGCACGGATGACACCCTCCCCGTGGGCGGGTTGATTCGGCTGGAACCCGGGCGCCCGGACGAGGGCTGGCTCGTGGGCAATCAGGTCTCCACGACGCCGAAGGACCTCTACCGCACGACGGATGGCGGCCGCACCTGGGAGAGGCAGGAGCTAAAGCTCCCCCCGAACCGCCTGGAGCCCGGGCAGATCGACTATGATCTGCCGGTCATCTCACCCGAAGGGCGGGAGGGCCTGCTCACCGCTGCCTGGGTGCCCGACAGCGGCGCCGCCGCCGCTTACGCCACGCTCCTCTTCCGGACCAGCGATGGCGGGACGACCTGGGACCACCTTGGCGCCTACCTGCCCCCGGGGGTCGTCGGGACCTATGACGGCGCCCAGGCCTGGGTCTGGATCGGCATTCCCCGTGAGCCTGGGTCAACTACGATCGTCTCCGGCTCCTGGTCCGTGAAATCGGCACCCTGGAGTGTCGGCAAGGCCATGGAGCCCGACGCCACCCTCGTGACCGCCCTGGAAGAGGGCTGGAACATCACCGCCCTCCAATTCGTGACCTACTCCGCGGGCTGGGCCCTCCTGACCAAACAGGGCGACGACCCCAGGCTCCTGCAGACCAAGGACGCCGGCCAAACCTGGACCCGGGTCAACTAGGGCTCGGCCCGGGGCGGGCGCCCGCCCGGTCTCACGTAGCGGTACTCCGTCAAGATTTTTCCGGGGCGCCGAGGCTGCGCAGCGCTGTTATTTCACGGATATCGCCCTGCGTGCCGCTCACCAGACCCGAATTCTTGACGGACCCACACGCCCGACAGCACAACGGCAGCCCGAGGCCTCGATGGCCTCGGGCTGCCGCACGTCACAAAGGCGAGGGAGGTGGCGATACGTCAGCCTGTGGGGGCGGG
>JARBUG010000301.1 GCA_029239785.1 Symbiobacteriaceae bacterium | reverse complement strand
CCGTCATGGTGCGGGTGGATGATGCTACTCGGGCAGACGAAGTGGCCCGGGCGATCGAGGCAGAGGTGGAGGGGGTCCAGGTCCTGACCGCCGGTGCCATCACCAAGGGCGTCACCCGTGACCTCGCGGGCCTCATGACCTGGCTCCTGCCAGTCGCCGGCGGGGCGCTGCTTCTCTCCGTGCTGCTCTTCCTGGTGCTCTTCTCGGCGATCACCGCTGAGCGGGCCCGGGAGATCGGGCTCCTGCGGGCCCTGGGCGCCACCGAGCGGCAGGCGCTGACTTCGCTGGTCGGTGAGGCGGCGCTAATCGGGACCCTGGGCGGCGCCGCAGGTCTGGGCGTGGGGCTTGGCCTCTACGCCATCTTCCAAAACAAGATCCTCTTCAGCTACGTCCTTCCCTTTGCCTGGCCCAGCTTGCTTACCACCGTGCTTTTGGCCGTGGCTGTGGCGCTTGGCTGCGGGTTGCTGGCCGCTCTGGCGGCAGCGCTGCCTGCCCGGCGTATCGCCCGTCTGGAGCCCTTCTATGCGATACACGCCCAAGGGCGGTAGTGGGGGAATGAACATGATCGTCCTGGAGAACGTTCGGAAGCAGTACCAATCAGGCGGACAGATGGTCGAAGCCCTGCAGGACTTTTCCGGCGCCTTTGGCGCCGGTGAGTTCGTGGTGATTACGGGCCGCTCCGGCGCCGGCAAGTCGACCTTGCTCTCGGTAATTGGCGGCCTGATTCGGCCTGACGCCGGCAAGGTGAGCGTCGACAGGCAGGATATTTGGGCCCTGTCCGACGCCGAGCGCTCCCGCCTGCGGTGCCAGCGCATGGGCTTTGTCTTCCAGTTTGCCAGCCTGATTCCGACGCTGACCGTCATCGAGAACGTAATGCTGCCGGCGACCTTCCTGCCCCGGGGGGAGGCAGGTCTGGGCAACCGGGCGGCGGAACTGTTGGAGCGGGTTGGCCTGAAGGAGCAGATGCGCCGCATGCCCTGGCAGCTCTCGGGCGGCCAGCAGAAGCGGGTGGCTGTGGCCCGGGCGTTACTGCACAATCCCGCCGTTCTCCTGGCCGATGAGCCGACCGCCGACCTCGATGTGGAGACGGAGAACGAGATCGTCGACCTGTTTGCCGAGCTAAACAAATCAGGCACCACGATTCTGTTGGCGACCCACAATACGGACCTGGTCAGCCGGGCCACCCGGCACCTGGTTCTGACCGGGGGGCGGATTGCACGTGCCTCCTGAGTTAGGCCGAATTACCCTGCTCCGGCTGATGCTGGCCGGGCTCAGGCGGTCCAGGCTCCAGACCGGAGCCGGCCTGATGGTCGCACTTCTGGCCTCGGCCGCCTTCTTTGGCGCAGCGTTGCTCCTGACCGGCGGCAGCCGGGTGCTGGATGAGGGCCTGTCGGCGCTGGGCGCGGACCTGGTGGTGGCGCCCAAGGGCCGGGCGGAAGAGGCCAGGCTGCTGCTGGCCGGGGAAGAGGTCGGGCCCCTGCCCCTGGACATTCCCGTAGCGGAGTGGCGAAAGCTGCTCAAGACGGGCAAGGTGATCGGGGTGATCGGTTCGCAGGGAGAGCCCGCCGGCGCGAACGCTTCGTTCTTTCTGATTAAGCTGGAGAAGTGGGCTTCACCGCTGATGGCGGCGATCGAGGTGGAGGCGGCGATCCCTGGCGCCGAGGTGACGGTCGCCGAGCAGGCGACCCGGAACGTGGCCCGGAACCTGCAGCCCATGGTCCGTCTGATGGCTGGCGCTGCCGGCATCGCCCTGCTGGGCGCGGTGATCATGGCTGGTTTGATGACTTCGATTCGCGTCGGCGAGCGGCGCGGCGAACTTGGGATGCTGCGGGCCGTGGGGGCGCCGCGGCGGTTCCTGGTATGGCTGACCCTGGGGGAAACGACGATCCCGGCCCTGGCGGGGGCCGTGGCCGGGATCCTGCTTGGCGGCGGGGGGCTGGTGCTGTCCGGCTCCGCCCGAGCCATGGTGCTGCGGCTAAGTTTCGGGGAGATTCTGCTGTTTGCGGGGGGCGCCCTGCTGACCACGCTGGCCGTCATGGCGCTGGCGTCTCTGGTGCCTGCCATGCGGGCGGCGCACCTGGACCCGCTGGAGGCTGCCCGGCGGGGGCGCTGAACAGAAATGAGAAGCCTGCGTGCTGGCAACAGCTCCGCAGGCTTCATTGCTATGTAAGGTAGATCCTCGCCACACCGGCCAGAGATAGGGTGAGGTTCTTGTTAGCTTCTGCGCGTGTGTGCAACAATGAGGGGGCAACGCAACGGGACCCATGCACCGAGCAACGCCCTGAAAGAGGATGAACACCTTTATGCGAACGATCAGACTTGGAACCAGCCATCTAGAAGTCCCCGTTATTGCGGTCGGCTGCATGCGTATGAAATCGCTCGACAAGAAAGCCGCACAGCATTTCGTACAGGCAGCATTGGAGGAAGGCGCCAATTTCTTCGACCATGCGGACATCTATGGGGGAGGCGCCTGCGAGGAGATCTTCTCTGATGCGATCCAAATGAACGACGACATTCGTGAGAAGATCATGCTGCAATCCAAGTGTGGTATCCGCAAGGGCATGTTCGACTTTTCCAAGGAACATATCCTGGCATCGGTGGATGGCATCCTGCGGCGGCTCAAAACCGATTACCTTGACGTGCTGCTTCTTCATCGACCG
>JARBUG010000151.1 GCA_029239785.1 Symbiobacteriaceae bacterium | reverse complement strand
TTTCCAGAAGAGCTTGGACGTAACGGTGTAGCTGGTGCGGGGATACTGGCGCAGCACGTCGCCCAGGAAGACCTCGGCGTCGTGGGGCTTGGTGCCGTAGACCACTGCGCAGTCAAAGTGGTTGACGCCCAGGTCATAGGCCGTTTCGATGCACGCCTTCGCCGATTCCGCTTCGGTGCGCGAGCCGTAAGTGAGCCAGCTGCCCAGCGAGATTTCGCTGAGCTTCAGGCCGCTTTTGCCAAGCCGGCGGTACTCCACAGAAACCACTCCTCTTTGTTCCGCTGTGAACAAGGATACCCAATGGCGTTCCAATCTTTACGTCGCAAAGATACACGGACAAGGTATGGGAGATCACGCAAAAAGCCCCCCGAAATTTCGGGGGGCGAAGTGTTGCGATTTTACGAAGCGTCCGCCTTGCGGTGGTTGTGCTCTTCCAGCCACTCATCAAGCGCTGCGAGGATGAGCTGCGCCTTGCGGGCGTAAGTGGTGTGGTCACGTACGACCTGGGGCAGGCTGAGGTCCAGCACCTGGCCCCGGACGGCGCCCAACGCCACCTGCATAATATACTGCCACCGCCGCCGGATCTGGAGTGCAGTGGTCATAGGGTCGTCCGATTCGGCCACAAGCATCAGGATCTCTAGCTGCTCGATGGTGTACATCTCCCATCCCCCTCCCCGAATCGTTTGTACATATCTGATTACGAGGCGGACGGGTTAAAGGTTCGCGGGGTGCGTACAGAAATTATCTGCCCGCCGCCCCCGCCCCCGGGCTCCCGCTCCGGCAGCGGCTCGGCACCGGGCACGGTTGTCATCTCCAGCTCGACGTACTGGGCTTCCTCCTCCCCCGGCCCGGCCAGGGCAACAAAGACTCGCCCCTGGCCCAGGTCAGTCTGACGCACGCCTACCCGCAGCGTCACCCGGGAGACGAGCGCCACGCCGGCCTCGGCCTGGGTGCGGGCCAGCACCGCGTTCGCCCGCGCGACCGACCGCCCCACCGCCACCGCCAGCCGGTCCAGGGGCGTAACGCCGCCCTGGTCGGGCCAGGAGCGCTCGGCGGCCATCCCCTCGAAGGGAACGTAGCGGTCTTTCACTGCCGCCGCCGCCGCCCGGTCCCCCTGGAAGAGCAGGTAGGTGCTCTCAGTGGGCAGCCAGTCCGGCGCCCCGCCCCGGGCGCCCACCGTGGCCGTCACCACGGCCCGCGTCGCCCCCAGAGGCTTGACCGACCTGAGCGTAAGGCCATTCTCCCCGGGCGCCAGGGTCAGCGAGAGCGCATCCCCCGCCACAACCAGGAAGGACTGATCAGCCAGCACCTCCCCCTGGGCCGCCTCGGTGCGGCTGAACGCCTCGCCGTTCCTGGCAGCGAGGATCTCCAGCCGCACCGAGTACCGGCCGCCGGGGCCGCTTATTGGCTCGCTCACGAATCGCACCCCCCAGCCACAGCGGCGGGCGGGCAGACTGCGGGGGCCGCGACATAGGTCGCTCGAACAGCCACAGCCCGCCCCGACCGGAACAGTGCCTGGAGTTGGGCATTGGGCGGGGCCGCACCGGTCAGCACCAGCGTCGGCGCCCCCTCCGGCACGGCCACACCGGCATCAAACGCAAGCTCCACCTCAAACTCTCGCAGCAGGGCCGGGGCGCCCGTCACGGCCAGACGGCGGTTGGCGCCGCCCATGGCCTGACCGGCCGCAGTCAGCAAATCAGCCAGATCGAACGCCACGGCCCATCCTCCTCCTTTTCAGCTCCCTACGTTGGCGGCACCGCCACCTCCCGGGGCACCGGCCGGAAGAAGAACCGGAACCGCACGCCATACTGGTCGCCCAAGGTGTACAGCAACTTCTCCCGCGGGTCCAGGAAAGCCACGTTCAGGAGGATATCCGCAGCATCGACGGGCTGGAACTGCGCCAAATATGTAATCTCCGTGGTGAACTCGAAGAGGCCGACAGGGCTGGGCGGATTGTTCAGGGTCTTATCGATAGCCCTGCCCACAGAAGCCCCGGTTGCGACAATCAACTGCTCCAGGGAGTGGGTCGTCACCTGAGCCACCCGATCGCCTCCTCCGCTGCCAAACCCGGCGCGAAAACCCCGGTGCGCATGGGCCGGTCAAACCCATCTTACGCACCGGGGTACCCAAAAGATTCACGCCACAAACCCCGCCTTGCGTGCATACAGGTACGGCGACTGGAAGTTAAACGGGTAGGTGAAGCCCGGCCAGGCGTACCCGGCCCCGGCCGTAGGCGTATTGAGATGCCCGAATCCGCCGAAGTACGGGTTGAACACACCCCCGTACTGGGTCCAGAGATAGGCCGACGGATAGATCACAACTGCAGCCCTCCCGGTGACGGATCACCAATCGACCGGCCGATGCCCGGCTCAGGCCGGTCGGCGAAAATCGGCTGCCCGCCTTCGGTAAAGAAGCGTCCGAACGGAGCTGGTCCCATACCCGGCCTGCCCATGGGGCCGATTGGCCCGCCCCCAGTCGGTAAAAAGAACTCCCCGATGGGCCCGGAAGATTCCAGCGTTACGAGATAGAGGATGTTGGGGACCGGCGCGCCGGACCGAAAGATCTGCGTGACGGGTCCGCCAATTGGCAGCCCGCCGCCAAAGACACCGCCGAGAACGGTAATGGGCGCCCCGCCCCGGTTGAAAAGCGTACCCGGCCCGCCCACGGGCGCCGTGCCCTGGTACAGGCCGGGCGCCTCAATCGAGGCGCCGGGAAAGCCGAACTCGGGCTCCCCCTCCACCGGGCGCCCGCCCGCCGGCGGCCCCGCCTCGGAGCGAATAGGCAGTCCGAAGGGATGCGGTGGGCCGCCTGCCCCCTCGATCGGCGCCCCGCCTGCGGGCGCATCTCCGCCGACCTCGCCCCCTGCGCCGTCATCCTTGCCCAGGGTAATCTCCATCGGCCGCCTCGGCTGCGCTGCACCACCAGGCACGGGTTACACCTCCTCGAACAGATTATGTCACCACGCCCCCGCCGGCTCACTGTTTGCCGAGGATCGGCGTGGCCAACCACTGCAGCGTCGCACCAATGGTCGGCACCGGCAGGTGCATCACCCACGACAGCGCGGCCAAAAAGCCAATCAGCAGCGCGCAGATGACGACGGCCGCCTCCTTCCGACGGCCCCTGCGAACCAGAGCGGCCAGGTCCGGCAGCCCAGTCGCCACCGCCAAGAGGAGCAGGCCCAGTATCATCATACAGATGCCGAAGACCGCTGCATGCGGCGCACTGCAGTAGCGGCGAGCAACAGCAGCGGCACCACCAGGCCGATTACCGGGGTAAACAGAGCCGACCAGGCCCGGAGAGCGGCCGGATAAGCCGTCGAACTCTCCACCCAGGCCACGCTGGCTGCCAGGAGCAATATGAAGAACGGCCACACCAGCCGGCGCCATTCCTTCAACCGCAGCAATGTGGCGATCCCGCGGCAGAACAGCCAGTACCAGAATGCGATTTTGGATACCTCCCCGGCGATCCAGAGTGCCATCATCAGGGCGTCCAGCCGCTCCAGAATGTCGCCAACACCAATGACATGTGCCATCAACAGCACCGGGTACTGGAACCGCCCTGGCAACCGGGCACCGATTACAGAGACCGTCCAGACATCGAGCAGCAGGACCATGCCGGCGGCCAGAACAGTGACGGCCACCAGCAGCCGCCATGGCCGGACCGGCGGCCGGATCATGGGCAACAGTGCAATCAGAGCCATATTCTCAGTCAGGATGCCGACGAGCACCCCAGCCCCCTTCATGACAGGGCCGAACCCATTCGCCAGAACCGGTGCCAGGCGAAGCGGCTCCATTTCCGTTGCCGACAGCGGAATGAGGACCAGCAGCAAGCCAACCATTCCCCAAAAAGTCAGCTGGCTCAACCGAGCGACCACTTGATAATCACTGCGGGCGGCATAGGCCGCGGGAATCAGGATGCTGGCCGCCAGAACAGAACGGGGCGTCTCGGGCAAAAAAACCACCAAAATGGCATCGGCGCCGATCCATGTCGCTCCCGTCAAAGTGAGACCGATCCAGATGAGAAGCACCACCGCGACCAGTCCACCGAGCCACTGCCCGCCGGCAGCGAGCACCAACTGGAACAAATCTCGCCCGGGCCATTGCCGGGCCAGCCACAGCCAGAGAGCGCCGGTTACCAACGTACCAAACCCAGCCACAAGACACCCGATCCAGGCATCTTGCGCAGCCACCTTGATCATGCTGCCGGGCACAATCAACGTAGCTGAGCCGATGATGGCGAGTACCACCGTGTAGACCGCCTGGGCCGATGAGACCTTGCCAACTTCCTTATGCAGCTTGCATCGCCTCCCGTGCACCCGGCAAACTCCCGCATCACTTCCCGCCGCCCCCGGACGAGATCAACTTTCCTTCGGAGGTACCCATCTGGGTCAGTTCCACCACCACTTCGGGTGTGACCGACACTTTCGGGAAGATTTCACGCCACTGCGGACTCATTTTCTTCCACGCTGCCGGGAAGGTGCGCTCCAGAGCGACGCCCAGACCCACTGCATCTGACCCCAGGTCCTTCTGAAGGCGATGCATCAACTTCGCCATTTCGGCCTCCATTTGGGCGGCGGTACGGCGCTGCAAGTCGACCAACGCCTCATGCTTGGACAGGTCTTCCTGGCACATGAGGTCGCCGAGTTGCCCCGTAGCCCGAACGGTCGCCCGAACGGCCGGCTGGCCGTTCTTCCAGTAGGGCTGCAGACTTGACCGGGTGCTGATTAGCTGTACGCTGGTCCCCCGGCCCGGCCCCTTGCGACAGGGAACGACAACCATGGCGCCCGTCGCCTCGCCGCGGAACCAATCCAGCGAACGGGCTTCCGTCTCGTCAAGCCATCCCGCCAGGCGGTCGTGCTGAAAGACGGCCGCCCCCCGCATGCGGATGCGGGGGTTCACCTCGCCCTCGCCAGACGGGTCAGGGAACTCCACCGTTTCAATGGCAGCTGCGACCGGGTCTTCCGCCGGATTGGTCAGGCTCGTCACAAAATCGTACAGCCGGACCGGTACCGTGGCCGCGGTGGAGTGGACGGCGCTCTGGTTCAAACGGCGGATGCCGATACCCTGGTTTGACTCCAACTGGAAGCGTGGCACCAGCACGGCCGCCGCCTTGCCACGGGTGACCAGAATCCACTGATCAAGGCGCGACTGATGATTGCGCATGAAAAAATCCATGATCTCGCCGACCCCTTGGCGGGCCACGTTCTCGCTGAGGATAATCGCGTTATTGTGCTTCCATTCCGGTCTTCGGCTGAGTTGTTGGTCCAGATTCCGAATCGCTGCGGCCGTGGTCGGTCCCGTCGCTGTAACGTTGAAGGTGCCCGAGCGCGGCTGACCACTCTCCACCGCAGCCGTGGGACGGAGAATCTGCATCGTGATCCGGATTGTCTGATTGCGTTCCTCGTCAATCGCAATGGCGGAACTAATCGCCACTTCGTTGACCTCCCGCCGGCTCCAGCACCCGGTGCCCAGCAACAGCAGGCTGAGCAACCAGCCCCAGCAGCGGCGAACCCTCATTGTCGTCCCCCCATCTTCCACCAGGGCGCCCGGAAGATCACGTCCCCCCAATGCTGCGGCTTTGGCGGCATGATCGGACTGAGATAAGGCACCCCAAATGAACGCAGGCTGAGCAAATGGATGAGCAGAAGCAGAAGTCCCACCACCACCCCGTGCAGCCCCAGCACGGCGGCCATCAGCATCAGTGGGAAGCGAATGAGCCGCAGGGAGACGGAGAGGTTGTACGCGGGCACCGCGTACGATGCGATGCCCGTCGTTGCCACGATGATGATCATCCCCGCGGAGGCGATGCGCGCCCGAATCGCCGCCTCTCCAATGACCAAACCGCCGATGATGCTGACGGCCTGGCCTACTGGCCTGGGGAGCCGAATGCCCGCCTCACGAAGCAGTTCAAACGCAATCTCCATGAGAAAGGCCTCCATGACGGCGGGCCAGGGAACCCCCTCTCGTTGTGCTGCAATCGCCTGAAAGAGCGGCGCAGGAATCATCTCATGATGATAAGTCGTGACGGCGACATAGAAGGACGGAAGCGTTAAGGCCAAAAAGGCGCCCAGCAACCGCAGCACACGTGTCGCCGTGCCGATCATATAACGCTCATAGTAGTCCTCCGGCGAATGGAGCAGTTGAACCAGCACGGTGGGTACCAGCAGGACCTGCGGGCTGCCGGATGTTACGAGGGCAACCTGCCCCTCGAGCAGACCCGCGGCAACCCGGTCGGGCCGCTCCGTGTGCGCCACCGTTGGAAATGGGCTGTATGGGGCATCTTCGATCAACTCCTCGACGTACCCGGAATCAAGGACGGCATCGATTCGGATGCGCCTCACCCGCAGCCGAGCCCGCCGCACGACCCGGGGGTCGGCGACACCGTCCAGGTACAAGAGGGCGATGGGGGTGGTCGTCTGCTCCCCCACCCGCATCCATTCCAGCCGGAACGAGGGCGTTTGCAGCCGCCTGCGGATCAGGGTGATGTTTGCCTCCGGGTCCTCGACAAACCCCTCGCGCGGCCCGCGAATCGTCCCCTCCACAACCGGTTCTGTGATGCCGCGGCCAAGCTTGCGCTCCAGGCGGAACACGACGGCGCCGGTGCGACCCTCGACGAGCAGAAGGAGGTTGCCGGCCAGGATCTCCGTAACCGCCTGACGGAGCGTCATGGTTGGAGATGGGGTGCCCGTTGGCGGATCAGCCGGATCGGACGATAAGGCAGCCGGTCCAGATTGCATACGCAACAGGAGGGCCTGCAGCGCCTGCTCGTCGATCAGTTGGCCGTCCACCATACTGTTGCAGTACACGATGAGCGACTTCATGCCAGGAACGCCCTCGGCCGTGAACGGACGGAGAACCACGTCGCCACACGGGGCAAGCCTGTCTCGGATCAGTCTTTCGGTGCGGGAAAGGTCGGCCGGAAGCGGCTGTTCCTGAGCCGTCCTGTGCATTCCTGCCCCTCCTTCCACACGCTGCCTTCCTTACATTGTCCGTCCACGGCTGGCGTAATGCGGCGGCGCGCAGAAGCCCGGGCACTGCATAAGCAGCGCCCGGGCCCTTCTTACCGAAGCTCGACAGGAACGACACTTAGCACCTGACCCGTCTTCGCATCTTTCAGGGTCACGGCGCCGACATACGGCCCCACCGCCGGCGGCAGGGTCGCCGCGATGTCAACGCTCCACGTGTCGCCGAATTTCAACGGGCGAGCGGCAGCCGCATCACCGGGCACCCGGACGCCGCCGCCCGAGCCCCCCTCGACCACCGTCGAGGTAAAAGCAAAGCCAGTCTTCCCGGCAGGCACCTGCTTGCCCATGATCTCCACGGCATACTGGCCGGGCGCCGGGTTCAGCAGTTCCACAGTCCGCCCCAGCCGGTTCCCCGTGACCGTGCCCAGGGCCACCCAGCCGCCCGCCGCCGGGTCGTTGTAGTACAGCCCGATATCAAGGTCTGCCTGCAAATCCGTGAGGTCCGAGAAACCGGCCCGCAGGAGCGCCGTGCCTTCGGCCACCTCAAAGAAGAGATCCTGGAAGCCGCCCTGCTCCACGTCAAGCCGCTCGGTCCGGGGCTGGGCAAACCCAACGCCCGCCACCACCGCGTCGATCGCGCCGAAGTGGTTGGCAAAGGTCACGGTCCGCTTCTGCTCCGCCCCGAAGTGCGGCGCCAACTCCACCCGGCCCGGCGCCGCGTACACGCCCCGGGCGGCCATGTCGAGCAGATACTTGTTCTGGACGAACCCGTGCAGCATGCCCCCGTGCGAGGCGTACGCATCGATCTCCCAAACCCCGGGCTGCGGCGTGGGAATCGTCAGGGTCTGCTGCTCGGGTGAGCCCGGGCCGCCGGCCCATGCCGTCCCGCTGCCAAAGGGCATGCCGTCCGGGGTGTAGGCCATCAGCCGCACCCGGCCCTGGCCGCCCGGCACCGTCAGGTTCACCTTCAGTTCAGCGGTCCCCGCCGGCACCGACACAAAGTGACGGCCGTAGCGCGCGGGGCTCAGGCTCCCGGTGATGTTGGAGACCACATTGCCATGTGCGGCATCAAACGTATGCGGCACGATCACCGTCGCCAGATACTCGGCGGCGTAGCCGGCCTGGCCCGGCGCCCGGGCCTGCATCAGCGCATCGTAAATGCCGGGACGGTCCGCATCATACGCAAACGAAACCGGAATGGTGCGGCGCTGCAGCCCCGGCAGGGTCACCGCAGCCGGACCCGACACGGTCAGCCCGTTCCCGGGCAGGTAGCTCAGGCGCAAATCAGCCTTCCCGAGCCCAAGGTTCCCCATCACCCAGCGGGCATGGTCGCCCGTGGCCGCAAAGTCCCGGGCGTAAAGGCCCGTGGCCTGCACCCCCGCCTTCGCCTTCCCGAAGGTGACCAGTTCCGGCTGCTTCGCGTTTACCAGATGCTGAAGCTGGCTCCACGCCTTGTCGACCTGAATCAGGCCGTGCCCCTGCTCGTACCAGCCGTAGCCCGGCAGGCGGCGGGCGCCCAGTTCCAGCGCCTGGGTCAGGACCCGGGGCGTCACCTGCACGCCCTCGGCCTGGGCCTTCCCCACCAGCAGGGCGGCGGCGCCCGACGTCTGCGGGGCGGCCATGGAGGTGCCCTGGAACACAGCATACGCCCCGGCCCAGGTCGGAATCGGGGCGTTCGCCGTCCCCGGCGCCACGATGTTCGGCTTCAGGCCGCCATCATCACGGGGACCGGCGGAACTGAAGTACCAGAGCCCATCCTGTGGCACAGTCAGGCCGTAATCTGCCTTCCACGTATTGCTCGAAATAAATGCGCCCGACGTAATCGCGGCCCCCGCCACCCCGGGCAGGCCCATGGTGTTCAGCCCTGGCCCGGAGTTGCCGGCCGCAATCGAAAAGAGCGCGCCGTACTTCTCCGACAGGTCGCCAATCAGCAGCGACTGCGGATCATTCCCGTCGTTCAGCGGCCCCAGGCCGCCCAGGGACATGTTGATCACCTTCGCACCATGGCTGGCGGCGTACTCCATGCCGCGAATAATGCCATCCCAGTTGCCGGCGCCGCCCGAAGTCAGCACCTTGATCGCCATGATCTGGGCGCCCGGTGCAATGCCCGTCAGCGGCCCCGTGCCGGCGGTAATCCCCGCCACATGCGTGCCGTGCTGGCCGCCGTCGTAGCCCAGGTTCATCCCCGACCCGTCGGCGTTAATGCGGGTCACCACGAAGTTGACGCCCTGCTGCAGACCGCCCTTGATCTCCGCGCTGCCAAAGACGCCCTTGTCACCCGTGCTCGCAAACGCGCCCATCGGCTTCTCATCTGTATAAGCGCCGTCGCCGTTCAGATCGACGTACACGGTATCATAAACGCCTTTCTGATGCCGGTCGGTGACCAGCACCCCGAAGGTATCGCCCGTCGAACCGTTCCGGTTGATGTCGGAGTTCATTTCACCGGTGGGAATCTGGGCTTCCCGGAAGGTGCCTACATGATAGGTGCCGCTTAGTGTGAGAATCCCCTCGACCACCTCGGTCCTGGTCGCCGTCGTCACCACGTCGCCTTCGCCCGTGAAGTCCTGCCAGTCGATAATCTTCGCAGCGCCCGTGGCGGTCGTCAAGAGTGCGGGATGGTTCGGGTCGACGCCGGTGTCCAGAATGGCCACCGTCACACCACGGCCGTCGGCGGTTCCGCCAGCGGCGTCTGCGAACTGGGGCGCCCGAATCTCGCCCCGGGTGATCTTCAGGGAAAGCGCCGGATCAGCGGCCGAGGGAACAGATGCAGCCGCCTCGTCCAGCGGCGCCATGGCGGCCGGGTCAAGGGTCACAGGCCGATCGATGCCGACCGCCCGCACCAGGCTGCTCCGCTCCAACGAAAGCAGCGTGTCCGAAGGCACCCGCGCCGCCACAAAGTCGGCACCGGGCACCTGCGCCGTCACGCCGCCGCCGAGCCGTTCCACCAGCCTCACCACAGCCTTCACCTGGCCCTCATGGGCGGCAATCAGCACCGGAGCGTCCGCCTGGCCGGCGGCCTGCGCCACCAGCCCGAGCCCCTGGGTCCGCTTGGGCATGCTCAGTCCCGCACGATCTACCGCCAGACCGGTGGAGCCAACCGACCAGACCAGAAGCGAGGCGATGGCCGGAATCACCGCGAACTTTGCTGTATGTTTCATGGCTCCCCCTATTACTTATCCAACGTTTTTGTTTACATATCGTACGTTATATCTACGCGTGAAACCAACCGCTAGATTCTGACCGCGCTGGCGATGCTGTCAGTTTCCGGCAGCCTGCTACAGCCGTTTTCCGCCGCGCATAATAAAGGCGACACAATAGGGAGGCGAGGGAATGACCAGAGTCTTATTGGGCCTGCTTACACGCGACGGCGACCGGCTCGGCCATCTGGTGCGGGCCGTGCAAATGCTGCGTTCCTATGGCAATGAAGCGAAGATCATGCGCTATTCCGATGTGATGGATTGGTGCGGGCAGGCGGATGAGCCCCCGGCGATGTGCTGTATGTTGGAATGCATGAGCGATGCAGATATGGAGAGCCTGTCAGGTATCGCCCGGGAGACGCAGTGGGCCCTGGGCGATGAGGACAAGGTCCTTCAGGTCTACATCATGCAGTACGGCAACGAGCGCTTCCAGGAGGCGCCGCCGCCCCTGCAGGCCCTGCTGGAGGAGAAGACCCTCGCCTGCATGTCCCGTGTCGAGGAAGGACACGAATTCGCCCAAATGTGCGACTGGGGCCAGCAGTTCATGGGCGAAGATGTGCCCGTGGTGGGCGAGTGGCCCAGCGCGACCGGGCAATAGCGAATTTGCTTGGCAGGTTCCGGCACCTCCTACGGAGAAAACGTAAAGCAGAGGTGATGGCGCTTGAAGCTGACCCCTGCTGCCGAAACGAAACTGCGTGAGATGCTCAAGGATTCGACGGGCCAGCGCGGGCTCCGCATCTATCTGCGGGGCATGGGCTGAGGCGGCCCGAACATCGGACAGGCTCTGGGAGAGCCTTTTGAAGATGATACCCTGGTCGTCGAAGGTCCCGGCCCCGTCAAGGTCTACCTGGACCCGTACCTGAAGCGGCTGGCCGACGGCGGCGAACTGGATTGGTCCGGCATGTACGAAAAGTTCTGGTTCAATCACCCCGCCCTGGGGTAGCGCGAAAAAGGGGTGAGCCACGTGCGGGCTCACCCCTTTCGCTATGCCATCCGGGCGCCCGGGTCGCCACGCCCCCGGCCGGCGCCCTACGGGGCAAACGTGGCCCGGGCCTGCTGGAGCACGGGAGTGTTCACATCCATGGGCCGGCGGGGGCGCCCCGGCGGCTCCTTTGCTTTCTGCCGCTCCAGCTGGTCGAGAATCGCCCGGGCACTGCCGATGATGTGCGCAGCGGCCGCCTCGTCGAGGGCGACCTCGGCCCGGAAGAGCAGGTCGCTGTGCGCCGACAGGGCGCTCTCGTAGGCCGGCACGTACCAGGGCCAGAGCCGGACGAAGTCACGGTACGCCTCCAGGGCCTCGGCCGTGTGCCCGGCCTGGAGGAGTTCCCGGGCGGCCAGTTCGGCGTACCAGGGCTCTCGGGGCCCCAAGCGCCGGGCCTCGGCGAACTGGGCCTGCGCCTCGTCCCGGCGCCCCAGGCCGCTGAGCGCCAGGCCATACTGAGCCCGGGCCAGATCGTTCCAGGGGTTCAGCGCCACGGCCAACGCCCCGTGCCGGGCGGCGGCGGCGGGCTCCGCCCGCCCGGCCAGCCAGGCCGCCACATCGCCGGCGCCTACAATCAGGGCGCCGGCGGCGGCCAGGCCGGCCAGCGCAGCGGCGGCCCCTTGGCCCCAGGG
>JARBUG010000150.1 GCA_029239785.1 Symbiobacteriaceae bacterium | reverse complement strand
GATCGAGGGGATGGACGTGCTGCAGAAGCTGTCGAATCTCGAAGTGGGGCCGAACCCCGCCATGCGGAACGAAGTCAGCAAGCCGAAGAATCCGCCCGTGATCCAGACCATCATCATCGAAGAGAAATAGTGGCCTTTTTGGGGACCGCCTTGGTTGGCGGTCCCTTTTGTGTTAGGAACCTTTCCCGCCTTCGCCTGGGGCAAATACGCCCCATTCGCCCCCCGCACAAAAGGGTTTGTCGAATAAAGCCAGAAAATGTAAGGAAAAGAAGATGGACTTGCACCAAAAAACAGATAATAATTGCCGTTAGGCGGTATGATGCTGCGAGACACTCCATATATCTGGGGGCATAAGCAGCAACAGAGGGGGAGAACGCGGCAGCAACATTCGGTAGTTTGGGGACTGCTCCGACCGCCAGGGGCCCGGGCCTGCCCGGGAAGGGGGCGGAGACAGTGCGAAGGGGGGCCTTCCAGAGTGAAAAGGTTCGCAGCGGTGGTGCTCGGGCTCTTGCTGGCCATTATTCCGGCGGCCGGCATGGCGTTTGGGAAGGCGAATCGCGAAGCGGAGATGACCCGCGCGGCGCGGGGAATCTTCGCCAAGTCGAAGGACCCCCGGCAGGTGGCCCAACTGCTGAAGCGGCATGGCGCCCGGTTTCTCGGGTACCGGCAGAACACCGTCACCTTTGTGAACACAGGCGAGGCTGTTGTGCCGGCACGGTCAAAGTCCGAGACCGTTGGACCGGAATTTCAGGCTACATCTGAAGTAACGACGCTGAGCAAGGAAGCGGCTGCTTTGATTGACGTGGAAGCAGCAACGGCAGTGGCCGGCGCAGAGCGCATTGCGCCCACGGCCGGCGAGAAAGTGGATTTGACCCTGACCCTCTGGCTGTACGAGTGGCGGAACCAGGACGGCACCTACACGGAGCAGGCATACTTGAACGGTCACTGGAGTTCGACGGAGTATCGCTGGCTCGATGACCCGGTGGACGTCATTGACGTGCGCTGGATCGTGGGCGACCTGGTCTTCTCCTCCTCGACACCGTACGACGGCGTGCAGCGGGATCAGCACACCAACGGCATCGCCAGCTACACCGTGGGCGACCAGGTGCAGGACTGGGACCTGTATGTCAATTTCCGCCCCACCTCACCTAATGTATACGGCAGAAATTCGAACATCTTCGTAAATTACACACATACTTGGTGGGGCGTCAAGCTCGGAATCACCCTGAACGGTGGTCCGACCGGCAATCCGGGGTCCATCTCGATTAATACGGATGCCAAACTGTGGACCGAAGGTACCGGCATTCTCTTCCGGATCGGTTCGGGAGAGACGCGGGGGCCAGCCATTACGAGTCTGCCTGAGACGAAGTAGCACGGCACGGACCCACAAATCATGGTGCCCGAACCGAGGTGAACTGGGGTGAAGGCGGTTCCGGAAAGGCTCTTGGCTCTCGGACTGGCTGTTTTGGTCTGCATCGCGGCGCTCTTCCTGTTGGAGGGCCGGCCCGGGCGTGCGGCCGCCGAGAGCCTCCAGGTAACAACCAAGGCAGAACGGGCAGCAGACGGCTCTGTGCTGCTGCACGTGAACTGGCGCTGGATTCCGCCGTCGGGTCAGCCTAACTGGCGAGGCCGTGAGGAACTCCTGGCTGTGTCGTTCGATACACAGGCGCTGGCCTGGGCCGGTGAGCTGGCGCCCGCCGGCACCGGCGCCCGGGGCGAGGCGCTCAGGGCGCTGGAGCGGGCAGCCGGCCCGGACGGGGCGCGGCGGCTGTTCGTCATCCCGCAGGGGAGTGACGGGAGCGTGACCGTTCGGTTCCTGCCCCGGTTTTCCGGCGCCGCCCCCGAGGCGCAGCCCTTTCGAGTCTATGTGGCATCCGACCGGCCCGATGCCGGCGTATGGATGACGGAGACCGCCTTTCCCGGCGGCGAAGGTGAACTGATGACGGCCGTGAAACAGGACTTCTAGGCAAATATGGGGAACAAGATGAGGGCGGCCTTGCACGGGCCGTCCTCGTCCATTCGCGGAACCCATGGAGGTAGATGTCGTTGTTCACACATGCCAAACGTGTTTTAGCAGACGCCGTCGCTGCCCAGCAGATTCCCGGTGCCGTATGGCTCGCCGCCCGGAGCGGCCAGGTGCTCGCCCTGGAGGCTCAGGGCTTTGCCGACCCTGAAGCGGGCGTACCCATGGCGGCTGACACCGTCTTTGACCTGGCTTCGCTGACCAAGGTCACAGCCACCCTGCCCGCCGTCCTGGCGCTGCTGGAGCAAGGCCTGTTCCGCCTGGACGACGCCCTCTCGCAGCACCTGCCCGAATTCCCCACGCCCGACATAAAAATCTGGCACCTGCTGACCCACACCGGCGGCTTCCCGCCCGGTGAGAAACTCTGGGACCGGGGCTGGACCAGGGCCCAGGCGCTGGACCACCTGGTGCGCCTGGCGCCGCCCAACCCGATCGGGCAGCAGATCGTGTACTCCGATATTAGCTTCCAGTTGCTCGGTCTGCTGGTGGAACGGCTGACGGGCCGCCGCCTTGACGAGGCCTGTCGTGACCTGGTCTTCGGCCCCCTGGGCATGACCGGTGCCACCTTCACCCCGGGCCCGGTCACGGCGCCCACCGAGTTCCGCGACCACCTGGGCCGGCGCCAGCAGGGCGAAGTACATGACGAGAACGCCGGCGCCCTGGGCGGTGTGGCGGGTCATGCAGGCCTGTTCGCCACCGCACACGATATGTACCGATATGCGGCCATGTGGATGGGCTGGACCGGCCCCCGTCTGCTCAGCCCCGCCACCCGTGCCGCCGCCACCCGTGAATGGTTCGCTTCGGAAGGCGACCGGCGGGGCCTGGGCTGGCTCCTGCGCACGCCCCACTTCTCGTCGTCCGGCGACCTGATGAGCCCCCTGAGCTTTGGCCACACTGGCTTCACCGGCACGAGCATCTGGATGGACCCGGTCCGCGACGTTGCGGTGGTGCTGCTGACCAATCGGGTCTATTACGGCCGGCAGGACCACATCATCCGGCTGCGCCCCCGGTTCCATAATGCGGTTCTGGCCGCACTCGACTAACGGTGGCCAAAACCGACTCCGCCAACGAACGGGAGGTCGGCGCTTGCGCATTGTTTTCAAAGATAAACGGAACTCGTCCGGGGTGATCAAGGACGGCCAAATCGTGCTATACATCTCCAGCCGGCTGCCTCGGGTGGAACAGCAGCGCCATATCGACTTGCTGACCGCACGCCTGACGCCCCGGCTGGAGCGTGCGCATACGCTGGCAAAGCAGGTCGCCGAGGCCGGTCTGCCGCCCGGTCTTACCCCGTCCTCCGTGACAGATGACGCAGCGCTGGCAGCCTGGGCCGAAGCGATCAACCGGCAGTATTACGGCTATCAAATGGGACAGGTCCGGTTCCGCAAGCAGGAGAGCCGTTGGGGCTCTTGCAGCGGCCGGACCCGCAATATCCAGATCTCCAACCGGCTGCGGGGCGGTCCCCACGAACTGCTGGAATATGTACTGATTCACGAAATCGCCCACCTTGGTGAACTGAACCATAGCTCCCGGTTCTGGGCGCTAGTGGCCCGGGCATGCCCGGATTACGCTGCCCGGCGTGCCCTGCTCAGGCGGTACGAGGAATATTTGCGATCATTGCCGGGGCCGGGTCAGTAGCACAGTCCTACGCCAAAATCCGCACGATTACTCGCGCCAGCAGGTCGGCGTCCATCCCCTCCGGCATGGCCCTGGCCTTGGTACGGCGCAGAACCTCCTGCGGCCCCCAACCGGGCTCAAGCTTCCACTCCGCCAGGGTCTCCTCATCGGTGTCCAGCAGCGAGACAAAGCGGGTACCAGGGCCGCTGGGCGGGCCGGCCACCCGTAGGGACCAGTTCCCCAGGCTCCAGACCGTTTCATGCTTGCCAATGCTTTGGAGCCTTACCGGTTGCGTTTTCCCATTCCACTCTGTGACGAAACCAGTGTAGGGCGCCTGGCTGCTGACGGTCCGTTCAGCGCCAGCCGCAGCGTGGAAGTGGCTCCCACAGGGACACGACCAACCGCGCAGCACCTGGTTGTCGGCCTGTATTTGCTGGCCCAGGCGGAACGGGCCGCCGGACCGCCCGCAGGTGGGACATTTGAGCATTGTGCCCTTTCCTCCCTTCAAGTTGTATTGTCGATTCGTGGAAATATGAAAAACTCCTTCATTTCCACTGCATGGGGGTGCTCGATTGATGGGCAAACGGTTGCTTAGCACGTTTTTGGTGCTCATTCTGATCGTTGCAGTGGCCTGGTACCTGAACCGAGATGCCTTTCAGTCCGACGGTCCCATCGCTGCAAGCGAACCCGCAGCAGGCGAAACTGCCGTAACCAGCAACCCGACTATGCCGTGCCACATATATGAGGAGCACCGCAAAGTAGTCCAGTCGGCGGCCGATGTGCCCACGCTGGAGGACCCGAAAGCCCCCGCCTACAGGGTATTGGAGGTAGTCGACGGCGATACCATCACCATCGACAAGAACGGAAAAACTACGGTGCGCCTGCTGGCCATGGACACGCCGGAGAAGAGCAAAACCCGGTACGGATACGTCGAATACTTCGGCGAAGAGGCGTGGCGCCATGCCCAGCAGCTCGTGGAGGCCTCAGGCAACGAAGTGCGGATCACGTATGATAAGACCAAAAAAGACAAGTATGACAGAGATTTGGCCTACGTATGGCTGAAGGACGGCCGTATGTTGAACGCACTCATGGTCGCCGACGGGTATGCCTACAGCTACACCTCCAGCCCGAAGCCCGAGTACGTGGACACCATGCTCGCCCTCATGCGCAAGGCGCGTGAAAGCGGTCGGGGATTGTGGAATCACTGTGACTGAAAACCGGAACTACCCCTTTACTTCTGGCGTCTAAAGATATTGCTGTGGCACGTGTTCTGGGAAAGAGGGGTCGCTACGTGGGCGCCATCATTGAAGTCAAAGGGCTGCGCAAGGAGTTCCAGATTGCCAAGCGCAAGGAGGGCGCCTTCGGGGCCGTCCGGTCGCTGTTTTCCCGGGAGTTTACAACGAAGCTGGCCGTAAACAATGTCTCCTTCTCCATTCAGCCCGGTGAACTGGTCGGCTATATTGGGCCGAACGGCGCCGGCAAATCGACCACCATCAAAATGCTCACGGGTATTTTGGTTCCGTCCGGGGGCGAGGTGCGCGTGCGCAGCCTGGTACCCTACGAAAAGCGGGTCGAGAACGCCCGTCAAATCGGGGTCGTCTTTGGACAGCGCACGCAGCTCTGGTGGGACCTGCCCGCTATTGAGTCCTTTGAGCTTCTCCAACATATTTACAAGGTGCCGCCGGAAAAGTACGCCCGCAATATGGCCCGGTTCAAGGAGTTGCTCGGTCTGGATGAGTTCATCCAGACGCCCGTCCGCCAGCTCTCCCTGGGCCAGCGCATGCGGGCCGATTTGGCCGCTGCCCTGCTCCACGATCCCGAAATCCTCTATTTGGATGAGCCCACCATTGGCCTTGACGTGGTGGCCAAGGAGAAGATTCGGGAGTTCATCAAGGAGATCAACCGTGAACGCGGCGTGACCGTCATTCTGACGACCCACGACATGCAGGATATCGAAAAGATTTGTGAGCGGATGATTCTGATCGATAAGGGCACAGTCATTTATGATGGACCGGTGGCGCAGATCAAGGAGCGATTCGGTAAACAGCGGACGCTGGTGGTCGACCTGGAGCCCAACGGCTTTGGCGACGACTTGGCCGTGGAGGGCGCCGAAACGGTGAAGCGGGAGGGAAACCGGTTCTGGCTCCGTTTCAACCGCGACGTCATTTCGGCCAGCCAGTTGATCGCCCGGGTGTCCGAGCGGTTCGCCATTCGCGACCTGACTGTGGAGGAGCCCGAAATCGAGGGCATCATCTCCCGGATTTACCAGGAAGGGCTGTAACATAAAGCGGCGCCCTGCTGACAAGGCAGGGCGCCGCTTTTTCGTATTGCCTAAAAGGGATTGCAGCCAATGTTCGTAATATCGGGTACCTGGTCGGCATTGTTGCACGCAGGCTGGAAGTAGTCAAACAGGCTGCGCAGGCAACCCTTGCGGTCTGCCTCATCAGGTACCAGGGCAAAGGAATAGGCCACTTCGCTCGTGGCGATCTGCTCCTTGGCGCAGGCGCTAATGCCGGCGGCGGCAGCATCAGCATCGGAGATGGTGCCCATGTAGGCCAGGAGCGTCGCATATAGGTTTGGCGCCTGTCCCACAAAGAAGACATCCCACTCGCCATTGGCCTGCCGGGCGTGGAGCTTGAAGACACCGCTCTTTTGCGGCACATCGACGATATCAAAGGGGTGTTCGAAGCGCCCGCCTTTCCAGTCCAGACCGAGAATGGTCATCCATGCCATGAAACCGTCTCCTTTCCCATTCCAGGGGCAACGACAGGGATTATTACGAACTGTATGGTAGCACAAAGGTGCTATATAGTCCATATCCAAGGGGCTTATCCCCGACACAAGCCGAAAGGACATATGAACTGTCTGTAGAATTTTAGTAGTATCTGCGGAAATGTTAACCAGGAGCGTTTTTTACATATGTATAGGCCTACTGCTGTTTTCGTCGGGGCTCTGCTGCTAGTGGTTACGGGACTCGCCGGGTGCGGCCAGGTTTCCGGCACGCCCGCTGTGCCAAGTACTCCCCCGCCAGCCGAACAACGGCCGGAACCGCTTCCCGAACCGGAGCCGCCTCCGCCGTCAACCGTGCGGCTGGTCGTTGTCGGCGATATCATGCTGGACCGGGAGCCCGGAGAGGCCATTGCCCGCGGGGCAGACCCGTTCGCCGGCGTGAGCGGCGTGTTGCAGGAGGCCGACTTGGCTGTGGGCAATCTGGAGTGCGTGATTGCCACGGTTGGGCAGAAGGTGCCCAAGGCTTACAACTTCCGGTGCCATCCTCGCAACGTGGCCTATCTCGCCCGGTACTTTGCAGGCCTTTCCCTGGCCAACAATCACTCCGGCGATTACGGCAAGGACGCCTTGGTGGAGCAGTTCGGGCTGCTGAAGGCCGGCGGGGTGGGTTACTTTGGCGGCGGTATGGATGCAGCCGAGGCCCATGCTCCGCTGGTTTTGGAGCGTAACGGAATTCGGGTAGCGCTGCTCGGCTACAACGAAGTGGAGCTGCGTTCATACGAAGCGGGACCGGCCACGCCCGGGCTGGCGTGGAGTGTTGATGAGAAGGTTGTGGCAGATATCGCGGCCGCTAGAACGAAAGCGGACTTGGTCATCGTATATCCCCATTGGGGGTACGAGTATCAGGGCCAGCCCTCGGAACGGCAGCAGCAACTGGCACGGCTGATGATCGACGCCGGGGCCGATTTGGTGGTGGGCGGTCATCCGCACGTGACTCAGACCGTTGAGTATTACCGAGACCGGTTAATTGTGTATAGCCTTGGAAACTTCGTGTTTGATGACTTCAACGATGTGCCGCCCGCGCTGAACGAGCCGTCGCGCACGAGTTGGATGCTCCGTGTGACGCTGGACAAGACAGGCTTGGTGGCGTGGGATACGGTAGTGGCCCGCACCGATGACTCGGGGTTTCCCCAGGTGGTGGGCGGTGTCCAGAGCCCCTGTGGCAAGGCGGAGTCAAAGGAGATTGCAGCATGCACGGCCGAGTGAAGCAACTGCGGATGAGTTTTGGTCTTGACCAACGCGGGTTTGCTGAGGTGCTGGGTTGCCCGGTCGCTGAGGTGGCAGCATGGGAGCAGCGAGGCGCGACGTTGTCGGCGGAGGACCTGGCGCTGCTGGAGCGCCGGTTTGGCATTTCTCCTGGGTGGCTCGCCGGGGGGGAAGGGCCCAAGTGGGGCGCACGTCTGCTTGAGCTGCGGGAGTGGCTGGCGGCGCAGATCAAGACGTTGGCCGGTGCCAGACTTGTCACGATGATCAGCGCGACCACAGGGGAGCGCATTGCTTATACGATGGGCCTGCTCAGCAAAAAAGACCCCGAGCTTTTTACGCTGGAGGTCGTGGCTGCCTGGCTCGGCCTGACTGCCGGGAGTACGGAGCTACTGTTGCGCGGGGAGCTTGATCCGGGTTCACCGGTGATCGCCCGGGCGAGCGATTTGACCGGGATTTCAGAGCGGTGGTTTCGAATTGGTCCGGTGGATCTGATGTAAAAAAGCGACCTCCCGATGGGAGGTCGCTTTTTTCTGAAACACTAGTCGGCGCACCACCACATAGTCGATCCGGCAGCCTCAACGGGGGAACAGCCACTGGCCATAGTTGTAACACCAGGAGATCCTATGAGGGCAAGAGCGGTGACAGCGACGAGTAGGATCGAGGTAAAACGCTTCATTTGGCAGCCTCCAGTCTAACGGGGGTTCGCATGACCCGTTGAATTCGACACAACATAAAGTCTAACGCATAAGTGACTGCAATGTCTTGTGCTTTTGCTAGATGATGGTGAAACTTTCGTACCTCGCCACGTGTTTGTGCTACAAGGCTGCTCGTTAAGTGGAATACCACCTGCACTGATGGCCTCCGGTCCGCCAGGACCGCATCGGCGAGTTCGTCGAGTAGTTCCGCTGCGCTGTCTTGATGGTGGTTCGCTTGCAGATAGGTTGCCCAATAGATCTGCCACGTGAGGTCGTCTGCAGTGGACGAAACGCAACCTTTGGCTTTGGCAAGGGCGTCCTCTGCCTCGGGGTTGCGCCCCATCTCGATACAAATCTCAGCTGTGCGCAGGTAGAACAGGAACCGGAAGGATTTGGCGCCGGGCGTCTCTTCGTCAAGGGACAGCAACGCCTGCGTACCCTGCACCAAGTGCCAGTATGCCTGTGTTGGCTCCTGACGCAGCGTTGCGATGTGGGCCAGGTTCAGATACATGCGGTACGTCATGAGCTGAACCGCCGGGTCTGCGCCATGTTCTTTCAGAATCTGGTGCCCCAGCAGGTCGTACCGCCTTGCCCGGTGCGGGTCTCCCATGGTGTAGCAGAGGCCGAGCCCGTCGACCACGCACTTCATGAGCAGGCCGGGGTGACCTTCGGCGACGGTTAGAGCGTCTTCAACCAGCCCTAAACCTTCGGCACACCTTAACTGGTCATGGCGCATCAGGAAACTGGCCTTCAAACAGAGGGCGTGACCAAGATCTGAGCCTTGAGCCGTGTCGATAAACTGATCCATAAGAGCAATACACTGGGCCGGGTCCTGGCGGTAAGCGTCCATGACAGCAAGTTGCAGTTGCTCGTAGTTCATAACGCTCCGCCTCCCTGAATATCCAATAGTTGACGAGATACTGTACACGTTTTTCATTATACAGATTACTTCCGCTTTGTGAAGCGATATCGTTCATCATTATACGACGCTTCTCGAATAGTTGTCAGATAATATCACGAAGCCTCCTCGCGGGCAGACTACTCCGGAGGAGGCGTTAGAGAAATGCATAAGGGTAATACGCTGCAACGGCTCAAGTTCCTGTTTGATCAGGTCCATCAAACCGCAGAACGGGTCGAACATCTGCCGGCGGCGCTGCCGCTCGACATTCAACCCGTTTCGATCAACTGGGACGAAGACCTGCGTCGCTTTGAAGATGAGTACAACTGGCTGGTCGGGCAGGCCCTGGCGGACAAGACCCTCACGGTCGAGGAGCTTCAGGCCGAGGGGCTGCCGGAGCACTTTCCCCGGGGCTGGCCGTACCGTTAGCCGAACCGGAACGGCAGGTCCATGTCGACAGCGGAGCGGCAAAAACGCCGAAGCGAATGCCAGATAGGGACGGGGCCATCAAATGTCGACAGAGGTTCGTCGGCGGGAGGCAGGGCGGCCATTTGCACAGGGAACTGCGCCAACAGGACCGGCTCCAGCGCATCTAGCTCACGCAGGAGTGCAGCGGCCGACCCGACCGAGATGTACTCGGCGTCTTCATCATCGGTCTCTTTGATAAAGAAGGGCTGCATGAAATCGACGGGTAGATAGTAGCCGCCTTCATCATCATGGTTGATGAGGTGGTTGAATTCGAACCCGGCCATGACACGCATTTCGTAGTAGTCGTCGGGCGATTTGCCGTGTACGGCGGCTGCGATGGCCCGGAGTTCGTGCAGCCCTTCTA
Organism: Symbiobacteriaceae bacterium; assembly: GCA_029239785.1. Taxonomy (GTDB): domain Bacteria; phylum Bacillota; class Sulfobacillia; order Symbiobacteriales; family Symbiobacteriaceae; genus JARBUG01. The sequence goes on along the minus strand of JARBUG010000150.1, from coordinate 1,852 downwards.
TGGTGCCGACCTGTTCGTCGAGCCCTTCGTCGGCGCGGGGGTCGGCAAGGTTGGAGTCGATGTCGTATAGCTCCTGGAGTACGCCGGCAATGCGGGATGCGCGGTCTTTGTCTTCCAACTGGAGCAGGGCTAACTCTTCGGGATCATCTTCGCCGGATGTGTCGCGATAGGCGTCAATGGTCAATACCAGGGGCTGCACGATGGCGTAGAGTTCCATGGTTGGCCGTTTCCTCCCCACAGGGCACCGAAATTCTCCCCCATTATCCCACAAAAACGGGTCCCGTGCATCGGCGCACGGGACCCGTTTCCGATCAGTCTGCGGCGGCGCTCATGCCGCTGGCGCCGAAGCGTTCTGCCCGCCCGGTCAGCGCCGTGATGGTAACGGACCGGGCGAGTTCGACGGTCAGGTTCTGCCGGTCGTAGTCGGGGTGGAGTTCCACCAGGTCCAGGGCCAGAATCTGGCGGTGGCGGGCGATATGCCCGACTAGCTCCAGCGCATCGTGCCGGTGGAAACCGCCGGGAACCGGGGTCATGGTGCCGGGGGCGTCGGCGGGCTCTACAGAGTCCATGTCGAAGCTGAGGAAGACGTTGGGCTTGAGCCGCATGACGATGCGGTCCCATTCGTGCCGGACTTGCTCGGGGCTGAGCACTTCCACCGCTTCGCGCTGGAGCAGCTGCCGTTCACCGGGGTCGAGGTCGCGAATGCCCCAAAGATGCAGGGACCCCGGCGAGATAACGGCAGGCATGAAGTCGGGCATGAGCCCGCAGGCGAGGGCGAGAACCATGCCGTGGGTGTTGCCTGACGGTGAGGTTTCGATGATGTTGAAGTCGCCGTGGGCGTCGACCCAGACGACGTCGTAGTCGTAGCCGAGGGCGGTCAGCGCCGCCATGGTGCCAAGCGAGGTGGAGTGGTCGCCGCCCATGGTGAGCATGAGTTCACCGGGCCTGTGGTGCTGCTGCCAGAAGGAAGCCTGCTGCTGCGCAGCCAGGATGGTCTGGCGGACCTGCTCGGCGACGGGCCAGCTTTTGTCAGCCAGCGGGAGCGGAAGGTCGCCGAGGTCCTGCACCGGTCCGCCGTGGAGGCGGAGGGAGTCGAGGAAACCAGCATGCCGGAGCGCCGCGGGCGCGTGGGTCTTGGCACGGCGCGGCAGGCCAAGCGTCGTGGGAAATCCTAGCAGTTGTATAGCCACAAATAGCCCCCCACAGTTGCCCCGTCCGCTTTACCGGTATCGGGGGAGTATACAATCATGCGTATGCATTAGTGTATATTCTTGTTCCGCATACGCATTCCTGCTGGCATTGGGTTTTTCTCTGGAGGGCGGGTAAAGATACCGGTGAAGGAGGGAAGCGACCATGCCAAGCAAGAAAAAGGGCGCCGCGAAGTCGGCGGCGCCGCGGAAACCGAAGGAGCTTTCGCCCCTGGATTTGCTGAAGCTGGAGATTGCCGCCGAGCTGGGACTGGCGGATAGAGTCGCCGCTGACGGGTGGGGGATGCTGACCGCCAGGGAGACGGGCCGCGTTGGAGGCATATTGAATAGGCGCCTGAGGGAGCGGAATGTGGCGATTGGGCCCAAGGGGACGTTGGTTCCTGCGGAGTAGGGGCGCCGGTGGGAGCAGGTGGGGGATTCCCTCTCAGGGTTGTTCGTTTGGGGGCCTTCGGCCATCCCCAAACATCCGGCACCAACGTTCGGTCACCCCCACCTGCCCCCACCGGCTTGTGCCGCAACCACACCCCCGACCTGGTGACCGGTCGCCTTCAGGAGACCATCGAGGTCTCCTGAAGGCGTCGGACTTGGGGGGGGCGTGTACTTGGCGGCGAGCGTCTTTCGGAGACCTCGATGGTCTCCGAAAG
>JARBUG010000300.1 GCA_029239785.1 Symbiobacteriaceae bacterium | reverse complement strand
CCCCAGCAGCCGCGCCTGGGTCAGGAGCGCCACCGCCTGCGCATCCGCCAGCATGTAGGCGATCCGCTCACGGGGGTAGGCCGGGTCGATGGGCAGGTAGGCGGCGCCCGCCTTCAGCACACCGAGCAGCGCCACCAGCATCTCCGGGGAGCGGTCGGTGCAGACGCCCACGAGCTGTTCCGGCCCCACGCCCATGCGGCGCAGGTAGTGGGCCAGCTGGGTAGACCGCCGGTCCAGCTCGCCGTAGGTGAGCCGCTCGCCGCCACAGACGACGGCGACACTCTCCGGGCGTTCGGCGGCTCTGGCCGTCACCAGTTCGTGGATCAGGATGGTGACCGGGTAATCGCTCTCTGTGGCGTTCCAGTCCACCAGCAGCTGGTGCCGCTCCGTGTCGGAGAGCAGGTCAAGCGCTGCGACGGGCTGGTCGGGGCTGGCCACGGCCGCGGCCAGCAGGCGCTGGAGGTGGGCGGCCATCCGCTCCACCGTCGTCCGGTCGAAGAGGTCCGTGTTGTACTCGAAGGTGCCGGTCAGGCCAGTCGCCGTCTCCTTCAGGGAGAGCGTCAGGTCGAACTTGGCCGTGCCCGGGTCAATGGTGACCGGGGCGAACGTAAGCCCGTCCAGTGATTGCGTGAGGGCCGCGTTCTCCAGGGTGAACATCACCTGGAAGAGCGGTGAGTGGCTCAGCGTCCGCTCAGGCTGCAGCTCCTCCACCAGGCGCTGAAAGTCCAGGTCCTGGTGGGCGAAGGCGCCCAGCGCCCCGTCCCGGACCCGGGCCAGCAGTTCCCGGAAAGTCGGGTCGCCGGAGAGGTCGGTCCGGTGGAGCAGCGTGCCCACAAAGAAGCCGATCAGCCCCTCCACCTCCGCCCGGCTGCGGCCGGCCACGGGGGCGCCGACCACGACATCGGTCTGGCCGCTGTACCGGGCGAGCAGCGCCTGGAAGCCGGCCAGCAGCGTCATGAACAGGGTCGCCCCCTCCTGGCGGCTGAGGACTGCGAGGCCCTCGGCGAGCTCAGCCGGCAGGTCGACCGAGAGCAGCGCGCCGCGGTAGGACTGCACGGGCGGCCGCGGCCGGTCCGTCGGAAGCTCCAGCAGGGCCGGCGCCCCCGCCATCCGTTCCTTCCAGTAGGCCAGCTGCCGCTCCATTTCGCCGCCCGCCAGCCCCTGCCGCTGCCAGAGGGCGTAGTCTGCCACCTGCACCGGCAGCGGCGCCAGCGGCGATACCTGCTGATCGGCGAACGCGCCGTAGAGCGCCGAGAGATCATCAAGCAGCACGTTCATCGACCAGCCATCGGTCACGATATGGTGCATGTTGAGCAGCAGCACATGGGCATCGGGCGCGAGCCGTACCAGCAGGACCCGCAGCAGGGGCCCCGCTGCCAGGTCGAAGGGTCTGACCGCCTCACGGCGCAGGATTCGCTGCAACTCTGCCTCCCGGTCGGCCGGGGTCAGCCCGGTCAGGTCGGTCAGGTCGGTCAGCGCCACCGGCACCGCGGCGGCAGGGTGAATCACCTGCACCGGCTTGCCATCCTGGCTGACAAAGGTGGTCCGCAGCGACTCATGGCGCCGCGTCAGTTCCGACAGGCTCCGTTCCAGCACCGGCACATCGAGCAGGCCCGTGACCCGCCACGCCACCGGCACGTTGTAGAGCGGGCTGCTGGGATCAAGCTGGTCGAGGAACCAGAGCCGCTCCTGTGCCAGCGTGAGCGGCAGCGCCCCTTCCCGGGGCTGCGGGAGAATCGGTGCCATCCGCTCATCGCGCTGCGCCTCCGCCACCACCGCTGCCAGCCCTGCGACCGTGGGTGTGGCAAACAGGCTGCGCACCGGCAGTTCCACGCCAAAGGCCGTCCCAATGCGGGAGATCACCCGGGTGGCCAGCAACGAGTGGCCGCCCAGCTCGAAGAAGTTGTCGTAGATGCCGACCCGGTTTAGGCCCAGTACCTCGCGCCAGATGGCTGCCAGATTGGCTTCCGTCGCCGTCCGCGGCGCAACGTACGCCTCCGAGCTGCCGTGTTCCTCCGGCACCGGCAGCGCCCGCCGATCCACCTTGCCGTTGGGCGTGAGCGGAAGTTGGTGCAGCACCACAAAGGCCGCCGGCACCATGTAGTCGGGCAGGTAGGCTTTGAGGAAGGCCCGCAGCGCATCCCTTGACACCCGACGCCCTTCGGCGGGCACCACGTAGGCGACCAGCTGCTTGCGGCCGGGCTGCTCTTCGCGGGCGAGCACCAGCGCCACCTGCACACCATCGGCCAGCTTCAGGACCGTCTCAATTTCGCTCAGTTCGATGCGGAAGCCACGGATCTTCACCTGGTCATCGCTGCGGCCCATGAACGCCAGGGCGCCGTCGGGCAGGCGGCGGGCCAGGTCGCCGGTGCGGTAGAGCCGGCCAAAGGGCGTCTCAACGAACCGTTCGGCGGTAAGGTCGGGCCGGTTCAGATACCCCCGGGCCAGGCTGCTGCCGCCAACGTAGAGTTCGCCCGTCACGCCGATGGGCACCGGTTGGTGTTGATGGTCCAGCAGGTAGGCCCGGGTGTTGGCAATGGGCCACCCGATCGATGGCGCCGCCTGCTGGCCGGCCTCGACCGGGACCATGCCCGCGGTCGACACCACCGTGGATTCGGTGGGGCCGTAGCAGTTGACCAGTTGGAACGGCAGGCCCGCGGGCGGGTAGATGTGCAGCTTGTCGCCCCCGGTCAGCAGCAA
>JARBUG010000299.1 GCA_029239785.1 Symbiobacteriaceae bacterium | reverse complement strand
GGCCAGGAGCGTATGATCTCGCCGACATCGCCCACGGCCAGCAGCGACTGAAAGGCCCGAACCGCGGGCATGGGGGAGTTTTTGTCCAGAGAAAGTACGAGCCAGTGGGCGGCTTTGCCAGCCTGTTGGGCGGCGGCCAGTGCCCGCTCTTCCTGGGCGGCGAGCGCAGGCAGCCCCTCCAGTTGGGACACGGCGAACACGGCCGGAGCGTCGGCCACCGAAGCAACGCCCGCAGGTGAGCCACTGCCATCGATCAGCGCCAGGCGCTCCATGATCTCGGCGGTGCCCACGCCTGACTCCTCACCGGTCGCGATCTCTTCCTTAAAGGCCTGCAGCACATCAAGACAGGCCAGCAAGGTATCGCCAACCACTGTGGTCAACGCTAGCTTTCCCTTGCGCAGCTTGTCCAGTACGTTTTCCATGGCATGGGTCACTTCGGCCATTTTCTTGTGACCGAGCGTGGCGGAAGATCCTTTGAGCGTGTGGGCGGCCCGGAAGATCTCCTGAAGATGTTCGGGATTCTCCCCGTCCTTCTCCAGCTTCAGAATGCCACCTTCCATCGCCTGGAGCTGCTCTTCGGCTTCATCGAGGAACACCTTGATGTCCTCGGCCGACATATCAAAGTCAAAGCCCATCGCGGGTATCCCTCCTAGACAACCTTTCGTTCTTCGCGCTGCAACACCCGGGCCAAATCGAGCAGAATGATCAACCGCCCGTCCATTTTGGCCACACCGGTCACATACTCTGCGTCAATCTTCGACAGCAGCTGTGACGGCGGTTCAATGCTGCTCTGCGGAACCCGCAGCACTTCCAGCACTGCGTCTACGATCATACCGACCTGGCCGCCTTCCAACTCTGCGACCGCGATGCGGGTGGACTTGGTGTTGCTTGATACCGGCAGACCAAGCCGACGCCGCAGGTCGACCACCGGGATCACCCGTCCCCGCAGGTTCGTAACGCCTTCAATGTATTTAGGAGTACGGGGCACCTTCGTAACCCGCTGCACAGGGCTGACCTCACGCACTACAGAAATGTCAGCGCCATAAAGTTCGTGGCCGAGCTGAAACACAACCAGCTGCGTGATCTGCTCACGCTGCTCCTGCTGTGCCATCATACGCTACCTCCAATCATGGCAGATGGGCGGCTAAACCGCCGTCAATTGGGCGCAGGCCAGAATACGGCGGGGATCAACCAGCACTACCAGCCGGTTCTCACCCATCTTCAGAATGCCCGATACCATCGAACCGCTCTGTGTGCCAGTGCGAAGCACCGGCGAAGGCGGTGCGACTGTACCGGGCAGCACGGTCTGAACTTCGGTCACCTCGTCAACCACAAACCCGGCACGCTGGCCCTCTACTTCCATCACGATGGTTTTCGAGTCGGCAAGCTCTTTTAGGCGAGCCGTCTTGAAGAGCCGGCCCAAATCGATGACCGGAATAATATCGCCGCGCAAATCAATGACGCCTTCGACCATGGGCGGCGCCTCGGGCACGGGGGTGGGTTGTGCCCACGGTCCCACCTCTTGTACAGCCGAAATACTAACTGCGTACTCTTCCTTGCCAACACGGAAGACAACCACTTTTGCCTCCGCCAGCCCGGCTTCCACGCATCTACACCCCCGTTTATATTCTCCAACTAAAATATGTAAGCATGAGTTCTGCGCTCCGTTCTTGAATTCCTGCACCAGAGCAGTCATTTTGGCGGATCATGTTGAAGAAATTTACCAGTGCTAGGGGTCGTTCCCATGAGCAGGGCGCCTCGCAGAAAGAAACGCCCGCCAGGAGATCTCCTGCGGGCGTTCGGCTTACTGATGTGCGGATTCGCGGGTTCTCAGTTCACGTCGGCCGATTTCGACGGCCAGTCGGTCCAGTTCGTGGCTGATGGGCGCAAGCTCCTGAAGGCGAATGGGGTCATAGCGTGAACCCAGCCCTTTATGCAGTTGGCGCCGCAGATCCTCGATCTCCTGCAATACCTTGGTGGAGGATGTCAAAGGCCTCGCCTCCTGAACAGGACTCTCATGCCGATACCATCATAACACTGCAATGCGGTTGGACAGAAATACCAAAAGTCCCGTCGTACGTGGGACCTTGGTCCCATGTTCTCACGCCCCCGTACTGCCGAAGCCGCCCTGCCGGGCGCCGCCGGCCTGGTCGGCCGCGGTGGTCAGGAACGGCACGAAAATGCCCTGGGCAATCCGTTCGCCGGCTGTGATGGTGACAGGCTGGCCGGTGTAGTTGGCAAGCGCTACCATGATGTGGCCCTCGTTCTCGGGGTTGTCTACGTAATCGCTGTCGATGACACCCACGCCGTTGGCCAGCAGCAACCCGCGCTTGACGGCCAGGCTGCTGCGAATGGCGAGCAGAAGCACCTCATCCGGCCCCATGTAGGCCTTCAGTCCTGTGGGTACCAGGGTGACACGGCCCGGCTCCACCACCGTGTCGGCGGCGGCCGCCAGGTCGTACCCGGCGGACCCGGCTGTTTTGCGCTGCGGTAGGTGAACCCGGCCTGCAAAGCCGGTGACGGGTGCAAACCGGCGATCAGGCATGGTCTACCTCCGTAAAGCCGAACTGGGTGAGGTCTGTTTCCGGACGGACCTGGCCCACCAGCGAGAGCACCTTGGGCTCCTTCAGGAAGAGCCGGTTCGCCAGGGCGCCCACCTGGTCCGTTGTCACTCGGTTGATGCGCTCGATAATCTGGTCCGG
>JARBUG010000149.1 GCA_029239785.1 Symbiobacteriaceae bacterium | reverse complement strand
GGGCGAACGGTTCGGTTTGACATGGATATACCGCAGATGAATGCCAGGCTCCGGAGGGGGGGAGGTGCCAGTGCTCTCCGGAGGCTTGGTACGTCTGTGTTTCAGGGTCCATGGGTATTCCGTTGCCACCGGTATTGAAGTGGGGAGTATGCAATCGGCGCACGTGATGGCGCACCGGGAAGCCGATTTTCGCGGGGCCTTGAGAAACCGTTGTGAAGGCCGCGCGCGACGTTGAGAAGCCGTCGCGCGGCCTCAGACCCGCACCCTCAATGCTCAGTTGCTGTCCGAAGGTGATGAGTCAGCAGCCGAGGTCACCCTCTGTCGACCTCAATGACGACCTTGCCCTTGGTATGCCAGCCTTCCACATGCCGATGAGCCGCTGCGATCTCTTCGAGCGGATAGACTTTCTCAATCACCGGCCGGAGTTTCCCTTCCGCCATCAGTCCACCCAGGAAATCCATGTCGCCGGCCTTGAATGCGGCGATATGGATTCTCGCCTTCCGGTGCCCCGGCAGCAGCGGGCTCAGTGCAATCTGCAGCGGGTTGTACCAGGGGTGCAAAAAGTGTTCGGAGATATAAACACCGGTGTCGGTCAGCGACTGCCGGCAGTTGAAGTAGGTTCGCTTACCCACCGCGTCCAAAATGATGTCGTACTTCTTTCCGTTCGCTGCAAAGTTCTCTTTGGTGTAATCGATCACGTAATCAGGCCCTAGCTCCTTGACCCAGGAAAGGTTCGCGGTGCTGCAAACGGCGCCCACCTCGGCTGCCCCCAGGGCCCTGGCCAACTGCACCCCCAAATGCCCGATGCCGCCCGATGCGCCGTAGACCAGCACCTTCTGGCCTGGCTCCATCTTGGCGACATCCCGCAGGGCTTGAAGTGCCGTGAGCGCAGCTACCGGTACAGCTGCCGCCTCCTGAAAGGTCACGTTCTCCGGCAGCAGACTGAGGGACTTCTGACCGGATATGGCGTATTCTGCGTGGGTGCCGCGGCCGCCTCCGAAGACTTTATCGCCGACCTTGAACCTGGTCACGTTCTTGCCGACCGCCTCCACCGTACCCGCGACGTCTGTGCCCAGGACCTCCTGCTTGGGTTTCGCACGGCCTGTAAAGATCCGCAAGATCGCATAGGATCCCCTGCGCATGTGATAGTCGACAGGGTTGACCGAGGCGTAACGGACCCGTACGAGCACCTGATGATCTTCCAGGGCGGACGGCTCCTCGACATCCTCAATCTTCAGGATCTCCGGGGGACCATACGATCGGCACACGGCAGCTCTCATCAGAACAACCCCCCACATTCTTTTCTGACTGTTTAGACCTCGTGAGCCGTCGATTTCGTTCGCCAGGCTGCACCGCTGATGACCCACTTTTGATAAACTGAGACTTACCGAATCGTACCAGCCGGGAGGCATCACCATGTCGCACACTCAAGTCCCTACGCTGGCGCTACCGTCCGGCGAATTGGTTCCCATATTAGGCCAGGGCACATGGTTCATGGGCGAAGAGGGGGGCCGCCGCCGGGAGGAAGTGGCCGCCCTGCGCCTCGGGCTCGACCTGGGCATGACACTGATCGATACTGCCGAAATGTATGCCAGCGGTGGCGCCGAAGAAGTGGTGGGCGAAGCCATCGCCGGACGGCGTCACGAAGTCTTCCTGGTCAGTAAGGTGCTCCCGTCCAACGCCAGCCGACGGGGCACGATTGAGGCCTGCGAACGTTCGCTCCGGCGCATGGAGACCGACCGGATCGATCTCTACCTCCTGCACTGGCGGGGGCGCTATCCGCTCGCCGAGACGCTGGAGGCTTTCGATACGCTGAAGCGGGCTGGCAAGATCCGCTACTTTGGCGTCTCCAACTTTGACACCGATGACATGGAGGAGCTGGCCGGCCTGACCGGTGGCCCGGCGGTGGCCACCAACCAGGTGCTCTACAACCTGACCCGGCGGGGCATCGAGTTTGACTTGGTGCCCTGGTGCCGGCAGCGGTCCATCCCCCTCATGGCCTACTCCCCCATCGAGCAGGGACGCATGCTGCACCACGCGGCCCTGGCCCGGGTGGGCGCCCGGTACGGCGCCACGCCGGCCCAGGTTGCGCTCGCCTGGCTGCTGCGGCAGGGCGATGTGATGGTGATTCCCAAGGCAGTGCAGCCGCAGCATGTGCGCGAGAACCGGGCGGCGGCTGATTTACAGCTGACGGCGGAGGACCTGGCCGAGCTGAACCGGGCGTTCCCCGCACCGACCCGCAAAGTGCCGCTGGAGATGCTGTAGGTCACCCCGGCCTCGCACCGGTGTCGGGGCCGGCGATCCAATATTCGGACCCTGAACTCGGGCAGGTCTCCGCCCGCTTTTGCATGGCAGCCCCCTCCTTTGGCGTGCGCGAATGGGCGAAGAGGTCGAAAGAGCCCCGAAACCGGGCGTTTTGAACCTCACCGCCCATCCGCGCACGCTTTCGCAATGGGGGGTCATGCAAATGCGGGCGGTAGCCGCTGAACGGTTTGGTCCGGCAACAAACGAGCCACCGGGCGCCGTGTCCGGTGGCTCTGTCACGACCGGACCCGCGTGTCAACGCAAAGGCCGACCTCAAACCGACTGGGTGAGAATCTCGTCGAGGCGTTCGAGCTCTTCGGCATCCAACTGGATGTGGAACATGGCCGTGACTTCCTGGAGCGCTGCGGGCAGCCAGGGCAGGGCGCCATGGTGGGGTGCTGCCGGGGCCGGGGTGCGCTCCTCCTCCCGGAGCCGCTCCAGGACCTTCCGGTCCAGGAGGCAGACCAGATGCATAGCGAGGCCCAGGCGGAGGGCGTCTTCCAGGGGGCGGCCCAGGTACTGCTCAATCGACCGGAGCACCTTCAGCACGACGGGCACCGTGGCGGCGGGATTGGTCACCTTCAGGTGCTCGCCCAGCGACGTGGCCAGGTGGGCGAAGACGCTGGACGCGTCAGGCTCTGCGGGAGCTAGGGCGGCAGCGGCCTGGGCGCCGGCGGCCTGGGCCTCGGCGCCCGGCCCGGCCCCGCCTGAAGCCCGGGCGCCCGGCCCATACTCGCCCGGGGCCGCCCCCGTCCCCTCATCCACCAGCTGCCGGAGCCGGCGGGCGCCCTGCCCCACCACAATCTCCTCCGTGCTGATGTACGGCACCCCCGGAATCCGCGGATGGAACGGCCCCACCGCCGCCAGCAGCCGGTGCGACCGAAGCAGCGTGGCAACCAGCCGGTTCCACCCCGCCCCCGAGCCGATGGAGGCGGGAATCACTTCAATCTTGTGCGCCTGGCTGCCCACCGCCTCCCGCACGATGCGGGCCAGGGCATGCGCACTGCCCACGCCAGTAAAGCAGAAGGTGAGCACCACGCTGGCCAGACCCTGGCCGGCCTCCCGGTCCAGCAGGCTTGCCCGGCCCGTCAGCACGGCATGATAGACCTGGTCCAGCGTGGCACCGGGCATGGATGCCTGGTGCACAGCTTCCACCAGCAGCGATGTGCTGAGCATGCTGACCGTCCGCACCGGCAGCCCGGTCTGCTGGCTGACCGCCTCGCCCATCGCCTCCAGTGAGCCCATGTCGACCATCAGCAGCAGGCCACCGGGGAAGCGGCCTTCGGCGGCCATCTGCGTGATCTGGGCCTGGACGCCGGCAGGCTCCTCATCCAAGGGCATGTCGATGGCGACGACGAGATTGACGCCCGTCAGCGCATGGGCCACATCGGCCATGGCAGATGCCACCCGCCCGTGGGCCAGCGCCACGACCCCGACCTGCTCCTGCGCCTGGCTCGGCGCCTCGGGTTTGAGCAGCATGGTCGTAAAGGCTGCGTCGCTGGACGGCAACGCGCAGCCCAGTTCCCGCCCAATCAGGCTGATGACGGTGCCCGCTGCGGCACTCTCGGGCGTGTCGTCGGCAGGCAGGTCGAGTTGATAATCTTGCGTGCGGCCATCCCGCACCCGTTCGGCGGAGGCGTGGATATGCAGCGCCAGCGCATACAGGATGCGCTCGGGCAGCGCCCGCCCCAGCCGTTCTTCGGCCCAGAGGAGCGCCCGCTCCACGGCCCGGAGCACATCCGGGCCCACGAGCTTGGAGAGCTCCAACCGCTGGCTCTGGTGCCGGTGCCGGACCTGGTCCACGAAGTCTTTGAAGTATCCGCTGATGTTTTCCCGCACAATCTGCTCCGCCTCGGTCAGCGACCGGCCCTGCCGCTGCAGTTCGGCCATCTGGCGCTCGATGAGGCTGTAGAAGCTGACGGGGCGGGACTCGGCGTCCGCATCGGCCTCTGCCGCCGCCGCGGCGCTCCCCGGCGGGCGTTTGGTAATCAGCAGCCGCCCGCCCATGGCATGCAGCATGTCCGACACCTCCAGCGACCGGTGCCGGGCCGGCGGCACGGTGCGGTGGATGTGCTCGGGCAGGTGTACGGGCGCCAGCTCCATGGGCTCCCGCTTCTGGGTCAGGTAGCTGAGGAAGAGGCGGGCGCAGGCGAGCTGAATATCGTTGCGCAGTTGGCCGATGTTGCCCAGTACGTCGTACTCCAGCAGCATGCGCAGTGTCTCCTGGGGCACGACGATGTCGCAGCCGATTTTCGCCGACTCGGCCCGCAGGAAGCGGCGGGTGAAGCGGAACCGCTCAGCGGCGGTCCGCTCGGCCAGCGCTGGCAGGGTGATCACCATGGGGATGCGCCGGGTGAAGGTGCGCAGCAGGGCGGAGTCGACTTTCTCCGTGGTGGCGGCAATCAGCATCACCCGGGCGGAGCGTTCGGCACCCGATTCGCCCAGGCGGCGGTAGAGCCCCTTGTCGATCAGGCGGAAGAGCATCTCCTGCCCTTCGGCGGGGAGGCGGTGGACTTCGTCCAGGAAGAGGATGCCGCCGTTGGCCTGGTCGATCAGGCCTTCGCGGTCCTTCTCCGCCCCGGTGTAGGCGCCCTTGACCGAACCGAAGAGGTGGGCCATGAGGAGTTGCGGGTTGGCCGCGTAGTCGGCGCAGTTGAGGGTGACCAGGGGGGCGCCCTTGGGCAGCCGGCCCGAGGCGAGACCGAAGGCGTGCATGTGCTCGGCCATCAGCGATTTCCCGACGCCGGTGGGGCCGACGAGTAACGTATGTAGGCCGTCAGGGGGATAGAGGACGGCCGCTTTGGCTTGCTCCACCTGGCTGCGCAGGCTTTCCTGGGCGCCGATCAGGTCGGCGAAGGGGTCGCCCGGGGCCGGGGCGGAGGCGGGGGCCGAGACCGCCCCGCCACTTCCGCCCAGCCGCGCATAAACCTCCCGGTCCCAAAAGAGCACCGGGCGCCCATTCAGCTTCACCACAAGCCCCTCGCGCCAAAGTTCATTCAAATCGGCGCTCACATTATGCCGGGCGGCGCCCATCAACTCCGCCAGCTCGGCGGCATCCAGGCCCCGCTGCAACTGCTCACCGCACTGGGCCAGCATCAGCCGGGTCCGATCGAGCCTCTTCACAGTGCCCGACCCCCTTAGGGTTGCTGCAAGCGAGACGCATAGAAGACGGCCGCCCCGGCTCGGATCTCTGCCGGGTCGCTCAGCATCAGCAGGTCCCGGGCCAGAGCTTCGCACTCAGCGACCGACACCGCCCGCAAAATCTCCTTCACCGCCGGCAGGGCGGGCGCGCTCATCGACCACTCATCCAACCCGAGGCCCAGCAGCAGCGGCGCCGCGACCGGGTCGCCGGCCATCTCACCGCACATGCCGCACCACTTCCCCGCCCCGTGCGCCGCGTGGGCGACCTGCCGGATCAGCCGCAGCACGGCGGGATGGAACGGCTGATACAGATGCGAAACCCGCTCGTTCATCCGGTCGACCGCCAGCGTGTATTGGATCAGATCGTTCGTGCCGATACTGAAAAAGTCCACATGAGGGGCCAGCACATCGGCGATGACCGCGGCGGCCGGAATCTCCACCATGATGCCGACTTCCGGCTTGCCTACGGCGATGCCCTCGGCGATCAGCTCCTCACGGGCTTCGGCCAGGAGTGCGTTGGCCGCCTGCAGCTCCTGGAGGCTCTGGACCATGGGGTACATGATCCGCAGCGGGCCATGGTCGGCGGCCCGCAGCAGGGCCCGGAGCTGCGTCTTGAACAGGTCCTTCCGCTCCAGGCAGAGCCGCAGCGCCCGCAGGCCCAGGAACGGGTTCGCCTCGGCCGGCAGGGGCAGCGCCGCCAACTGCTTATCGCCGCCAATATCCAGCGTGCGGATGACCACGGGGTGGGGCGCCATCGTCTCGATGGCGGTCTGGTAGGCGTGGTACTGCTCCGCCTCGGTGGGCAGCGTGGGCCGGTCCATGTACAGAAACTCGGTGCGGAAGAGGCCGACGCCGCCGGCGCCGTACTTCAGGGCGTTGGCCGCCTCGGCCGGGCGCCCGATGTTGGCGGCCAGTTCCACCGCCCGTCCATCTGCTGTGGTGGCGGACAGGTCGCGCAGGGCGGCCAGCCGCTCTTTCCGCTCTTCCTGCGCCGCCTGGCGGCGGGCAGCTTCATCCAGCGCACCAATATCGGGCGACAGCGTCACTGTGCCGGCGCTCCCGTCGAGGATGCAGCGGTCGCCGTGGCGTGCCCGCTCCGTAATGTTGCCCAGCCCCACCACCGCCGGAATGCCCAGGGTGCGGGCCATAATCACCGTGTGTGACGTCGGCCCGCCAATATCGGTGGCAAAACCGAGAATCAGGTCATACTCCATCTGTGCCGTCTCCGACGGGGTCAGATCATGCGCAACGACGATGGACGGCTCCGCCATGCCCAACAGCGATGCTGCCGGACGGCCCAGCAGAATCCGGACGACCCGGCCCGCCACGTCCCGCACATCGGCGGCCCGCTCCCGCAGGTACTCGTCGTCGAGGGTGGCCAGCATTTCGGCCATCTCCTCGCCGGCGGCCTGGAAGGCCCAGGCGGCGCTGACCCGCTCGTTCTCGATCAGGGCCCGGGCGCTGTCCACCAGCGCAGGGTCCGAGAGCATCAGGGCGTGCGCTTCAAAGACCTGCGCTTCCTCGGCGCCGACTTTCTCAAACGTCCGGCGGCGGAGCGCTTCGATCTCAAAGGCGGCGCGGGTCAGGGCTTCGTCGAGCCGCTGGAGTTCGACTGCCGGGTCGTCGGTGGCGGTCCGTTCCGCCCGGAGCGCCTCCGAGCGAATCAGGTAAACCGGGCCGGTTGCCATACCGGCCGAAGCGGGAATTCCCGAAAGTCGTTCCATGCCATTCGTCTCCTGTCTGTCCGTATGATCGGAACTACTATATCATAAACAATAATAGATCAACGACGCGCGTGGGGGGAAGTAAAGGAACGCACCGAGAAATAAAAAGGGCACAAGGGAGGATTGAAGATGTACACCTACCGTCCAGCCCAGGAGCAAGACTATGCAGCCATTTCCGCCATCCGGAACAGCTATCTGCATGATGCCGTGACGCCCGAGCTGGTCAGGCTGTACACCGAGCGGGATCGCGCCCGCTGTGAGCAGTTTGTCCATCTGGTCGCCGTGGCAGCGGACGGCACGGTGATGGGCGAAGCGATGATGCTCCAGGACCCCGAGTCGCCCCCGGGCGAGTGGTTCTGCGCCCTGGGGGTGCTGCCCGACCACTGGGGCAAGGGCGTGGGGACCGGGCTGTACACCCGGGCGGAGGAGTATGCCCGGGAGCGGGGCGCCCGCCTGATTCGGCAGCGTATCGAGGGCGGGCACGATGACGGCTTCCGCTTCGCCCTGCGCATGGGCTTTACCCTGGCCCGGGAGCGGGTGGAGTCGGTGCTCAACCTGGCGGAGTGGGACGGCGCCCGCTTTGGCAAGCAGGTTGCGTCGGTGCGGGCGTCGGGCATCCGGGTGATGAGCCTGCCGTCGATCATCGATGAAGGCCTGCTGCACCAGATCTATGAACTGGAGATGGAGACGCTGGAGGAGGCGCCGTTCTTTACGGGCCACCGGCCGGCGTATGAGCGCTGGGCGAAGGAGCATACGGGGCTGCAGCCGGGGGAGCAGTTCTGCACGCTGGCCCTGGACGGCGACCGCCTGGTGGGCGTGAGCACGGTCTACTTCCCGGAATCGCCGGGGCGGGGGGCCAGGCAGGGCTATACCGCCGTGCTCCGGGCCTACCGGGGCCGGGGGATTGCGCTGACCCTGAAGCTGATCAACATCAAGGAGGCCAAGGCCCGGGGGGCGCTTTACATTCGGACCAACTCGGAGCCGGATGCTTTTGCTGTTCACGCTGTGAATCAGAAGTTAGGCTTCCGGGATGTGCCAGGGCCGCGGGTGATGGTGAAGGCACTTATTTAGCCGCGGATTGCGCGGATTACACGGATTTCGGGGCAAACGCTGATTTGGGACATGAATGACCACAGAGAACACAGATGGCACTGAAATGCTGACCCAGTCTCCGGAGAAGCCCGGCAACCTGACTTGAAAGCCCGGTCCATCAGTGCCATCTGTGCACTCTGTGGTAAAAAAAGTCTCGAAGAAACCCCCGTTCTGCCCCAAAATCCGTGTCATCCGTGAAATCCGTGGCAAAAAACGCCCGAAAAAAGCCGCACCCCAATACCGGGGTGCGGCTTCAAAGCGCTTAGCGATGCTTCGGGAAGAGAACCTGATCCACGAGGCCGTACTCCTTGCCCTCCTCGGCGGAGAGCCAGCGGTCGCGCTCGGTGTCTTCCTTGATCCGCTCCAGGGGCTGCTTGGTGTGCTTGGCCAGAATCCCCGCCATGCGCTCCTTGGTCCGAATCAGTTCACGGGCATGGATCTCGATATCCGTCACCTGTCCGCCGATACCGTCGCCATGAATGTGCGGCTGGTGGATCATGATGCGGGAGTTCGGCAGAGCGATGCGCTGCCCGGTGCCGGCGGCCAGCAGCAGGGCGCCCATCGACGCCGCCATGCCCACGCAGAGCGTGTTCACCTTCGGCTTGATATGCTGCATGGTATCATAGATGCCCATGCCAGCGCTGACCGAGCCGCCGGGGCTGTTGATATACAGGTTGATCTCCTTGTCGGGATCATCGCTCTCCAGGAACAGGAACTGGGCGATCAGAACGTTCGCGACCTGGTCATCAATCGCCGTGCCAAGCAAAATGATGCGGTCCTTCAGCAGGCGGCTGTAAATGTCGTAGGAACGCTCGCCGCGGTTGGTCTGCTCAATCACGTACGGGACAAGGGACATGCAGATCTCTCCTTCCACTGGCTGTCTAACCCTTCAATGTCTCTCCGTCAGATCAGACGGGACAGATGGGACTTCACTTTTTTGCGGAGCCGCTCCAGCCGCTTCTTGGCGGCAGCGAAAGAGGCGCCGTCGGTGGCGGCCATGGCCCGGGCGGCCTCATCGGGGCCCATGCCCGACAGGGCCAGGGCGGCGTAGCGATGGAACTGGTCCTGTTCGGCCGGCTCTAACTGGCCGACGGCCCGGGTCAGGTCGGCCTGCTGCTCGACGGCGTGGAGCTGTTCATCGTGCCGGGCGATCCGATCGAGCGCTTCGGCAGGAGCCTGCTCGGGCTGGTCGAATCCCTGGGAGTCACGGTAGGCCGTGCGGACACGGCGGTGGATGTGGTTCTGTATGTAGTGCTCCGGTGCTGTGCGATGTTTCTGGGGATCGTACTGCATGGCGGCTTCCCAGAGGGCGAGGTTCGCCTCGCCGGTCAGGTCCTCCAGAGGGCCGCCCCGGGCGCCGTACCGACGCACTTCGTTCTCCAGGGCGGGCTGCCACTCCTGCAGAAACCGTTCGGCGACCTGCGGGTCCTCGGCGATGCGGAGCAGGATCAGCTGACGGAGGGTTGTCCTGGGAAGGGCTGGGCCTCCGGAGGCAGTGCCGACCAGGGTGAACTGGGGTCCGCAGCGGGGCGGGGTGGGCAGGTTTCGTACCATGGGGGCCAGAGCGAGCATTGGCGGCTCCCTCCTGTCGGGCTCGTGGTGCATCATTTAGACGGAGCGGACTCACTGGAGATGCGCCCAGCCAGAGAGTAACTTCGGACAGGCAGCAGGCGTCAAAGCGGATAGCGAACACTTGGGGAGGCTATATGATGGGGCGCAATCATCGCAGGAAATACATAGCAGTTGCCTTGCTATTTCTGTTGATGGGGTGTGCGAAGGGACCGGCGGACGGTGGGACCCCGACCGCCGAGTCCACAGTCGACGTGCCCGCGGCCCTGATGGCCCATCTCAAGGACCTCTCCCCGGCCCAGGCGGCTGCCGGCCTGAACGGGTGGGAGATACCCGGCGTGGCTGCCGCCTGCACCGGTGTGCCTGAGCTCATCGCCTGCCAGTGGGGGCCGGGTGCCAACGCCATGACCGACGGGCGCCTCCTGCTATGGCAGGAGAATGGCGTCTGGAAGAGCCAGCCCTACCCGCCCGAGGCGGTGCGGGGCGTCGGCTACTTCGTCCGGCTGGAGAAGATCGGCACCGACGTCGCTGTCATCATGAACGTGGCTGGCGGCATGACGATGGGGACCGAGCAGGTTCAGGTGCTGCGCTACGAGGGCGGCGCCTGGCGGGTGGCCTGGCTGCCCCTGGCGGCGGCGTGGACGAAGGGGCATGCGACCGTCTCCATCCATGATACGGGGTTTACGGTCAATACGAACTCGTACGGTATGGAGTCCATCTTTGTAGAGAGCAACGCCGGCGACCACCGACCCTTCGTGGAACAGTGGGTGCGGGAAGGCGAGGGCTACGTGCGCAAGTCGTCGGAAGAGGTGCCGTCCGACTATGGCGCGGTGGTCCATTTCGTGGAGGCCCTGGTGAAGGGTGACGATGCCGAGGCGCTGCGGTGGGCGCAGGGGCCTGAGGTGGTCAAGCAGGCCCGGAACCTGGGTATCCCTCAGCAGAAGTCGTTCTTTACCCGGCGCGAGGGTGAGTGGTTCTTCCGGCTACATACCAACACACCTTCGGAGATGCCCCAGTGGCTGGTCCGGGTGGATCTGCGGGGACCGGACCGCTGGGTGGTGGCAGCCGTGACGGCAGGGGCCGGCACCGCAGGCGTCGCAGCGGCCCCCCGCCCGGAGGTGGTCCATGCCGTGTTCGAGTCGAATCCGCTTCCGGACGCTTTCGCTTTTGCAACCAACTTCGCCGATGAGCAGGTCGGGTGGCTCGCTGCGGAGAACCTGCTCCGGATGACGACCGACGGCGGACGGACCTGGCGGGACCTGCATACCTTCGACGATATCATCTACGGGACACAGATGGTATCCCGCAGCGTGGGGTTCGTCGCCACCAACAAGGGCCTGCACAAAACAACCAACGGCGGCCAGACCTGGGCCAGGCTGACCGACGACACCTTCCTCTACTCGGCCTTTGACTTCGTCGGCGAGCAGACCGGGTGGAAGCGGGTGTACAAGCAAGGCTACTTTGCGACGACCGATGGCGGCAAGACCTGGACCGCCCTGCCCGATGGCCCCTGTGATGGCAGTTTCTCCTTTGTCTCCCCGCAGACCGGGTGGCTGCTCTGCGCCACCGGGGGTGGGGCGGGCCTTGAGACAAAAGATATCTATCGGACCGATGACGGCGCGCGGACCTGGCGGCGAGTTGCCACCGACGGCGGGTGGCCGGGCCAGGGAGGGAACCTGCCGCTGGGCAGCTACCTCTCGTCCTTCGAGTTCCTCGATGAGAACCACGGCTGGATCGGCGAAGCGAAGGGCGGCCTGATCGTCACCCACGACGGGGGCGCGACGTGGGAGCGGCTGCCGCCCACCGGGGAAGTGAACGGCGACCTGCAGTTCTTCACCCCGGAGCGGGGCTATGCCGTGCTGACCCAGCACTACCAGCAGGTCAGCACGCTGGTGGCGACTACGGACGGGGGCAAGACCTGGACCCCGGTCTACCCCGTGGCGCCGGCCGACCCGACATCGGCCAAGTTTGTCACCAACGGTGAGTTCTGGGTCGCCCTGGGTACTGTGGCCAACCCGTCGGCCATCCTCATGCGGGAGGATGGCGAAGGCTGGCGGCAGGTGGGTGTGCTGCCCGAGCTGCCTCCGTCATTTTATCCTCG
>JARBUG010000298.1 GCA_029239785.1 Symbiobacteriaceae bacterium | reverse complement strand
CTCGTGTCGGGCCCGGACCGCCGCCCGTACCTTCGCTTAGTGACCCGCGCTGACCTCGGGCTGCCCTCCCTGGCGGCGGGCCACCTTCCCGGGCCAGCCGGGCAGCGTCGCGCCCAGCGCTACTGCCACCAAGGATGCGTAGAACGTAAAGAGATAGGTCCGGGAGAAGCCCTGCGTATACTCGTTGCAGAAGGACCGCAGGGGCGTCATCGCCTGGGGCGGCAGGGTTACCTCGCCAAACTTTCCCGTGGTCGAGAGCCCCTCCGGCCCGCACAGCACGACCCGCTGGTTCGCCGCGGCCGCGCCGCCGAACTGGGCGGCCTGCGCCTGGAACTGGTTCATCGCGCTGCTCGTCGATGCCGAGATCGACGAAGCGAGCAGCGTGGCCAGCAGCGCCACGCCGATCGACTGGACGACCTGGCGGGTGGCGTTGACCAGGGAGGAGGCCCGGGCCGTCTGCCGCAGCGGCACCACCGAGAGCGAGACCAGCAGCGTAATCTGCACCGTCAGCCCCAGTGCCACACCCCGCAGGGCGAGCAGCATCTGAATCCACCCGATGGACGTATCCGCCGTCAGGTGCGTGAACTGCCAGGTGTTTACCGCCAGCAGCGAGTAGCCGATGACCGCCAGGGGCCGGGCGCCAATCCGGTCCGCAATCCGGCCCGAGAATGGGGTTACAACGCCCGCGGCCAGGGCCATGGGCAGCAGGATGATGCCGGCCTCCAAGGCCGACTTGCCCCGCAGAATCTGCAGGTAGAGCGGCATGAGGAACTCAGCGCCGAAGAGCGCAAGGACCGAAATGTATCCGGTCAGTGCCGAGAAGAGGAAGGTACCGTTGGCGAAGAGCCGCAGATCGAAGAGCGGTTCCTTGGCCACGTAAAGCTCCACCACCGCAAAGGCCGCCAGCGCCACGGCGCCGATGGCGAAGAAGGTGACGACCGTGGGGGAGCTCCAGCCGTTCTCGGCGGCGTGCGACGCCGCATAGAGCACCGAGCCGAAGCCGATGGAGGAGAAGAGGAGGCCCAGCGGGTCCAGTTTCGTGGTGGCCGAGCCCTTGGCCGCCGGCAGCCAGGCGGAGCCAAGGAGGGTGCCAAGCACCGCGATGGGCACGTTCAGGTAGAAGATCCAGCGCCAGTGGCCCAGGTCGACCAGCCAGCCGCCCAGAATTGGGCCCAGGGCCGGCGCCGCCACCATGGCGATGCCGAAGACGCCCAGCGCCTTGCCTCGCTCGGCCGCAGGGAAGGCTTTGAAGAGCAGCGAAGTGCCCAGGGGCATCGAAAGGCCGCCCGCGGCGCCCTTCAGTGCCCGGAAGATGATCAGCGTAAGCAGGTTCGGGGCCAGGCCGCACATCAGCGAACTGAGCCCGAAAACACCCAGGCCGAAAAGGAAGATCCGCTTTTCGCCAAACCGGTCGCCGAGGTACCCGGCCAGGGGCGTTGCAATGCCCAGGGCCAACGTGTAGATCGAGAGCACCCACTGCGTCAGGTTCAGATTGGCCGTGTACTCCTCCTGGAGCGTCTTGAAAGCGACGTTGACCACGGTGGTATCGAGCAGAATCATAAAGAGGCCGAAAACGACGGACAAGAGCACCTTCCACTTGGCCCGGCTGTCCAAGTTGAAGCCGGCGGCATGTTGCGTCACGGAACAGCACCTTCCCCCACGGTATTTCTCTCTCGTTTACGCGCGACCAGCACCCGACAAGAACTGGCTGACCAGGAAGTCGACCAGCGCATCAGACGCTTCGAACCCGGCCTGCTGCCGGTTCCGGCCCTGGAACCCCGATACCAGGCGCCGATAGGTATACCCGAGCAGTTCCGGCGCCTGCCCCGGCCGCAGGGCGCCCTGCTCAATGCCGCGGCGCATCAGATCTGCCATCGACCCGAGGAACCGCCCGTGCGCCTGCAACACCTGCTCCTGCTGCTCAGGGGACAGGTGCGTCTGCACATCCCGCATCAGTTCATCCATGTCGGCGGTGACGGGGGTGTGGAGCACGGCCCGCTCGGTGATCAGTCGGAGTGCGTGCCGGAATGGCACGTTCCCCTCGGATGCCGCAGCCACCCCCGCAGCGATCCGGTCCAGCAGGTCGCAGACCACCTCCGTGTAGAGGCTCTCCTTGCTGCGAACGTGGTTGTAGAGGGCCGACTTGGTGACGCCCACAACCTCTGCGATCTGCCCCAGAGAGATGGCTGCGTACCCCCGCTCCGTGAAGAGTTCCATGGCGGTGCGGAGGATCTCTGTGCGGCGCTCCCCCTGCGCCACAACGTCTGCGGGCGGGCGGCCGATGCGTCCTGTTCTCATCTATGCACCCCCCTGTCCCGTAAATGACCGATCGTTTATTTATCATGAAGCTAGCATAGTTGGGGAACGAAAAAGTGTCAATAGAGACGAGGGAGGGGACAGTTTTTAGCCGCTGCAGTCCCGTAATGTTTCAGATCAGGGTTGAAACATTACGGGACTGCAGCGGTTAAATAAATGCCTCAATGCCCGACTTAAAACCTAAGGGAAGGGTTAGGCCCGCCCGTGCAGCCCTTCACCTCCAGCACCTGATAATGTCGTGCGTTGGGGGCGATGAAATTGGCCAGGCTGGTGCAAACATAGTGCGTCACCTTCTGCTCCCCGAACTTATCCTTGGTCGTGTCCACGTCCACCTCGACCCGGTCCTTTGCCGTCACCCGCACCGTCCAGGTAATCGGATCGCCCTCAATCGTCGGGTGGGACGTGACAAACCGGGCTGGCGTG
>JARBUG010000148.1 GCA_029239785.1 Symbiobacteriaceae bacterium | reverse complement strand
GCGATGGGCTTCAACGGCGTCCGCAAGCATCAGAAGGTGGAGGACCCGCGCTACCTGTACTGGGCCGACCGCCTGGGGCTCTTTGTCTGGGGGGAGATGGCCAACGCCTATCACTACAGCGAAGAGTCGGCCGCGCGGCTGGCCCGGGAGTGGCTGGATGTGATCGAGCGCGATTACAACCATCCCTGCATCGTCACGTGGACGCCGCTCAACGAGAGCTGGGGCGTGCCGCGCCTCTCGGGGAACCCGAAGGAAGTGGAGCACCAGGTCGCCATGTACCATCTGACGCGCATGCTCGACACCAGCCGGCCCATCAGTTCGAACGACGGCTGGGAGCAGGCGAAGACCGACCTGTTCACGGTGCACGACTACAGCCCCAAGCGGGATGTGCTGCTGGAGCGTTACGGCGGCGCCCCGGCGTCGGTCGAAGGCCTGATGCCGGCGGGCCGGAAGCTGTTTGTGGGCGGCTATGGCTATACAGGCCAGCCGCTGATGATCACGGAGTTTGGCGGCATCGCTTTCAAGAAGAGCGAATGGGAAGGCTGGGGCTACTCGGGCGCCGAGAACGACGAGGAGTTCATCAGCCGGTACCGCGAGGTGGTGGAGGCCCTGTTTGACTGCGCATCCGTGACGGGCTGGTGCTACACGCAGCTGACCGACGTGGAGCAGGAGATCAACGGGTTGCTTACCTACGACCGGGTGCCGAAAGTCGACCCGGAGCTCATTCGCAAAATCAATCGGGGGTAACTGCGCGATGTATACAGTAGAGGAAACCTCTTGGTCCGGTGTCCCGGTTATACGTCTGGCTGATGCCGATGCCGGCACGGCTGCCCTGGTCGCCCCGTCGCTGGGCGGCAACCTGTTTTCGCTGACCGATGGCGACCGGGAACTGCTGCGGCGCCCGCCCGATGCGGATGCGCTGCGCGTCAAGCCGACCCGCTGGGGGATTCCGGTGCTGCTGCCGCCCGGGCGCATCACCGAGGGGCGCTTCCAGTTCGCGGGCCGGGCCTACCAGCTGGAGATTCGGGAAGGGGCCAACTACCACATTCACGGGTTTCTGCTGAAGCGGGCCTGGCGGGTGGTGGACCAGGGTGACGCCGGGGGCGCCCGGGTCACGCTGGAGTTCCGGGCTGCCGACTACCCGGAGGTGCTGGCACAGTTCCCGCATCCCTTTGTATTCAGCCTCACCTACACGCTCAAGGGCCGGGGCCTGCACTGCGAGAGCCGCATCACCAACCTGGGTGAAACCCCGATGCCGTTCGGCGTCGGGTTCCACCATTACTTTGCCGCCCCCGACGATGGCACCGGGCGCTACGAAATTAGGGTGAACGGGGCCAGCCGGCAGTGGGAGATTATCGATGATATTCCGACCGGGCGGTTCTACGAGCCCGCCGGCCTGGAGGACCTGCGGAGCTGGCAGCCCTTGCACGCCATGAAGCGCGACGCGGGGTACGCGGTGAAACAGCCCGACCCCAGGGGCTGGAGTCGGGCTGAACTGATCGACCGGCGCGGCGGCTTGGCGATTACGGTTTCCGCGAGTCGGGAGTATGGGCACTGGGTCATCTTCAACGGGCACCCGGGGACGGGGTTCGAGGACTTTGTCTGCCTGGAGCCCTACACCTGCATGTCCAACGCCTTTAACCTGGACCTGCCGGCGGTGGAGTCGGGCGTGCGCACGATCAACGCTCGCGAGTCCTCGCCCGTGGGCGAGTGGGTGACCAGCTGGTCTTACTGATGTTCCCGGGCGGCGGCAGCGGCGTTGGCCGGGGCTGGAGCCCGGTCGGGCAGGGTGCTGAAGAGCAGCGCCCCAAGAATCAGTCCCCCGCCGGCCAGGAGGCCCGGGGTGATGTGTTCGTGCAGCAGGGTCAGGCCCAGGGCGGCGCCCACCAGGGGCTGGGCGAAGAGCGAAATGGCGCCCATGTTTGACCCGGCGCTCTCCAGCACCTTGAACCAGATGAGGAAGCAGATGACCGAGTTGACCACGGCCAGGTAGACCACACCGCCCAGGGCGCCCCAGGCGCCCCACGGGAAGCGGCCGTTTGCGATGTACCAGATGAGAATCGGCACCCAGATCACCAGGCTGCCTGTGTTGATCAGCGCCGTCACTTTCAGGCGGTCGTACCGGCGGGAGAAGTGGGTGCCCAAAATACTGTAGAGCGCTTCCAGGGGGAGGCTCAGCAGAATCAGCAAGTCGCCGGCGGCCCGCAGGAGGCCGCCGGTTGCCGCGCCGCCGGTGGCCCGGCTCAGAATCAGGGTGACGGCGCCCGCCGCACCGATAAGCACGCCGACCTGCTTCCAGCGCCCGGGGCGTTCCTTGAGAATCAAGGCGCCGAGCAGGGTGGTGAAGATCACTTCGCCCACGATCATGAGGGAGGCGTCGGTGGCGGTGGTGAGGCTCTGCCCGAAGTTGGCGATCAGGTGGTTGGCGGCGATGGCCACCAGCCCCAGGGCGAGCAGGCGCAGGGCGTCCTTCCGGGCGATGCCCGGGGCGGGGAGCGGGCCCCGCCGGGCCCCGAACCGTCCCTGCACCAAGATGATCACCCACAGCAGCCCCGAAGCGATGCTGAAGCGGATGGCACCCAGCAGGGGCCACGGCAGCTGATCAAGCGCGACCTTGGCCACGGTCCAGGACGTGCCCCACAACGTGTTTGCCAGCAGCAGGAGCCCTGCGGCTACCCAGCGGTTCATACGGGCGGCCTGTCCGCCTGGAGCGCCTTGACCAGCATGGTCGCATAGCTGCCCCTCGGCAGGGAGAAGCGGAGCAACACCTTCTGGAAGCCCGGGTAGAGGTCGTCGGGCTGGGGCGGGTCGACCCAGAGGCCGGCCGGCCGGACCAGCGCCTCTCGGGGCGAGGCCTTAAAGCCCAGCCCGGGCAGCACCTCCTGGTCCAGCGACGCCGGACGGAGCCGGCGCTCCCGCAGGATCTCCTCCAGAATCAGCCCGGTCTCCGGGCTGGGGAAGCGCATGCCCCGCCCGGGCAGGGGAATGATCAGGTCGCCCAGGCGCCCTGCCTCGGTCGGGAAGACGTAATCCCCCGCCGGCCCGGGCACTGCCGGCCCAGCCCAGCCCTTCTCCGCCAGCTGCCGGCGCAGCGTTTCGTTCCACAGGAAGGACTGGTAGGTGCTGACCCAGAGCAGGGCCGTCTCCCGGTTGGCCGTGGCCAGGGCCGCCTTGAACGGCCCCGGTCCGCCGGCCAGCAGCAGGTCAAAGGAGCGCTGTTCAAAGGCTGTCTGCGACAGGGCCCGGCACGCCGC
The DNA here is from genome assembly GCA_029239785.1 of Symbiobacteriaceae bacterium. Classification (GTDB taxonomy): domain Bacteria; phylum Bacillota; class Sulfobacillia; order Symbiobacteriales; family Symbiobacteriaceae; genus JARBUG01. The sequence continues at coordinate 8,885 of JARBUG010000148.1, read as the reverse complement.
CCAGTCGCCCCAGCGCTCCCGCAGGTCCCGCTTGCGCTGTTTGGCCTCCTTGTGCTCCTCCGGATGTATGGAGGTCAGCGCCATGTTCAGCGCCTCTTCCCACTTACCCTGGAGCATCCGCTCCGCGATAAAGCCCCGCTCTTTGTCGTAGTTGCCGAAGCGCTGGTCATCAAAGTAGTTGGGCATGCCCGTCTCCTTGACGCGCACCACGGCTGCGGTCAGGCGCCCGGCCGCTTCGGGCTTCACCTCACGCACAGTGACCTCAAAATGGTTGGCGACGATCTTCGCCGGCTCCATGGGCTCCATGCTGAAGCCCAGCATTTGCAGGCTGTAGCCCTTGGATGTCAGGCTGATATCCTGCGGATGCTGATGGACGGTCACGTACTGGAAGGTATGGGCATGTCGGTCCTTCTTGCCGCCGTAGCCAATGCGGTCGTAGGAGATGCGCTTGTCCTTGGCGATGCGGGCCAGCGCATCGGTGGTGTTCCAGTCTTGCTTTTCGAGCATGTAGACCCGGTACGGCGCCGGCTCCTTGCGAATGCGCAGGCTGGTCGCCTCCCGGACCACGAAATCGGTCGGGGTTGCTTTGAGTCGCATGGTATATGTAGCCTCGTTCCTCGGTGGACTTCTTATCTAGTGTAACCGAACAGGGACATTATACGGCCACGGATTTCACGGATCACACGGATTTATGGACAAACACGGATCCGAGACAGAAATACCATTTTTACCACAGAGGACACGGAGTACACTGATCCTCTGTGTCCTCTGTGGTGGCAATTGGTATTTATGCCACTGATTCGTGTTGATACCCGACTACTTCATCACATTGTAGATCTCCGCCGTTACCCGGGCGATGGCGGCATCCGCCGCTTCCACCGACGCCCCGTGCGTCATGACGATCAGCAGGAACGGCTTCTCGCCCATAATCCAGCCGCCGTCGTGGTAGTTCCCGTCATACGAACCGAACTTATGCAGATACTTGACCCCTTCCGGCAGGCCGGCTGCGATTCGTCCATCGTAGGCCACTTCCCGCAGGGGCTGCAGGATCAGTTCTGCGTTCTTGGGGTCAACCCGTGAGACCTGCTCCAGGTGGCGCCACCAGCCCAGTTCAGACATCGCCGTGACGATGGGCGAGCCGTCTGCCCCTCGCATCAGGTCGCCGCCCACGCTCTTGGTCCAGGTGCGGATGTTTTCCCAGCCGAGGTGGCGGCCCAGCATGTTGACGGCCACGTTGTTGCTGTACCGAAGGGCCCGGCCCACCAGATTCTCTACGGGGTAGCGGCCGCCGAAGGGGGCGGTTTCAAAGGCACCGCCGCCAGGCGACTCGAAGTCGGCCTGGGTGTAGGTAATCATCTCCTGCCAGTCCAACTTGCCCGCCCGGTACTGCTCCAGCGCATAGAGCGTGACCGGCATTTTGATGGTGCTGGCGGGGTGGTACTGCCGATTGGGGTTCACGAACCATTCTTCGCCGGAGGCCAGGTCGTGAACAACCACGCTGTACTCCCCGGCGAAGTCCTGCATGGCGCGGGCCACGGCGGCGTCGAGGAGAGGGGCCTTTTCCCAGGTGGGTTTGGGGGGAGGGGCTGGCTCGGTTACGGCCGGGATAACGGCCGGCGTCTGCCCGACAGCGTTGGTGGCGTGAAACTCCTGCGCCTCTGCGTGCACCGAACGATCATCAATATAGAGAGCGGCCGTAGGGATCAACACCAATGCTGCGACTGCCATGACTAACCACTTGCGCACGCCGACGACCTCCTTCATCACTGGACTCCTACTATATAAACGAGTGCTAACGCAAAAGGTTTCGGTATGCTTACTAGAATTTCGTCCGCCGTGTCTGCTGGTAACCGCAGGCAAAACAGAAGCGCCCGGAGCGCGAAAACGCTCCGGGCGCTTCTATGCAAATAGAGCCTGGATTAGCCCCATCTTCTCCGGTCGGGTGGCCGCCAGCACCCGATCAGCAGTACGAAAGTATGGGTCCATTGGCGCTGGCAGCGATCCCAAGATATGGCCTCAGGTATCCACAATGCCCAGCCACTTCGGCTGGTGAGAGCCGCCATTCTCCCGAAATCGGCCATCTACGGGCAATAGAGCACCAATGGGCGAATCGCCCATCTTTTGACCCTCATCGGTTTAGCCCATAAGCATAGACCTTAGTCACATCAAAGCTTGTGCCTGTTCCCGCTGAGAATCGGTCAGAAGGTCAATAGCGACTATTGGCCTCGTCCTGCTAACGTGAGTATGACAAGAGGAACATCGTGGGGAGGGAGGGAGCACGTGTCGAGCGCTCCCAATTCTGCCCGGGGCAGCGACGTTCCTTGTATCAAGCTGAAGGACTCTAGCCTACGCCGACGCCCGTGCCGCCGGCAGGGAAATAAAGGGGAGGTTCCTCCATGGCTACATGCCAGAACTGCGGCAGCGACCTGAACGGTCCGTATTGCAACACCTGCGGTGCCCGCGCTCCTGAGGATCGGGCTCACAAAAAGGTCGTCAAGCCTGTGGCTCAGAAGCAGGCGAACGGCCGCCCTTACGGACTCTTCTCGCCTCAGCGCATCGGCCGGACTACGGCTATGGGTCTCCTGGGTCTTATGCTCTTCGGCGCCGGCACCGTGACCGGCTACTGGCTCGGCACCTCGGCGGGCAGCGGTTCGATTACCTCCACGTCCATCGATGCGTCGGGTGAGAGCACCATGCCTGCGATCGCCCTCGCCGGCAATTACATGGATGAAGGCGTCAGCTTCCTGAACACGGGCGACCGTACGGCCGCCGTTGCCTCCTTCCGGAAGGCGATTACGCAGTTCGAGAAGGTGCTGAAGGAAGAGCCCGACAACCTCTACGCCAAAACCTACCTGGGCCTGACCCACTACTACGTCGGCGACAGCAACAAGGCGCTGCAGTACGAGCGGGCAGTTCTGGAGAAGGATGAGAACTACCTCTGGGCGCTCTTCAACCTCGCCTGGATTTACGAAACGGCCAACCAGAAGACCGAGTCGCTCATGATGTACAAGAAGTACCTGGCCGTGGTTGACCAGGAGAAGCAGAACACCATCAAGTATGCCGAGCAGCTGGAACTGATCGACCGCCAGGTCGAAGCTGCCAAGAAGGCGGTTGCTGCTGCGGAGGGAGGCGCCAACAAGTGAGTGCTGCCGTAGCTCAGCGATATCCGCGGTATAAGCGCCTGACGACCGTAGGCGTCCTGCTGGTTGCCGCCCTTTGGGTTCTGTATGTGCTGATGCGGCCCAGCGGCACGGTTGAGGGCATCGCCAACGGTACCCCGGCGCCCGACTTCGAGCTGAAGACGACCGACGGCCAGACCGTGAAGCTCTCCGATTTCAAGGGCAAGCCGGTTATGCTGAACTTCTTCGCCACCTGGTGCCCGCCTTGCCGGGCTGAGATGCCGGCGCTCCAGGAGGTTTACAAGGAGTACGAGGCCCAGGGCTTCGTGATCCTGGCGGTAAACCTGAACGAGTCCAACCTGGCGATTCAGGCTTTCCGGGACAAGCTTGGCCTCACCTTCCCCATCGTCATCGACAAGACTGACGAGGTCAGCCGCACCTACGGCATCGTGCCCCTGCCCACCAGCTACTTCGTGGGCAAGGATGGCAAGGTGGTCGGCAAGTGGACCGGCGAGATCAGTAAGGAAAAGCTCGTCTCTTACGTCAAGCAAATGATTGCGCAGTAGTCAGGAGGGTTTGTCGTGGATGAACAGGTCGTAACCGAGGAAACTACGGCCCCCGAGCCCGAGAAGCCTTCCAAGGACTTTTTGGACAGGACCTGGGACTTCTTCGCTTCTGTGCCCGTCGCAGTTGTTCTTCTATTTATAGTGGCAGCGGCCAGCGTGGCCGGCACCCTGGTTCCGCAGGAAGGCATGTACAGCGACTGGCGTACGCCTTCGGAGTTCTACCCCTTCCGCTACGGTGCGTTCTGGGGCAACTTGCTCTGGAAAACCGGCATGACCCGCATGTACACCTCGTGGTGGTTCATGGGGCTGCTCTTTATGGTGGGCGCCAGCCTGATCATCTGCTCGCTGGAGCGGTTCATTCCGCTCTGGAAGGCGGTGCAGCGGCCCAACATCGCCCCGCCGTCCTCTTTCGTAAAGCATCTGAAGAACCGGTTTGAGTATAAGCCGGTCGCCGGCGCCGAAGCGCTGGCCCCCCTGGCTGCAGCCCTGAAGTCCGCCCACTACACCGTGGTGCAGAAGGATGGCCGCATTTATGCGGATAAAGGCCGCTGGGGCCGGTGGGGTCCCTACATTCTGCACATCGGCCTGATCTTCATTCTGGTCGGCGCCATGGTCCGGGTCTTCCCGGGCGCCTACATGGACCAGTTCATCTGGGTGCAGGACGGCGAGATTGCCAAGGTGCCCGGCGCCAACTGGTTCGTGCGCAACGACAAGTTCACGCTGGAGACCTACGAGAACGGCCAGCCCAAGGCTTATAAGACCCAGGCCGTGATCATTGAGGCTGATGGCACGGAAAGCAAGGAACACACCATCAGCATGAACCTGCCGCTGCAGCACAAGTGGATTGAGCTTTATCAGTCCAGCTACAAGAACGAAGTGGGCACCGCCGTCGTCAGCCTGACCGATCGGGCGACGAAGCAGCAGATTGGCACCTTTACGCTCGACCTGCACCAGCCGGAGACCGCGTACAAGGTCGGCGCTTACACGGTCAAGATCAACGAATACTTCCCTGATTTCGGTCTGGAAGGCGGCAAGCCGGTCAGCCGGTCGAGCCAGGTGAACAACCCCGGCGCCGTGCTTGAGGTGATCGGGCCGGACGGCAAGGCCTACAAGAACTGGTACTTCGTCGCTTACCCGGAAATGGAGTTCGACCCGACCACCCCCGTCACGCTGGGCACCGAAGAGGTGACCGAGCGCTACACCACCGGCCTCAAGGTCAAGAAGGACCTGGGCATTCCGGTCATCTGGTTTGGTCTGATCGTCGTCTCCCTGAGTGTCTGCGTCACCTTCTATCTGCCGCACCGCCGCTACTGGGCGCTGGTTGAAGATGGTCGGGTCTTTGTGGGCGGCTGGACCAACCGGAACCAGACTTCGTTCGGCGATGAAATGAACCGCCTCGCCAACCGGATCGATCCCAAGAACAATCCCCTGCAAACCGTCGTGGAGGGTGAAGAGCGATGATCGGACTTAGTGGGATTCTGTTCTTTGTAGCGTTCGGTGTGTACGCCGTCTCCGCCCTGCTCTATATCGCCCGCATCACGCTGCGCCGCAGCAGCGCCAAGAACTTTACCCTGGCCGACAAGTTGGGCGACTGGGGCTTCTGGCTCTGCACGGCCGGTGTCGTAGCACAGGCCGCCGGCATTGTGTTCCGTTGGGTCGGCTCCGGCGTAGTGCCGATGTCGAACATGTACGAGTACATGTCCTTCCTCGGTTGGTCGGTGATGCTGTTCTTCGTGCTGATCTCCTACTGGTACAAGCTGCCCGGTCTGGGCGCCTTCGTCGCCCCGGTCGGCGTGATCATGATCGCCTACGCCTCGGTCTTCCCGACCGAAGTGAAGCCCCTGGTGCCGGTGCTGCAGTCCTTCTGGCTGCCCCTGCACGTCTCTACCGCCGCTCTGGGCGAAGGCGCCTTTGCCGTCAGCTTCGGCGCTGCGCTGATGTACCTGCTGCGCATCCGCAAGGATGGGGCCCTCAGCGCCTTCGAAGAGAAGATGCTGGAGTTCATCGGCTTCTCGGCGACGGTCCTTGTTGGTTTCGTGGTGGTCGCCCTGGGTTCCAAGTGGACTGGCTACCAGGCGATTCTGACCAACTCCGGCAACGGCGCCCAGTCGCTGAAGTACACCCTGCCGCCCCTGGTCGGCCCCGTCGGCTCCGTGGCGGGTGAGGGTTCGCTCTTCGGCATGGATCTGCCGCTCTTCATCGCCCCGGGCTGGATGAACGGCGCCAACGCCGGCAAGCAGTTCAACACCCTGATCTGGGCGATCCTGGTTGGCGCTGTGATCTATTTCATCCTGCGCATCCTGGTGGGTCCGCTGCGTGAGCTGGGCTCCAAGGCGGTTATGGGCATGAATGCGAAGCTGCTGGACGAAGTCAGCTACCGTGGTATCGCCGTCGGCTTCCCGCTCTTCACCCTGGGCGGTCTGGTCTTTGCGATGATCTGGGCGCAGAAGGCGTGGGGCGCTTACTGGTCTTGGGACCCCAAGGAGACCTGGGCGCTCATCTCCTGGCTCTTCTACTCGGGCTATCTGCATATGCGCATCGTCCGTGGCTGGGAAGGGCGCCCGGCGGCCTGGGTCTCTGCGGCCGGCTTCCCCCTGATCCTCTTCACCCTGGTCGGCGTCAACCTGCTGATCTCGGGCCTGCATTCCTACGCTGCGGGTTAAGTTTCATACGGTAATGAGAAGCGCCCTGAGGCCGTTGTCGGTCTCAGGGCGTTTTTTGTCGCACAGAGGCTCCTACTGCCCCTGTTGCTGGTTCGTTTTTTGTGTTGCCTGCTGCGTGCTGGCCTGCTGCCCGGTAACGGCGCCAAATGCGGCACCGGCCGCGGCATTGGCCATTTGGGTGCCACCACCGGCCTGGTTCTGCTGCTGGGTCTGCTGATTGGTCTGATTCTGGTTCTGCTGGTTCTGCTGCGGTTGCTGTCCCGGCATCACGCATCATCTCCTGTCGTTCTTTCGGGCACAGATTATGGTGTGCCCTAATCGCGAGCGCTATGCGTGCATCAATCGCGCACGAGTCCTTCCTTCACGGCCCAGGCCGCTGCCTGGGCCCGGTTCTGCATTTGCAGCTTGGCCAGGATGTTCTTGAGATGATGCTTCACCGTGTTTTCAGAGATGAAAAGCTCCTCGGCGATTTCGCGGTTCGTGGCGCCACCTGCGACCCGCTCCAGCACCTCGAGTTCCCGATCCGACAGGTGCGGTTTCTCCGATTGGCCAAGCGGTGGCGGCGCAGGGTGGGTGGCCGGTGCCGCCGGGCGGAACTCCAGCAGGATCTTGGCCGCCATGGCACCCGAGATGGGCGCCTCGCCCCGGGCGGCGCCCCGCACGCTCGAGAAGAGCACTTCGGGCTCCAGGTCCTTGAGCAGGTAACCCTGGGCGCCCCGTTTCAGCGCCTCAATCAGGTCCTGCTCGTCGTCGGAATAGGTCAGCACGATCACCGCAACCGCCGGCAGCCGGGCACGAATGCGTGTGAGCGCTTCCAACCCGCTGCAGCGTGGCATCTGCAGGTCGAGCAAAATGACGTCCGGTTTCAGGTCCACGGCCTTGGCTTCCGCCTCCAGGCCGTCGGCGGCTTCACCGACCACTGTGAAGTCGGGCTGCGTCGCCAGGAGCCGCCCAATCCCCTTTCGGACCAGCGTATGATCATCGACTAGCAGAATGCTCAGCGGTGGCATAGTCAAAGCTTCCTCCTTCAACGGCGGGGATGGTGAGGCGAACCTCGGTGCCCAGGCCGACTTCCGAGACGATCTCCAGGCTGCCGCCGACCGACTCGATGCGCTCACGCATGATGTGCAGGCCGAAGTGGTAATCGCCGGGCCCTACCACGCTGCCGGTCTCAAACCCGCACCCATCGTCCTGCACGGCGACCACCAGGTTGGCACCGTTCCGGTAAGCCTTCAGCCAGACGTGCGCTGCGCCCGAGTGATTCCGGACGTTGGCCAGTGCCTCCTGAATCACCCGGGCCACCTGCGATTCCACCGGGTCGGGCAGGTGGGCCGGCATAAACTCGTGCCCGAGCATCGTCACCTGAATGGACGTCTGTTCCTGGAACTGGCGCAGGTTCTCTGACCACCGGTCCCAGAGCGACGCCAGCGCGGGGCCGCTCTCTTTGAGTTGGTAGATCGACCGGCGTACATCCTGGTGCGCGTCTTTGAGGGTCGCATGCAGATCGTTGATCTCGTCGATCATCTCCGTGGCCTGATGGGACCGTGCCATCCCGCCGAGCAGGTGCAGCCGCATGCCCACGTAGGTCAGAATCTGGCCGAAGCTGTCGTGCATGTCACGGGCCAGGCGCTGCCGCTCTTCTAAGGCCGCGACCTGTTGCATGCGCCGCAGCAGATCGTTGTTTTCCACGGCGATCGCCATGTGGCTGCCCAGGTTGGAGAGCAGCAAGAGGTCCTGATCGCTCATGGCCGCTGCGCGCCGGTGCGCCACAAAAAGCACCCCGTACTGCCGGTCCCGCACTTGAAGGGGCACGGCCATGGCTGCCTTGAGGCGCTCGGCCTCCACCGTCGCGGCGGCATCGCCGCTCCGGAGCAGATCCGTCTGCAGATTCTGTGTCACGTAGGGGCGCCCCGCCGCCAGCACCCGGCCGGCCACCGTATCCCCGAGGGTGAGGTTTGTGCGCAGAAAGGCGTCGGATGCTCCCACGGCGACCTGCCAGTGCAGGTCCAACGATGACTCGTCGAGCGTGCCCCAGCCGGCGAAATCGGCTTCCATCACCTCGCGGGCCTTGGCCAGCAAACGCTCCAGGTTGCGGTCCAGGTCGGCCATGGCCGCCATTTCACGGCCCACCTGGTACAGGCTTTCGGCCTGCCTGCGCCGCCGGGCCAGCTCACGCTCCAGGCGTGTCCGCTCGCTGATATCCCAGAAGAAGAGGTAGGACTCGTTGTCCCGGAGGGTGGTCACGCACACCTCCACGGCGAGGCGCCGGCCCGCTTTGGTCAGCAGGGTGCGGGTCACCAGCGGCCCGGCGCTGGTCCCCGACGGGGCCTTCAGGCACGACTCAAAGCAGATCGGTTTGCCGTCGGCCCCGGGTGCAAACAGGTCGGAGCAGAAAGAGTGGCCCACCAGTTCGGCCGACTGCCAGCCCGTCAGCTGCTCGGCCGCGGGGTTCATACGCAGGATTTTGCAGCCGTCGCCCACCAGCACCATGCCGACCGCCGCCGAAGTGAACAGGTGCTCCGCCCGCAGTTCGTGCC
>JARBUG010000016.1 GCA_029239785.1 Symbiobacteriaceae bacterium | reverse complement strand
GTTGCAGTTGTGGATGCCTCACCGAGTCCTGTTTGAGGAGACGGCGCTGGAATACCCGCTGGCCCGGGCCATTCGCGAGCGGCTTCGGGGCCAGGCTGAGATCGGGTATATCAAGAGCCATAACCGGATTTCCGGCCTCCCCGGGAACACGCCCCGTCAGAAGTACGCCGAAGCGAAGCGGACGCTGGTGGTCGGACTGCGCCGGACGCTCAAGTTCGAAACCTCCAAGCCCTCGGCCGACTACGCCATCCCTCTGCTCACCGGCTGCCCGGGCCACTGCGAGTACTGCTACCTCCAGACCACGCTTGGACCCAGGCCGGTGGTGCGCGTGTACGTCAACCTGGACGATATCTTCAACCAGGCCCGGGCGTATATGCGAGAGAAGGCGCCCGGATTCACCACATTCGAGGGCGCCTGCACCTCCGATCCGCTGGCTGTGGAGCACATCACCGGCGTGATGCGTGAGGCGGTCACCTTCTTCGGCAGCGAGGAGCTGGGCCGGTTTCGCTTCGTCAGCAAATACGGCTACGTCGAGAGCCTGCTCGACGCCCCCCATAACGGGCATACCCGGATTCGGTTCAGCATCAACACCGACCAGGTGCTGAAGAAATGGGAGCTAGGCACACACCAGCTCAGCGCCCGGGTTCGGGCTGCCGCACAGCTGGCCGGCGCCGGCTACCCCGTCGGCTTTATTCTGGGTCCGATTTTCCTGGAGGGCAGTTGGCAGGAGGAGTATCAGCAGCTCCTGGATCAGATTCACGCGGAACTGGCCGCTCATGGTGTGGACCGGGGGCACGACATGACGTTTGAACTGATCACGCACCGCTTTACCCCCAAGGCCAAGGCGCTGATCGAGGAGCGATTCCCGGAAACCGATTTGCCCATGGAGCCGGAAGACCGGCGCTGGAAGTACGGACAGTTTGGCTACGGGAAGTACATCTACCCAAAGGACCCGATGGAAGAGGCGGAGGAGTTCTTCCGGGAAGCGCTGGCCGAGCACTTCCCGGAAGCCGAGGTACCCTACTTTGTCTAACGGCGCGAAAAAGGACAGGCCGCCCGGAAACGGGTGGCCTGTCTCTTTTGACCTGTACCAGCTACTTTTTGCGCTCGCTGCGTGTGGGCTGCGAAGCGGCTCCGTAAGCGGCTCGATAGATCCCCTCCAACTCAGCGACCAGGGGCATGCGGGGGTTGGCGCCGGTGCACTGGTCGCCGAAGGCGATGTCTGCCATGGCCGGAATCTGCTGTGCAAATGCCTCGGCGTTAATGCCGCAGGCAGCCAGCGTCAGGGGGATATCGACCTGGACCATGAGCTGGCGAACCGCCTCGATCAGGCTGGCCACACCCTCTTCGACGGTGGCAGCGGGCAGACCGAGGAAGCGGGCGATCTCCGCATACCGCTCGGGTGCACGGTACTTCTCGTACTGCGGGTAGGCTACCAGCTTGGTGGGCTGGGAAGCGTTATAGGCGATCACGTGCGGCAGGAGAATCGCGTTAGCCCGGCCGTGGGCCACATGGAACTTCGCACCCAGCACGTGGGCCAGGGAGTGGTTGATGCCCAGGAATGCGTTGGTGAACGCCATGCCGGCCAGGGTGGAGGCGTTGTGCATCTTCTCACGGGCTTCGCGGTCGGTGCCGTTGGTGTACGCCCGGGGCAGGAACCGGAAGACCAGTTCGATCGCCTTCAGCGCCAGCGCATCGGTGTAATCGGAGGCCAACACACTTACGTAGGCTTCAATCGCATGGGTGAGCACGTCGAGGCCGGTATCGGCGGTGACTCCCTTGGGCACGGTCATGACCAGTTCCGGGTCGACAATGGCGATGTCGGGGGTGAGCTGGTAGTCCGCCAGAGGGTATTTGATATCCTTCTGCTTGTCGGTGATGACGGCGAAGGCGGTAACCTCGGAGCCGGTGCCGGAGGTGGTGGGAATGGCCACGAAGGTCGCCTTCTTGCCGAGTTCGGGGTACTTGAACGCCCGCTTGCGGATGTCCATGAACTTGAGCCGCAGGGTGTCGAACGTCACTTCGGGGTGCTCGTAGAAGAGCCACATGCCCTTGGCCGCATCGATGGGCGAGCCGCCGCCCAGGGCGATGATCACGTCAGGCCGGAAAGCGTTCATGGCAGCGACGCCACGCGCCACGGTCTCCGTAGAAGGATCGGGCTCCACATCGGAAAAGACTTCGGTGCGGAAGCCACGCTTCGAAAGCTGGTAAAGGGCCTTATCGACGTAGCCAAGCTTGACCATCATCGGGTCGGTCACGACGAAGGCCCGGGTGCCGTGGAGCTTGGCGAGGTAGGCCAGAGAGCCCGGCTCGAAGTAGATGCGGGGCGGCACCTTGAACCACTTCATCCGGTCGCGGCGCATGGCGACCCGCTTGACGTTGATCAGGTTGCCCACCGACACATTCGAGGCGGTGGAGTTGCCGCCGAAGGTACCGCAGCCCAGCGTGAGCGAGGGCGTGTTGCTGTTGTAGATTTCGCCAATCGCGCCCTGAGACGAGGGGCTGTTGACCAGCAGGCGCCCGGTCCGGACACGGCGGCTGAACTCGGCAATGACCCGGTCATCTTCCGAGTGAATGACGGCGCTGTGACCCAGGCCGCCAAACTCGGTCAGTTGCTCGCACCGGCGAATGCCCTCGTTGAAATCTTCGACCACGTAGAAACCGAGAATGGGCGAGAGTTTCTCACGGGAGAGGGGGAACTCAGGGCCCACACCTTCCAGGGGAGCTACCAGCACCTTGGTGTTGGCGGGGACCTGGATGCCGGCCATTTGAGCGATCTTCACCGCAGGCTGGCCCACCACAGCGGCGCTCATGGACTGCCGCCGGCTGTCGATGGCTACGCCCTCGACCTTCTTGGTCTCCTCGGGGTTCAGAATGTACGCTCCATAGGCCCGCAGCGTTGCCATCACCTGGTCGGCCACGCCGCGGTCCGTAATGATGGCCTGTTCCGAGGCGCAGATTACGCCGTTGTCGAAGGTCTTGGAGAGGATGATATCGTTGACGGCCCGCTGAATGTCGGCGGTGCGCTCAATATAGGCTGGGACGTTGCCCGGTCCCACGCCCAGGGCAGGCTTGCCGCTGGAGTAAGCGGCCTGCACCATGCCCGAGCCGCCGGTGGCCAGAATGAGAGCGATGTCAGGTTGGGTCATCAGAGCGTTGGTGGCTTCGAGCGAAGGATTTTCCACCCATCCGATGCACCCCTCCGGCGCTCCGGCCGCAAGGGCTGCTTCCAGCATGACCCGGGCCGCCGCTGCCGAGGATTCCTGGGCCTTGGGGTGGAAGGCGAAGATAATGGGGTTGCGGGTCTTCATGGCGATCAGCGACTTGAACATGGTGGTGGAGGTGGGGTTGGTAACCGGCGTGACACCGGCGATGATGCCCACGGGTTCGGCCACTTCCATGTACCCGTCTTCATGGTTCTCGCTGATGGTGCCCACGGTCTTGATCGCCTTGATGTTGTGATAGACATACTCCGTGGCGAACAGGTTCTTCGTGACCTTATCTTCGTAGATGCCCATGCCGGTCTCATTCACGGCGAGCCGTGCCAGCGCCATGTGCTGATCAACGCCGGCCAGCGCCATGGCTTTGACGATCGCGTCAACCTGCTCCTGGTTCAGGGCCGCGAAGCCGGCCTGGGCGCCCCGGGCACGCAATACCAACCGATCGATCTCGGTACGGACATCAGCAGGGGTCTTGGATTCGGTGGTCATGTGGAGTCCTCCCTTTGTTAAAGACTCTAACAAACTAGGTGGAGAGAAGGGCGGCCCGGCAGGCCGGGGCGCCCGGTAGATCAATCTTGCATATGGAGGCGCAGTGACAGGAGCAGTAAGCTGTCGCTGATGTGGGTATGTTCCACCAGCACATGGTCAGGTACCGCCAGGCGTACCGGTGCGAAGTTCCAGATGGCCCGAACGCCGCCGGCAACCAGGGTATCAGCGATCTCTTGTGCGGCTGTTGCCGGGGTCGCAATCACGCCGACGTCTGTCGGCTCTGCGGCCAGGTAGGCGCCCAACTCGGTCACGGGTGCGACCGGCGCCCCGGCGATGTACGTGCCCGCCAACTGCGGGTCTGCGTCAAAAATCCGTTTGATAAGGAAGCCGCGGCGGGTAAAGCCCTCGTAACTGGCTACTGCCCGGCCGAGGTTGCCGGCGCCCACCAACACGAGTCGGTGCGGCTGGTTCAGGCCAAGGAGATCGCTCACGCGTTCCAGGAGCGGGCCCACATGGTACCCCAGGCCGTGGTGGCCAAACTGGCCAAATGCGCTCAAGTCCTGGCGGAGTTGTGAGCTGGTGATGCCAATTCTCTCGGCCAGCTTGTCCGACGAGATCCGGTCCACGCCCATGCGTTGCAGCTCCTCCAGGTAGCGGTAGTAGATGGGGAGCCGTCCCATGGTTCTCGGAGATATGGTTTTGTCCATCGCCGTTCCTCCTGAGTGCGTTAAATTCTTAACGGACTCTGCGATCATCATAGCGTTGGGTCACGGTGAAAGGAAGAGACACAAAGGTGTGGATACCACGGTACGGGCTTATCCGCCGGAGGACCCTGACGTCGGGTTGGCCTGATAGGCGGACAAGTTCATCCCGGAGGAGGAGCGCGCGAGGGCCCGGCCGCAATGGCGCGACTGGAACGGTTGCGTTGCAGACGTTACATGTTTCCAGGCGCTTTACACGGGGGGCCGCTATAAGGTATCATTCCTTGTGCGGCAGCATCGCACCCCATTATGCGAGAGTGGCGGAACTGGCAGACGCGCAAGACTTAGGATCTTGTGCCGACAGGCGTAGGGGTTCAAGTCCCCTCTCTCGCACCAAACGAAGTAGGGCAGGTCATCCGGAGCAACGGGTGGCCTGCCCTTTCTGTTTCTCCAGATGGAGGGTCGCCATCCCCCCCGATTGGCAGGTGACTGCTCCTATCAGTTCAGAGACGGATAGGATTATTGAGACGGATACTTACGAATGTTATGATGTCCCCGGTATCCTCGAAATGGAAGGGCAGGCCAGCCAATGAAATCACTTGAAAGTCGCCTTGGCCTAGATCCGAACGATCGCGATCAGTGGGCAGTGCTCCTGCTTTGCCGACTCCTTGTAGCGATGTTCTCCCTGATGTTGCTCCTGAAACTGATTGGCATCATCCCTATGACCTGGCTGCAGTACATAGTGATCGTGGGTGTAACGACCAGCCTCACGGCAGTTATTACCCTGGCGGCCCGGAAAGGGTTGCGTGGGCGCCCGCTGCGCTTCATGACCCTGGCCATTCTGCTGCTTGCCGTCCTGGTTCAGGTGGTCCAGCAACACGACGGACAGGGGGCCAACTTCCACATCTGGCTGATTCCCGTGGCGTTTACTGCGATTTACGAGGACCTGCTGACAACTGTGTTCGGGGCCGGCGTGTCGCTTGCGATGGGCCTGACAGCCTCTGCGCTGTTGCTGGAGCATCCTCCGCTCGAAAGGGTGGAGGTGATTGTGGGACAGACGGTGCTGGCACTGTTTGTGATCATCGTCCTGATCGCGGTCAGTGACAGGTCGGCCCGTGTCAACAGGTGGAAGGCCAATGAGCAGGCCGCCGTGATTCACCGGCTGGACGCCCTGCTCCGCCAGGTGGGCGTAACCGCCCAGACGCTTGCCAGTTCGTCGGAAGCTCTGCAGCAGCAGAGCACCGGCGCCAAACGGCGGCTGGAGGGGAGTTTCCAGGCGCTGATCACCCGGCTCGAGCAGGGGAGCCAGGAGCAGACCAGCGCCCTGCGGGAGGCAACCCAGGTCCTCCAGCAGTTGGCCAGCTCCATTCATCAAGTCGCACAGGGTGCCCAGCAGCAGGCCACAGAAATGACGCGGAGTTCCGAAGCCATTGAGGAGATGGTTGACTCCCTGGGCAACGTGGCACACGAGGCCAAAACCATGGGCAACCTGGCCAGGGAGGCCAGCACCGTCTCGGGACAGGGCGCCGATGCCGTGGGCAAGACGCTCACCGGCATTCATGCGGTCAGCGGCACGGTTCAGGATGCAGCTGCGTCGGTGAGGAGCCTGGGGGCCTCGTCGGTGCAAATCGGGCAGATTGTCAGTACGATTACGGAGATCGCTGAGCAGACGGATTTACTGGCGCTCAACGCCGCCATTGAGGCGGCCCGGGCGGGCGAGCATGGGAGAGGCTTTGCTGTCGTGGCCGAGGAGG
Organism: Symbiobacteriaceae bacterium; assembly: GCA_029239785.1. Taxonomy (GTDB): domain Bacteria; phylum Bacillota; class Sulfobacillia; order Symbiobacteriales; family Symbiobacteriaceae; genus JARBUG01. The sequence continues at coordinate 44,396 of JARBUG010000016.1, read as the reverse complement.
TTCGGAAGCTGGCTGAACGCTCTGCGAGGGCATCGGGGGAGATTGACGACCTGATCGAGCAGATTCAGCAGGGAATTGCCGAGTCCGTGAGCAAAATTCAGGCCGGAACGGAGCAGGCCGCGCAGCTCAGAAAGCTCTCGGAAGAGGCGGCGGGCGCCCTTGATGCCATACGGGTGTCCAGCCGGCGGTCTGAGGAGCAGGTGCTTTTGATCCTGAACAGGACCGAGCAACTGGATGCCAACAGCCAGTTGGTAAGGCACGCGATTAGCCAGGTTACCGCAGTCAGCGAAGAGAACAGCGCCACAGCCGAAGAGATGTCAGCCGGCGGCGACTCGGTGATGGGGGCCGTGGAACAGGCAGGTAAGGTGACTGCTGATGTGGACGGCCTGCTGAAGCAAGTAAGTACCGACTTTGGTGAGGTGCTCGCATCGGTCAAGGCGACCGCCGAGGCAGCCACCAACCTGGCAAGTCTCGCCCGAACCTTGCAGAACACGCTTCAAGAGCAGGCATAACCAAAAAGGACGGACCGGCGCTTCGTACGTCGGCCCGTCCTGCTGTTTTCCTGGTTGACAGAAACCGTCTCAAACGGTAACATTCGACCGTTAGCTTTATTACAGTAAAGCGTTAATGGAGGAATGTGCCGGTGAACCCCGTCATCCTTTCCGTACTCGTCATGCTCGGCCTTAGCCTCGCCAAGGTGAACGTGATTCTGGCCCTGCTCGCCGCCGCTCTGGCCGGCGGCCTGGCCGGAGGCCTCAGCCTGACCGAGGCCACCAGCACCCTCATTCATGGAATGGGGGGCAACGCAGAAACCGCCCTCAGCTACATTCTGCTCGGTGCCCTGGCCGTGGCCATCGCCGAGACCGGCATAACAGACCTGCTGGTGCGCTCGGCGGTAATCAGGCTCCAGAAAGCTCGCACCACGGCCCTGCTGCTGGCCATCGCCCTTCTTGCGTCGCTCTCGCAGAACGTCATCCCCGTTCATATCGCCTTCATTCCCCTGCTGATTCCGCCCCTGCTGCCCATCTTCGACCGGCTCAAGGTGGACCGTCGGGGCGTGGCCAGTGCACTCACCTTTGGTCTGCAGGCGCCCTACATGCTGATTCCGGCCGGGTTCGGCCTCATTTTCCACGGCATCGTGGCCGACAACATGGCGAAGGGCGGCATGTCCATTGCCGTCGCTGACCTTCCCAAGGCCATGCTAATTCCCACCCTGGGTATGGTAGCCGGCCTCCTGTGGGCGGCGTTTGTCACGTACCGTCAGCCCCGCGAAACGACAGTTGTGCGTGCCGCAGCAGCGGACCGGCCTTTCATGGCCGGCACGCAGGACCTGGCGTCCCGCTGGGAGTGGCGTCACACGGCAGCCATTCTTGCAGTACTCGCGACACTGGCCGTGCAGCTCACCACCGATTCCCTTGTCCTTGGCGGTCTCACGGGCCTGAGCCTTCTGGCGGCGACGGGCGCGCTGCCCTGGCGGCGCTTTGACGGAGCCGTGCTTGACGGCATCAAGATGATGGGCTTTATGGGCTTTGTCATGTTGGTGGCCGCAGGGTACGCCGACGTGGTCAAGGCGACCGGCGGCGTCGATTCGCTCGTGGCTTCGGCGGCTTCCCTGATCGGCGGCAGCCGCCTGCTTGGTGTGGTGATCATGCTGCTCGTCGGCCTGACGGTGGACATGGGGATCGGGACTTCATTTGGCACCGTGCCGATCATCGCGACCGTCTTCGTTCCGCTCTGCGCCGCACTAGGCTTCAGCCCCCTGGCCACGGCCTCTATCATCGGCACGGCGGCTGCCCTTGGCGATGCGGGCTCGCCCGCCTCCGACTCCACACTGGGTCCAACCGCAGGCCTGGCCGCCGATGGTAAGCACGACCACATCTGGGACACCTGCGTGCCGACCTTTCTGCACTACAACATCCCCCTGATGCTGTTTGGCGTTCTTGCAGCTATGGTGCTCTAGTATCGAACTTATTCACCGCTATCTTCGTATGTCCGTATAGTAAGAGTCCGTACGGAGGTGAGACGGTGGAGGTAGAGGAGCAACTATTGGCCGCCATCGATCAGTTGGCGAAGGACGGCCCTACCGGCGAAATCCGGTTCCTGGCCGCACTGTTGGCATGCCGGGGCAAGGTGGAGCGACGCCAGCGGGGTTGGCAGCATCCGTTCGAGGATTTCGCCGAGCGGGAAGGCGCCGCGTTCCACCAGGAGCTGCGCGGTCTGGTCGCCCGGGGGATTGTGTACCGCACCAAACAGGAAGCGATCGTCCTGAACAGCTACATCATCACCCGTGATAAGGATTTTGTCTGCGAACGGTGTGCGAACCGGCTTTTCATCCGGGCCCGCCACCGCTTTGCCACCGTGCTCGGGGGGTTCCGGTACGACGACTTGTTCGACGTGGCCTGTCGCCGGACCCACACGGCGGTCAATCGGGCATACCGAAAGACGGGCGCCCGGCTAGAGGATTTGGAGAAGGCCGGCCTGTTGGTGTGGAGCAACCGGGCCAAGCCGCACGTCTTCCCTGCCATGCGCTGGGTGTCGGAACTGCCCTGGGCGGCGGCGCTGGCCCTTACGCTGGAGCAAGGAAACGCCCTCACGTGGAAAAACTGCCTCAACAACAGTCAGATGGCCTTCCATATGGCGCAGGCCACGGGACTCATCGATCATGACAGCGAAAAGCAGTCGACGGAGTTGACCGCCAAGGGCCGTGAACTGGCGGGCGAGTATATCGAACACGCCATGCGCAAGCGCCTCCGCTGGATCGGCAACATGCGTGAAGAGGCGATGCACTTGATGCTCGACGAACTCTCCGAACCGCTGCCCTCCGTATGGATCAACGGACGGGGGAAGCAACTGGAGAATACCTGGCACGTTGACCCCAAAACGCCGCTGCGGATTTTGCTGCTGAAGGACTGGATGCTGCGCAAATGGTACAAGCAGATGGTGCGACGGTTTGAGAAGCTGGGGCTTGCCAAGTTGATCGCCTGCCGCGACGGGGTTGACCGGTATTTCTTCGCCCCGGGGGCGGCAGCCATCGCCAAGGATGCGTTCAGTCTGCCGGCGGAGCCGTTTGCACTGCCCCGGGAGCAGCAGCCCCTGCTTGATGCGTATTACCATTTGACTGCCCACCTGGCTGAGGAAAAGGGACGCATCTGGCGGGTGCGACCCGACTTCGCCGGATCGGAGTTAGCCGAAGGCGCCGCGGAACTCGCTGAGGGCGTCCTGCGGCGGCTGAAGTTCGGCAGACTGGTCATTGGCCCGGAGGAGGACGGCTCGTACCGTGTTTCGGATCCTGACAAGTTCAGGTGGGAGTTGGTCGAGGCCTTTCTTGATCCGGTTGCCACTTTCCTGACGACGATCCCTGAGGAGGAGGAGGAGCCGGTGAGCGTGGCTCCCTTGAAGGCGTGACGTACAGTCCGGCCATCGGATTTTCCGGTGGACGGACTGTTTTCGCGCGATCAGTAGAGCAGATGCCCTACGTCGAAGTGGTCAGGCAAGGTTTCGCCGGGCACTGTAAGATATCAAGGTAGACAGTTTGTATCGAAACTCCTACCAAGGCGGAGGGGATCCGGTTGGAACCCATGGATCTGTTCGATGTGATCGGGCCCGTTATGGTAGGGCCCTCAAGCTCGCATACAGCCGGTGCGATTCGCCTTGGCCGTTTGGCACGGGCCGCTGCCGGTTTTACACCGGTCCGGGCAGTCATTAAGCTGCACGGCTCCTTCGGTGACACCGGCCGGGGACACGGCACCGACCGGGGCCTTGTGGCCGGTCTGCTGGGGTGGGCCACCGATGATCCCCGCCTCACGGAAGTGAGCGGCTACGCCCGCGAGGCCGGGCTGAGCGTCGAGTTCCAGCGGGCTGATTTGGGCCGCGTACATCCCAACACGGCCCGGTTTATCCTGGAAGGCGCCAACGGCGAGACTTGCGAGCTGCAGGGCAGTTCGGTGGGCGGCGGCGCAGTGGTGCTGACTGAACTGGACGGCTGGCCCGTGGAACTGCAGGGGCTGTACGATACGCTGCTGGTGTCGCACCGGGACCGCCCGGGCGCCCTGGCGGGCATTACCGGGCGCCTGGCTTCCTTTGGTCTGAACATCGCGACCATGCGGGTGGCCCGGCAGGCCCGCGGCGGACAGGCCATGGCTACGGTAGAACTTGACCACGCGCCCGCGGACAAGGTCCGGCGGGAGCTGGAAGTGTTGAGCGAAGTGCTCTGGACCCGGCGGATCGACAAGCTGTAAGGCGGCAGACAGGGGGATGAACGTGGCACAGGCGCGTTTGACGGTTGCCGCCCTCGTGGAGGCGGCGGAAGCCAAGGAAGTTTCGCTCGGCGAACTGGCCCTGCAGAGCCAGGCCGAGTTTTCGCATACGACCCAGGATGCTGTGGTCGAAGGAATGATCGCACGGCTCAACGTGATGCGGGCCGCCATTGAGCGGGGGCTGGAGGGCAATCAGCACTCGATGAGCGGCATGGTCGGCGGCGACGCGGCCAAGGTGATGGCCCGGGCGCCGCGCTCGGTCACCGGCGGCCGTATTCAGACGGCCGTGGCCCGAGCCCTGGCCGTTTCTGAAGTGAACGCCTGCATGGGCTGCATTGTCGCAGCCCCGACGGCTGGCGCTTCGGGCGTACTGCCGGCCGTGGTTGTCACTGCCGGCGAGGCCGCCGGGTCCAGCGACCGCGACATGGCGCTGGCACTGCTGGCGGCCGGCGCCCTCGGCGCTGTGATTGCCCGGACCGCTTCGGTCTCGGGCGCCGAGGGCGGCTGCCAGGCCGAGGTCGGCTCGGCCGCCGCCATGGCCGCGGCGGCAGCGGTTGAACTGGCCGGGGGCACGCCGCGCCAGGCGGCCCACGCGGCAGCGATTGTACTGAAGAGCGCGTTGGGCTTGGTTTGCGACCCGGTGGCCGGCCTGGTCGAGGTCCCCTGCGTGAAGCGCAACGGCATGTATGCCGCTTCGGCGCTCGTGGCGGCCGATGTGGCCATGGCTGGGGTGGAGAGTGTGATTCCTATTGATGAAGTAATCGAAACCATGGGCCAGATCGGCCGCAGCATGCCAGAAGCCCTCCGTGAGACCGCCCAGGGTGGCCTGGCGGTTACGCCCACGGGTCAGCGGTTCGCCTGCAAGATGCACGGGTCGGCCGATCGGTGGCAGTTGGACTGACATGCGCAGAGCACCCCCGCTTCCAGGCGCCCTGGAGGAAGGGGTGCTTTTCCGATGTCGAGGCTTTCTATCCCACACGCACACTACGTATTGCCAGTGATGGAAATAACTGGTATTATGTGGAAAAGCGGTGCGTGAGGAGATGATCGCGTGGCATCGCAGCAGATAGCGGGCATATCGCCGATCCGCATCGATCGCATGTCCGGAACCCGTCTCCCGAACACCATGCATCAGCATGCTCACACCCCGGCAGCCAATCCTCCCGTTCCAACAGTCCGGCACGACCAGGTTTCCATCAGTGCGGGGGGGCTGGCGCTTAACCGGCTCGTCCGCATGTGGGGATCACTGACCGGGCTGTTCGGCACCGGCCAGGCGCAAACGTGGAAAGGGCCCGACCTGTCGGCCTTGCGCGAGGCGCTGCAGCAGGCCCGCCAGAACGCTGAGGCGGTCGAACTGCGCGATCGGGTGACAAACACCCTCAAAAGCACCGCCCTGCGCCAGGCCGAATCGCTGGTCGAACAATACTACGGCCTGAAAGGTGACGGCACCACCGTGCGGGTGAAGTATGAGAACAACCTGGAGGGCGCCCTCGCCTCGGTCAGTTTCCAATACGATGACCGCGGGCGCATTGCCAATCCGAGCCTACATATCAACATGAGCCAGTTCGCCCCTGACACAGGGCCGAACGGGGTCAACAGCCACGTCATTCAGAACGACCGCATTATCGCACACGAAATGACCCACCTCATCATGGGCCGAAACATGGACCTGGCCTCGCTGCCGGACTGGTTTGCTGAAGGCACAGCCGAGTACATCTCCGGTGGGGCCGAGCGGGTAGCCCTCTCGCTTCGCAACAACAGCCCCGAAGCGCTGCTCTCCACCCTCATGAAACCGTGGGCGGGCGACAGCGACAGTTACGCCGCTGCTTATCTCGCCGTACGTTTTCTTGACCAGGCTGCCGCCGAGGGCGGCGGGCTCAAGGCGATCATGGGCCGGCTGAAGGAAGGCGACACCCTGGACCAGGCGATCGCATCGATCAGCCAGGGGCGCTACCAGGACTCGCGGCATTTTTTAACCGATTTTGCCCGAATGGGCACGGGCGCTGCCTACATGCGTACCATCGACCTGTCGGGGCGCGACCCGGGCTCCATCAAGCCGGGCGCCGGTCCGTCCGTGGTGGCAGACCGCGGCGTCAAAGCCAATCAGCCGCTGGAGGGTTTCCGCATCCAGTGGCCCTCGCCCCTGGAAGGTCTGCCTGCGCTTAAGCCCGCCTTCTGAATCCACCCTTGCATCCGGTAATCAGAAGTCGTATAATCGTCGCACGCCCATGCACATTTCTCGTTTTCGCCGCAGCGGTGCTACCCACCGCTGCTTTTCTATGGTCAAAGCGAATGTCGCGAGCGAACCTTCGCGCATACGCGCGTCGTCCTAAGCACAGACGCCCCCTGCGTTGTTTGGAATTACCCGCCGTGGTATAATACTAAAGTTGTAACCGAGCCTAATGGTTGGAGATCCTGGTATGTGGCCGACCCATATGCGGGCCATATACTGACTTTCGAGGGGGAGAATAGATGAAGGCGACATGGGACAAGTTAGAGAAGAATTGGATGCAGTTTGAGGTGGAGGTTGAGGCGGGCGAGTTCGCCAAGGCCATCGACGCTGCATTCCGTAAGCTCAATCAGCGCGTTACCGTTCCGGGCTTCCGTAAGGGGAAGGCCCCGCGCGCCCTTTTCGAGCGGAACTATGGAAAAGAGAGCCTGGTCAACGAAGCGATCGATGAGCTTCTCCCCCGCGCTTATGGTGAGGCCCTTCTCCAGAGCAACGTCGAGCCCATCGACCAGCCCAAGGTCGACCTCGTCCAGGCCGAGGAAGGCAAGCCCTTCATTTTCAAGGGCAAGGTTGAGGTCGTGCCCGAGGTAACGCTCGGCAAGCTGTCGGGCTTCGGTATTGCGCGGCCCTCCGGCGACGTTACCGCCGAACAGATCGACCAGCAGCTCACCCAGCTGCGTGACCGCATGGCCACCCTGGTAACCGACGACAGCGGCGAAGTCAAGCAGGGGTCCTTCGCTGTCATCGACTTCGAAGGCTTCGTCGACGGCGTCGCGTTCGAAGGCGGCAAGGGCGAGAACCACACGCTCGAGATCGGGTCTGGCTCGTTTATTCCCGGTTTCGAAGAGCAGCTGGTTGGTGCCAAGGCCGGCCAGGATGTCGAAGTGAAAGTTTCTTTCCCGGTGGAGTATAATGCCGAACATTTGGCTGGCAAAGAAGCGTTATTTAAAGTGAGCGTCAAGGAGGTCAAGCGGAAGGAACTGCCGGAGCTCTCCGACGAGTTCGCCGCCGAAGTCTCCAAGCACCAGACCCTCGCTGAACTGCGTGCCGACATTGAAAAGCGTCTGGCCGAATCGGCGAAGAACAACGCCGAACAGGAATACCAGAGCAAGATCATCGAGGCCGTTGCCAACGAGGCGACCGTTGAACTGCCCCATGTGTTGGTTCACCGCCGTGTGCACGACCTGATTCACGACTTCGAGCGCACCCTGACTTCGCAGGGCCTCTCCATGGAGTTCTGGCAGCAGGCCACCGGCAAGACCTCGCACGACCTGCACGAGCAGTACGAAGTGCAGGCCAAGGAGAGCGTCAAGCAGGAGCTGGTGCTCGGCGCCGTTGGCCGGCAGGAAGGCCTCACGGTCTCCGATGCCGAGCTGGAGGCCGAATTCGACCAGATGCTGGCCCGGTACAAGGGACAGGAGAAGGAAGTCAAGCAGCTCCGTAAGAACGTCAACTACCGTGAACGGCTCCGCGATCAGCTCCTGCTTCAGAAGACCATCGATCATCTTGTCAGTTTGAACGCCCCGCAAGGCTAAGTGAACTGGAATAGGCTGCGGGGAGAGGAGGTCAGACGATGAGCTACCTAATTCCGTATGTTATCGAGCAGACCAACCGCGGTGAACGGTCCTACGACATTTACAGCCGGCTCCTGAAGGATCGGATCATCTTCCTGGGCACCCCTGTGGATGACCAGGTTGCCAACGTGATCATTGCTCAGTTGCTCTTCCTGGAGAGTGACGATCCCGACAAGGAGATTAACCTCTACATCAACTCACCGGGCGGTTCGGTTTCGGCCGGACTGGGCATCTACGATGCCATGCAGCATATCAAGGCGCCGGTTAACACTACGGTAGTAGGGCTCGCTGCCTCCATGGGCGCGCTGCTGCTGGCTGCCGGCACTGGCAAGCGTTATGCACTGCCCAACGCCCGCATCATGATTCACCAGCCCTTGCTCCACGGGGTTGGTGGTCAGGTCACCGACATTGAAATCACCGCTCGCGAGGCGCTTAAGACCAAGGAACAAATGGCCGCGATCCTCGCCAAGCACACGGGGCAGCCCATTGACCGTGTCAAGGCCGATACCGAGCGTGACCGCTGGCTGTCCGCCGACGAAGCAAAAGCTTACGGCCTGGTGGATGAAGTGGTGCACCCTAAGGACAAGGTGAGCGGGAACCGCTAAAGAAAGGGGTGGGGGAATGTTCAAGTTCACAGGTGAGGATAAGGGGCAACTGAAGTGCTCCTTCTGCGGCAAGTTCCAGGATCAGGTCAAGCGGCTCGTGGCAGGGCCTGGTGTCTACATCTGCGACGAGTGCATCGAGCTGTGCAACGAGATCATCGAGGAAGAACTGAACGAAGAGGTCGATTTCGAACTCAAGGACGTTCCGAAGCCTCGGGAGATCAAGTCGATCCTCGATCAGTACGTCATCGGGCAGGAGCGCGCCAAGCGCACGTTAGCGGTGGCCGTATACAACCACTACAAGCGCATCAACATGGGCGGCAAGCTCGACGAGGTCGAGTTGCAGAAGTCTAACATTGTCATGCTGGGCCCCACCGGTTCCGGCAAGACTCTCCTGGCGCAGACCCTCGCCAAGATCTTGAACGTTCCTTTCGCCATCGCCGATGCCACGTCTCTGACCGAGGCCGGCTACGTGGGCGAGGACGTCGAGAACATCCTGCTCAAGCTAATTCAGGCGGCTGATTACGACATCGAGAAGGCCGAAAAGGGCATCGTCTACATCGACGAAGTCGATAAGATCGCCCGCAAGTCGGAGAACCCTTCGATCACCCGCGACGTGTCGGGTGAAGGCGTGCAGCAGGCCCTCCTGAAGATCCTGGAAGGCACGGTGGCCTCTGTTCCGCCCCAGGGCGGCCGGAAGCATCCGCACCAGGAGTTCATCCAGATCAATACCACCAACATCCTCTTCATCTGCGGCGGCGCGTTCGACGGGATCGACAAGATCATCGGCGGGCGTGTTGGCAAGCAGGGCATGGGCTTCGGCGCCGAAGTTCGGTCCAAGAAGGACCAGAATGTCGGCGAGCTGCTCGCCCAGATCCTGCCTGAGGATTTGCTGAAGTTCGGCCTGATCCCCGAGTTCGTCGGCCGCCTGCCGGTTATCGTCACGCTGGACGCCCTCGATGAGGAAGCCCTCGTGAAGATCCTGACGGAACCGAAGAACGCGCTGATCAAGCAGTACCAGAAGCTCCTCCAGATGGATAATATGGACCTGGAGTTCAAGGAAGACGCCGTTAAGGCGATCGCCAAGGAGGCGCTCAAGCGCAACACCGGCGCCCGTGGCCTGCGGGCGATTATCGAAGACATCATGCTCGACGTGATGTACGATATCCCCTCCCGCACCGACGTCTCCAAGTGTGTGGTGACCAAGGAGGTCGTGGCCAAGAAGGAGGAACCCCTCCTGGTGACGGCCGACCCGAAGTCCCGCCGGGTCAAGAAGGAAGAGTCTGCCTAAAGAACCGAACGCCCCGTGGAGGTAACTCCACGGGGTTGTCACATTGTCCTGATACGGCATAAGGAGCGTTTTAGTGGGTGGCGACGCAGACCGCAGTCAAGCAACAGCCAGCGGTAACGGTTGACGCGGCACTGATTTCGGTGGCGCTGGTCTGGGGCATTAATGCTTCGGTGATCAAGTCGGCTCTGGTGGGTTGGAACCCCCTGGCCTTTAATGCGATTCGTTTCTCGGCGGCGGCGGTATTACTCTTTCTGTATGTGCGGTTGACGGACAAGGACTGGCGGCTCAGCCGGGCCGATTTTTGGCGGGTCGCCGTGCTCGGGCTGGTGGGTAACGGGCTGTACCAGTGGCTGTATATTGAGGCCGTGCCCCGCACTTCTGCCTCCAACATTTCGGTGATTATCGCGATGTCGCCGCTCCTGGTGACACTGTCGGGTATGTTGACCGGTATGGAGCGGCGGTCCGGGTGGATCATGGCTGCGGCGGTCGCCTCGGTCACGGGCGTGGTGATGGTGATTCTCGGCGAGCCCGGGGGCTTTCACCTGGGCGGGCCCAACCTGAAGGGCGATCTGATTTCGCTGGCCGCGATGGTTTGCTGGGCCTCGTACACGGCGTATGCCCGCCCGGTGATTGACCGAGTCGGTTCGTCCGTTCGGGTAACGGCCTGGGCGATGCTGTTTGGTGCGGTAAGCAACATGATCATTGGCATACCCGGGCTGCTCCAGCAGGATTTCGGGGCCATTTCGGCAGCCTCGGTCGGGGGTATGACCTATTCCGCCCTGGGATCGCTGCTGTTCGGATACGTCGTCTTCGCATGGGGCGTGGGGCGCATTGGGGGCGCACGCACGGCAATTTACACGAGCCTGACCCCGGTCTTTGCGGCGATTATTGCAGGGCTGTTTTACGGGGAGTCCTGGTCGGTTGTGCAGTGGACCGGCGCCGCCATCAGCGTAGTCGGCGTCGCACTAACCAAGTACCAGGGGTCGAAACGCTGAGCGCCGTCCATGACAGTCGCACAGCGGTGCATACCCATGCACTGCTGTTCTTTTATTTACCACAGAGGACACAGAGGACACAGATACCTGGTAAATCGTCCCTGGGCATCATCCATGATAGTGACCCGGAACGACCTGCTTAGTTTCTGTGATCTCTGTGTCCTCTGTGGTCAACAACAAGTACATCCGCGTAATCCCATAATCTGCGTAATCTGCAGTACGTGTTCGGTTTCCATTGGTCACATTCTGTCGAGCCTCCTGTGAGATACTAACTCACACAGGTCAGGAAATGCGACCAGACCCGCAGGTCGCCTGGGCGGGAGGAGGAACCGGTTATGTCGCTGGGCAGTATCCTGACGATCATCCAGGTCTTCTTCGCGATCGTCATCGGCATCTACTTTTGGAACCTGCTCCGAAGCCAGCAAGGCAGCAAGGTGGCCGTTGAGAAAGAGTCCCGCAAGGAAATGGACAAGCTCAAGCGCATGCGGGCAGTCCGGCTGACGGAGCCACTGGCAGAGCGAGTCCGGCCGTCCAGTTTCGATGAAATCGTGGGCCAGCAGGAAGGGCTGAAGGCGCTGCGTGCCGCCCTGTGCGGCCCCAACCCGCAGCATGTGCTGATTTACGGTCCCCCCGGCGTGGGCAAGACCGCAGCGGCCCGCCTGGTACTTGACGAGGCACGCCGTAACCAGCGTTCGCCTTTCACAAACGAGGCCAAGTTCATCGAACTGGACTCGACAACGGCCCGGTTCGATGAGCGGGGCATCGCTGACCCGCTGATTGGCTCGGTCCACGACCCCATCTACCAGGGCGCCGGCGCCATGGGCATTGCGGGCATTCCGCAGCCCAAGCCGGGCGCCGTCACGAAGGCGCACGGCGGCGTGCTCTTTCTGGATGAAATCGGTGAGCTGCACCCGGTGCAGATGAACAAACTGCTCAAGGTGCTGGAGGATCGCAAAGTCTTTCTGGAGAGCGCCTACTACAGCGCCGAGGACCCCAACATTCCCACGCACATCCGGGATATCTTTGAGAATGGACTGCCCGCCGACTTCCGCCTGATCGGTGCAACGACCCGGCAGCCCCACGAGATTCCGCCGGCCATTCGTTCCCGGTGCATGGAGATCTTCTTCCGGCCGTTGCTGCCGGACGAGGTGGCCCGGGTCGCCGAGCGGGCGGCGAGCAAGATCGAATTCAAACTCTCACCGGGCGCCCTGGAAGTGGTGAAGCGGTACGCGACAAACGGCCGCGAGGCTGTGAATATCGTCCAGATCGCCGCTGGTGTGATGATGGGCACTGGCAAGGATACCATCCCGACGGAAGAAGTCGAATGGGTCGTGAACAGCGGTCAGCTTCAGCCTCGACCGGACCGGCGGATTCCGCCCGCCCCGGTCATCGGCTTCGCGAACGGCCTTGCCGTGAGCGGGCCCAACATGGGCATGTTGCTGGAGTTGGAGGTGGATGTCCGCCCGGCCAAAGAGGCCGGCCGGGGGACCGTGGTCGTGACGGGTGTCGTGGAAGAGGAAGAGATGGGCGGCGGCGGCCGGACGATGCGCCGCAAGTCGATGGCCAAGGGTTCCGTTGAGAATGTGCTGACGGTGCTCAAGTCTTTCCTGACCTGCGACCCCCGCGACTACGACATTCACGTCAACTTTCCCGGGGGCATTCCGGTGGACGGCCCCAGTGCGGGCGTTACCATCGCCACGGCGGTGTACAGCGCCTTTATGGGCAGGCCGGTTGACAACCGGCTGGCTTTGACCGGCGAAGTCTCCATCCGGGGGTTTGTGAAGCCTGTGGGCGGTGTGGTGGCCAAAGTTGAGGCGGCACGCCAGGCTGGCTGCACCCGGGTGCTGATTCCGAAGGAGAACTGGCAGGAAACCTTCCGCGATGTATCGGGTGTTGAGGTGATTCCGGTGGAGACGCTGGCGCAGGTTTTCGATCTGGCGCTGACGGTCGCACCGGTGCCCACGTTGGAAACGGGTGCGATTGACGCGGCGCCTGTCGCCGAGGAGCGCCCCGAGCCGGCGCCCGCCCTGATCGACATTCCGGTTTTGCCCCAGCCTGCGGTGAGCGTGTCGGGCCTGGAACCCTAGAGCGTCGTCTCAGGCTGTCCTGCTGGTATACGGCAGGACAGCCTGACACACGCTAAACCCGTTTCACCCTGCCGCGCGAAAATGGGACTGCCGCGGTGCGAACCTTGGGCAGGGCATGTCACGTCATAAGAACACACAAAGTTCTGCGTGGCCACCGAATGGTCTCCCAGGGCAGTTGTGCTAGAATCTAAATCAAGGCAGGAACCAGGAGGTGACGCCGATGGCCAACGACAGAAAGGGTACGCTTCAAGAGCTGCCCCTGTTGCCCTTGCGGGGTCAGATTGTATTCCCGACGATGATTGTCCCCCTGGAGGTCGGCCGGGAGAAGTCGATCAAGGCAGTTGACCAGGCGATGCTGGAAGAGCGTCGCATGGTCCTGGCCATGCAGAAGGATACCAAGGTCGACGACCCCGGCACGGGCGATATCTATAGCGTTGGAACCATCGTAGAGATTAAGCAGGTCGTGAAGGTGCCGGGCGGGACGATCAAGGTCGTCTTTGAAGGTGTCTCCCGGGCCCGTATCGACCACTACGCCGGCGAAGAGCCTTTCTTCCGCGTCGCAGTTGAAGAGTACGACGAGGAACAGGCGAAGAGCGCCGAAGTGGAAGCGCTCATGCGCATGGTCGTGAACCAGTATGAGCGGTACATAAAGGCTTCCAAGAAGGTACCTCCCGAGCAGCTGGTGACGGTGGTACAGGTCGAGGAGCCGGGCCGTCTGGCCGATACGATTGTTGCGCACCTGACAACGCTCAAAATCGAGGACAAGCAGTCTGTGCTTGAAACGTTTGACCTGGTCAAACGGCTGGAGCGGGTCAGCGACATTCTGACCGGCGAGATGGAAGTGCTTGAGCTGGAGCGGAAGATCAACGTCCGTGTCCGCAAGCAGATGGAGAAGACCCAGCGGGAGTACTACCTGCGGGAACAGATCAAGGCGATTCAGAAGGAGCTTGGCGAGCGGGACGAAAAGGGCACGGAGTCCGAGGAGTTCCGCAGCAAGATCGAGGAGGCCGGCCTGCCCGACGAGGTCAAGGAGAAGGCGCTCCGCGAGGTCGACCGCCTGGAGAAGATGCCGCCCATGGCCGCTGAGGCCGTGGTGGTGCGGAACTATCTGGAGTGGGTCACCAACCTCCCCTGGGCCAAAATGAGCGACGACACCATCGACCTGAAGAAGGCCGAGGAGATTCTGGAAAACGAGCACTACGGCCTGAAGAAGCCGAAGGATCGTATTCTGGAGTACCTGGCCGTCCGCAAGCTGGTCGAAAAAATGAAGGGTCCGATCCTTTGCCTGGGCGGACCGCCCGGGGTAGGCAAGACCTCGCTGGCCAAGTCGGTGGCCAACGCCCTGGGGCGCAAGTTTGTGCGCATCTCCCTCGGCGGTGTGCGTGACGAGGCCGAAATTCGGGGCCACCGCCGCACCTACGTGGGCGCCATGCCGGGCCGCATCATTCAGGGCATGCGCCAGGCCGGCACCAGGAACTGCGTCTTCCTGCTCGACGAAATCGACAAGATGTCGTCGGATTTCCGGGGCGACCCCGCCTCGGCGCTGTTGGAAGTGCTCGACCCCGAGCAGAACAGCACTTTCTCCGACCACTACATCGAGAGCCCGTTCGATCTTTCCAACGTGCTTTTCATCACTACGGCCAACGTGGTCTGGAACATTCCGCGGCCGCTGCTCGACCGCATGGAACTGATCAACATCTCCGGTTACACCGAAGATGAAAAGGTCGAAATCGCCAAGCGGCATCTGCTGCCCAAGCAGCGCAAGGACCACGGCATGACAGAGGACACGCTGGAAGTGTCCGAGAACGTGCTCCGCAGCATCGTGCGGGAGTACACCCGGGAAGCCGGCGTGCGTAACCTGGAGCGTCAAATCGCCAACGTCTGCCGGAAGGCGGCGCGTGAAATCGCCCGGGGCGATGCCACCAACGTGCGTGTGACGGTGCAAAACCTGCACAACTACCTGGGCGCCGCCCGCTTCCAGTGGGGCAAGAAGGCCAAGGAAGATGAAGTGGGCGTGGCCACCGGCATGGTCTACACCGAGGTCGGCGGCGACGTGATGCCGATTGAAGTGACGGTGCTGAAGGGCAAGGGCAACCTGCTCCTGACGGGCAAGTTGGGCGAGGTCATGCGGGAGTCGGCCCAGGCGGGCTTCTCGTACATTCGCTCCCGGGCCAAGGAACTGGGCATTGCCGAGGACTTCCATACCAAGTACGACATTCACATCCACGTGCCCGAGGGAGCGGTGCCCAAGGAAGGCCCGTCTGCCGGCATTACCATGGCAACCGCCGTGGTCTCGGCGCTCACGGGGCGCCCGGTGAAGGCCAGCGTGGCTATGACGGGTGAAATCACCCTGCGGGGCCGTGTGCTCCCCATCGGCGGCGTCAAGGAGAAGCTCCTGGCGGCGCATCGGGCGGGCATTACGGATATCATCCTGCCGAAGGAGAACGAAAAGGACCTGGAAGATATTCCGGGCAACATCCGCAAGAAGCTGGATATTCACCTTGCGGAACACATGGACGAGGTGCTGCGCCTGGCGCTCGGCGAGGCGCCGCTGAAGGACGAAGTGCAGGAGGTGCCCCCGCCTGCCGCGACCCTGCCGGCGCCCGAAACGCAGGTTCAGGGCACTCCGCCCGTCGTGTAACAAGCATGTCGAAGGGCGCCGCTGGTCGGCGCCCTTGTCTCTGTTCCGAGAACCTCAAGGGAGTGGGTCCTGTGGGTACCTTTTCGGAATTCGTACTAAGCGCTGCCGCCGCACGCCAGTTTCCCACCGACAACCTGCCGGAAGTCGCGTTGGTTGGACGGTCAAACGTGGGCAAATCATCGCTCCTAAACAGCCTTCTCCGCTCGCCGAAGCTGGCCCGCACTTCGAACACCCCCGGGCGTACGCAAACGCTCAATTTCTATCGCATCTGGCCGGAAGGAAAGCCAAACTTCGGCGACGCCCGGCTGGACCCCGAGGCCGGCGAAGAGCGGTTCAGCCTGCGTGGCAGCGCTCGTGAGGCTGCGGTAGCATCGGGTGCCTTTTACTTTGTCGATATGCCGGGGTATGGGTACGCGAAGGTCTCAGAGACGCAGAAGCAGGCCTGGCGGAAGCTGATCGAGCAATATCTGCTGAATCGGGAGAACCTGAAGGCCGTGCTCCAGGTGGTCGACCTGCGCCATCCGCCCAGCCGCGACGATATCGCCATGTGGGAGTGGCTCCGCCATTTTGGCAAGGTGCGTCTGTGTGTGGCCACCAAGGCTGACAAGCTGTCTCGCAATGAGCGCCCCACCAACCTGCGCACCATGGCGAAGGACCTGGGCATCATGTCGACCCAGGCGCCCAGTCCGGAGGGGCCTGCATCGGCCGAAGAGGAAGCGATTTTGATGTACTCAGCCGAAGATGGGCTAGGGCGCGAGCAACTCCTGCCCTGGATCCTGTCCATAACAAAGAAATAAGAATACCGGAAAGATACAACCTTGACCCTAGGTACCAAAGAGACTCCCGTTTTGGGAGTCTTTGTGTTTAAATAGACTAGGAACATGGCCTTCACATAAGAGGAGGACCAGTTGGAATGCGCATGCTCAATCCACTGCAATGGAACTTTGGCCCCAGGACTATCGCGACCCTGCTTACTTGGGCGCTCGCACCACTGCTGGTAGCGGGCTTTGTCATCTGGCGGGGCCTCCTTGCCGGGGCAGCTCAAACCGGTCTGACCGTCGACCAGATGAACGTCCTTATCGGTGAAATTCTTCGGAATGTGGCGATTGTAACGGTTCCCCTGTTGCTGGTGTGCGTGGCCGCAGCCATTCTGTTTGCCCGGGTAGTGGTCCGGCCGTTGCGGCTGCTGCAGCAGGCTATGGAGCGCATTGCGCAGGGCGATCTCTCACAAGGACCCGTGCCGGTTAACAGCCGGGACGAAGTGGGCCAGAGCACGCAGTCGCTGAACGCTATGTCTGCCGCCCTGCGAACGATGATGCGGGACCTGACCGCGAATGCTGAGGAGCTGGCCCGGGCCGGCGCCAAACTGCAGTCAGTAGCCGGCCAGACGGCCGATGCGGCCACCGAGTCGGCTGCGCAGATTGAGCAGGTGCGCCGGACGGCAGCCGGTCAAAGCGATCAGGCGGCGAGTGGGTTCCGGGCAACTGAGGAGCTGCGGGTCGCCGTTGAGCAGGTTGCCGCCACGGCCGATGCGCAGGCCCGCGAAGTGGAGCAGGTGGCCACCATTGTCGGCCAGGTCGCGAGTTCGATTGATCAGGTGGCCGCAGGCGCCGGTGTGGTGGCTGAGGCAGCCGCCAATACCCGGACCGCTGCCGATGCCGGTGGCCGCGCCGTGGAGGCGGTGGTAGGCGGCATGGACCGGGTGCGCGACCGGGTGCTGGCCGCGGCCAGCCGGGTGGAAGGCCTCAGTGCCAGCCTGGGCCATGTGGACGAGATTTTGCAGCTCATTTCCGA
Organism: Symbiobacteriaceae bacterium; assembly: GCA_029239785.1. Taxonomy (GTDB): domain Bacteria; phylum Bacillota; class Sulfobacillia; order Symbiobacteriales; family Symbiobacteriaceae; genus JARBUG01. The sequence goes on along the minus strand of JARBUG010000016.1, from coordinate 26,926 downwards.
GATTGCCGACCAGACCGACCTGTTGGCGCTGAATGCCGCCATTGAGGCGGCCCGGGTCGGGGAGCACGGGAAGGGCTTCGCGGTGGTGGCCGGCGAGGTCAGGCGCCTCGCTGAGCGGTCGCGGCGGGCAGCCAACGACATTGGGGAGCGGGTCGGCGCCCTGCGGGCCGAGGCCGGTCAGGTAGTGGCGACCATGGGCGCCGGCACTCAGGAGGTGCACATTGGCACCGGCCTGGCCCGGGAAGCCGGGGAATCGCTTGAGCGCATTCTGAAGGCCGTTGCCGAGACGCAGGAGCAGGTCGAGTCCATATCGGCCGCAGCCGAAGAGATTTCCGCGGCGGGCGTGCAGGTTGTGCAGGCCACGCATCATCTTTCGGCGATTGCCGAGGAGAACGCTGCAACTGCGGTGCAAATGTTGGGCAGCGCCCGCAGTGTCGAGGAGTTGGTCGGCGCTGTGGAGCAGGGCGCCCGGTCGAACCAGGATTCGTCGGCGGCGCTCGCGGCCGCATCGGAGCAGGTGGCGGGTGCGGTTGGAGAAACCGTGGCCTGCGCGACGCAGGTGACGGCTACGTCCGGCCGGCTGCGGGAGGCGGTGGCACGGTTCCGCATCTAGGTTGGCTGCATATGAAAAAGCTCCAGAAGCACCTACGGGTGGCTTCTGGAGCTTTCTTGATTCAATCCCCCGGCGCCACATCGGGTGCTTTGGAGCCAAGCGGTATCTCGGCCAGCAGCATGCCGGCGAGAATCAGGCCCGCCCCGATGTAGCCCCGAAGCGTCAGTGTTTCGCCCAGCAGGATGTAGCTGAAGATCGCACCCCACACCGGCTCCGCCGAGAAAATCAGCGCTGTGTGTGTGGGTGTGGTGTAGGGCTGCAGGACGTTCTGCAGGAGGAAGGCCACGGCGGTCGCAAGCACCCCGCAAACCAGCCAGGCCATCACCACGTTGGCAGGTCCGCCCCACCAGACCACGCCGGAAACGCCCGGGGTGACCGTCCCCTTATCGAGCAGATGGAGCGCCCAGGAAAGCACGGCGGCGGTACCGATCTGAATCACGGCCAGGGCGGTGGGGTCGTGGGGGCCGGCGTAGCGGCTCACGGCGGCAATGTGCAGGGCGAATCCCACAGCGCAGAGGAAGACTAGCAGGTCACCGTACGTAGGCACCAGGTCGGCGTTGAGCGACAGGAGCGCCAGCCCTGCGGTGGCCGTGCCGACACCCAGCCAGGCCTGCGGCTGGGGCTTGCGCTTGAGCCAGATGACCGCCAGAACGGGCACCAGGACCACGCACAGACCTGTGATAAACCCGGCCTTGGCGCTGCTGGTCAGGGCGAGGCCGAAGGTTTGCAGCGCATACCCGGAAAACAAGAAGAGCCCTACCAGGGCGCCGGCCGCCCAGGTCCGGAGTGGCGCAGCGGCCAGCTTCCGCCAGAAGAATGTGGCCAGCAGAACGGCGGCCAGTGTGAACCGCGCCGCAAGAAACCAGTATGTTGGCACGCCGCCGGCGCCAAGGTCGGTGGCATTCTTTACGACGGGAAACGTGGCGCCCCAAAAGGCTGTAACAAGTATCAGCAACAGGTCAGCCATCCAGGCCTGAATCCGCAATGCCCACACTCCTTCAAAACTACGGCGGTTTCCGCCTGCATACGTCTCATTTTATCACTACTTGAAGAGTATGGTGGTCATCAGTTGACCCGGCCCGGAATCCCGGCCGGAAAATCCTTTGGTGAGCGAACGATAAAATTTTTCTTGTACATGTGTTGACTGTTTATTCCAATTTGGTATAATGATGATTAAAAGTACAAGAGATCAACTTGGGGAAGAAACTTTTACAAGGAGAACGGGGTGAGGGTGTTGAGCGAAGTGGAACAGACACAGTCAATGAAGGCGGAAGAGGTCCAGGCCGAAGGGGTTCTGCCGTTGATTCAACTCATCTCTGACCTGATCGAGAAGCGCTGCGACCGCTTCCTGAGTGCACGTTACGGGCTGACTACGCCGCAGTTCCAACTCCTGAAGGCTGCGGTGCAGGACAACAACGTTACGTTAGGCGGGCTGAGCGAGCAGCTCAACTGCAGCCGTGGCAACGTGACCGGCATCGTGGACCGCCTGGAGCGGGACCAGTGGCTCAAGCGTGAGCGCAGCACCGATGACCGGCGGGTCATTACCGTACGGCTCACGGAAAAGGGCGAACAGGTTGCAAAGATCGAGCGGGACCTGACGCAGGAGCTTGCGAGCCTGTCCGAAATCTGGGACGGGAGCCAGCGTCAGAAGCTTACGGACATGTTGGTTGGCCTTTACCGTGAGCTCAAGGAGTAGCGACATCGGGCGATTCCGCTTGGGGAGCGGGATTGCCTGATTTCGTTTCATGCCGGCCCCCTGTCAGAAGCGACTGTTCGCGCCTTGAATTCCCTAAAGGTACGGGCTGATATATCGCCGAAATCACAGCGCTGTGCATCTGTATGATCCCCCACCATACAACAGAGGACGGGCTGGATTGAAGCATGGATAATGACACGAAGGGTAAGCGGTCGCGGAAGGCCGACCCGGAACTGGATCGGGTGGCCGGTCATCTGACGATTCTCCGACGAGTTGTTGCAGCCGATTTACCGGTCCTGCAGGCCTGGGACGACGATCCCGAGATCATCGCCCTGATGGGGCGGAAGTATGCGGAGACCGACGTGACCGACTGGTTCCGCTCCCTGAACCGGGACCGAACCTGCCGCATCTGGGCGATTGACACACAGGAGGGCCAGTTGATTGGCGAGGTCGAGCTTGCGCACTTGAACTGGCGGAACGGCTCGACGGAACTGCGCATTTGTATTGGCGACAAAAACTATTGGAGCCACGGCTACGGGACCGACGCGCTGCGTGCCGCACTGGGGGCGGCCTTTGACGGCATGGGCCTCGAGTCGGTCTATCTGCGGGTTTTCATCACCAACACCCGGGCGATTCGCACTTACGAGAAGCTGGGTTTCCGGCGCCAGGCGATTTTGGAGCCGAGCGCTCGCCGACAGGACCCTGCTGCCGTGCTGCTGATGAACCTGACCCGGCAGCGCTGGCATATGAAGCAGGCTCAAAGCGCATAATGTGGGAGTCATCCAGACCGGTTTGCGCACAATTGACAAGTGGAAATCGGTGGCATATCATAGGCGTATATATGTTGAATAGCGTTGACGCGGAGGAGTAACTCCACAGCCGCCCCCAGCGAGGGAACCCCACCGGGTGTAAGGGTTGCCGGGCAGGCCGGAGTGAAGGTCGCCGCTGATGCTGCTCTCCTGAACGGTCCGGCATGCCGGGCGCACTAGGGAGCGCCGGGTTCTGCCCGTTACAGCACAAGAGAGTCCCCATCCGTTTCCTCAAGCGGAAGGGGGAAGTAAGGTGGTACCGCGAGCCCCGGCTCGTCCTTATAGGACAGCCGGGGTTTTTCACATTTTGAGGAGGTTATGACCGTGTCCGAGGAACAGCAGAGCCCCACGACGGAACTGGCTTCGAAGTACGACCCCAAGCTTGTGGAAGATGAACGGTATCGTTTCTGGCAGAACGGCAAGTTTTATCAGGCGCCCGTGGTGGAGGGCAAGCAGCCTTACACCATCGTGATTCCGCCGCCCAACGTGACGGGCGTGCTGCACATGGGCCATGCCCTGAACAATACCATGATTGACATTATGGTGCGCTGGAAGCGGATGCAGGGCCGGCCCACGCTCTACCTGCCTGGCACCGACCATGCCGGTCTGGCGACCCAGGTGCGGGTGGAAGATGAACTGCGCAAGCAGGGCGGACCCTCGCGGCAGGAGATGGGCCGCGAGAAGTTCGTGGCGAAGGTCTGGCAGTGGAAGGAAGAGAAGGGCGACTTCATCAACGGCCAGCTGCGTAAGCTGGGCGTGTCGGTGGACTGGAGCCGGGAGCGCTTCACGTACGACGAGGGCTGCTCCAAGGCCGTGCGTGAGTTCTTCGTGCAGCTGTACAAGAAGGGCCTGATTTATCAGGGCACCCGCATTACGAACTGGTGCCCGAAGGATATGACGGCGCTCTCCGACATTGAGGTGGCGTACGAGGAGAAGGACAGCTTCTTCTGGCACCTCCGCTTCCCCCTGGCGGATGGCAGCGGTTACGTGGAAGTGGCGACCACCCGCCCGGAGACGATGCTGGGCGATACCGCCGTGGCCGTCAACCCCGACGATGAGCGCTACACCGCCCTGGTGGGCAAGATGCTGTGTCATCCGGCCAACGGCCGTGAGATCCCCATCATCGCCGACGCCTACGTGGATAAGGAGTTTGGCACGGGCTGCGTGAAGATCACGCCGTTCCATGACCCGAACGACTTCGAGATTGGCCTGCGCCACAACCTGGAGATGCCCCAGGTGATCGGCCTGGACGGCAAGATGACCGAAGCCGCCGGCCCCCGGTATGCAGGCATGGACCGGTTCGAGTGCCGCAAGGCGATCATCGCCACCGCCGAGGAAGAGGGCTGGCTCGTGAAGATCGAGCCGCACAAGCACTCGGTGGGCTGCTGCGATCGCTGCGGTTCGATTCTGGAGCCGGTCATTTCTCGGCAGTGGTACGTGAAGATGAAGCCCCTGGCCGAGCCCGCCGCCAAGGTGGTGGCCGATGGCCAGATCAAGATCGTGCCGGAGCGGTTCCATAAGGTCTATCTCCACTGGATGGAGAACATTCAGGACTGGTGCATCTCGCGGCAGATTTGGTGGGGCCACCGGATTCCGGTGTGGTACTGCGCCGACTGCGGCGGTCAGACCTGCGAGACGGAAGATCCGACGGCCTGCTCCCACTGCGGCAGTAAGAACATCAAGCAGGATGAGGACGCGCTGGACACCTGGTTCTCGTCGGCGCTGTGGCCTTTCTCCACGATGGGCTGGCCGAATGAGGATGCCAAGGACTTCAAGTACTTCTTCCCGAACGATGTGCTGATCACGGGCTACGACATCCTGTTCTTCTGGGTGGCCCGGATGATCTTCTCCAGCCTGGAGTTGACGGATAAGATTCCGTTCCATACCGTGGTGCTGCATGGTTTGATTCGTGACAGCCAGGGCCGGAAGTTCTCGAAGTCGCTGGGCAACGGCGTTGACCCGCTGGATGTGATCGAGAAGTATGGCGCCGATGCGCTGCGCTTCATGCTGGTGACCGGCAACACGCCGGGCAACGACAGCCGCTTCTACTGGGATCGGGTGGAGGCTGCCCGGAACTTCGCCAATAAGCTCTGGAACGCCAGCCGCTTTGTGCTGATGAACCTGGAGGATTGGGAAGCCGAGGCGCCCGTGGATGAGAGCGCCTTGAACGTGACCGACCGGTGGATCCGGCACCGGTTCAACGAGACGACCAAGGACGTGTACCGCCTGCTGGATGAGTACCAGTACGGCGAGGCCGCCCGGGCGATCTACGACTTCATTTGGAGCGAGTTCTGCGACTGGTATATCGAGCTGGTGAAGCCCCGCCTGTACAACAAGGAGGACGCCAGCCGCGTTGCCGCCCAGGAGACCCTGGCGATTGTGCTGGAGGGCACGCTGCGGCTGCTCCATCCGTTCATGCCATTCATTACGGAGGAGATCTGGCAGAAGCTGCCGGCGCAGTCTGAGCTGATCGATATTGCCGGGGAGATCGCCCGGCAGAGCGGTCAGAGCGAGCTGGAGCCGTCGATAGCCGTGGCGCCTTACCCGACGCCGCTGGCCGGGTGGGAGGACCAGGAGGCCGCCACCCGCATGGGCCTGATCATCGATTCGATCAAGGCGCTGCGGTCGATTCGGGCGGAGTTCCGCCTGGGCGAGCATGCGAAGATTGACGCCGTGTTGATGGCGACCTCGGACGATGCGCTGGCTACGCTTACGCAGGGGCGGTCATTCATCGAGAGCCTGGGCCGGACGGCGAACCTGACGATTCAGATGGCGACCGAGGAGAAGCCGGCGAACGCCGCCACCGCCGTGCTGGCGGGTGTCGAGGTGTATGTGCCGGTGGGCGGCCTGATCGATGTGCCCAAGGAGATCGAGCGGATGACCAAGGAGGCCGCGGCGACCGAGGCGGAGCTGGCGAAGCTGCGCGGGAAGCTGGGGAACGAGGGCTTCCTGGCGAAGGCGAAGCCGGAAGTGATCGAGAAGACCCGGGAAGAGGCGGCGGCTCTGGAGGAGAAGCTGACTTCGGTGAATGCCCGGCTGGCGATGTTGCGGAAACTCTAGCTTATCGGCGGGGGTGGGGCCTGGGGGGAACCCTGGGCCTTTTCCCTGCGGGTTTTTTTGGAGTTATTTAGCCACGGATTTCACGGATTACACGGATTTAGGATCAAACACGGATTACCCAGGTACGTTATTCCGGGTCAAATATACAAATAGTGACCACGGGTGATTTGCCTTGGAATCCGTGTAATCTGTGAAATCCGTGGCCATAAACTGTCTCATGTCCGGGAGTGACTGACATGGACTATGCAGAGGCTGTTGGATATCTACATGGGCTGCAGCGGCTCGGGGTGAAGCTTGGGCTGGAGCGGACACAGGAGTTGCTGCGGCGGGCGGGGCGTCCGGACCGGAAGTGTGGGCGCATCGTTCACATTACCGGGACCAGTGGCAAGGGCTCGGTGGCGGCCCTGGTGGAGTCGGGGCTGCGGGCCGCGGGGCATCGGGTCGGGCTGTATACCTCGCCTTCGCTGGAGCGGTTTACGGACCGGTTTCAGGTGGACCGGGTGGACATGGCCGGGGCGGAGCTGGCCGAGTTGGTCGGGGTGCTTCGGGGTCATATTGATGCGATGGTCGCCGAGGGGCATGAACAGCCGACCGAGTTCGAAGTGACCACGGTCTTGGGCTTCCTCTACTACGCCCGCCATCAGGTTGATTGGCTCGTGCTGGAGGTGGGTGTGGGGGGCCGGTATGATGCGACCAACGTGATCGATAATCCGGCGGTCACATGCATTACCAACATCGGGCTGGACCACACCGACTGGCTGGGTAGCACCGAGGAGAAGATCGCCTGGGAGAAGGCCGGCATTATGAAGCCGGCGGTGCCCTGTGTGACCGGGACCGAGCACCCGGGCGCCCTCGATGTCATTCGGGCGGAGGCGGAGGCCCAGAACGCCGTGCTGGCCGAGGTTGGGCGGGGCGATTACCGGGTGGCCTTGTTCGGGCCGGAGGGCCAGGTGGTGGATCTGCTGGGCGCCCGGGGCTGGTACCGGGGTGTCCGGCTGCCCCTGCTCGGGGAGCACCAGGCGCAGAATGCAGCGATCGCCCTGCGGGTGCTGGAGTTGTGCGGGCTGAAGGAAGAGGCGATTCGGGCAGGGTTCACCGCTGTGTCGTGGCCGGGGCGCATGGAGTTGCTGTCCACGGCGGGCGGCCCGCTTGTGCTGCTGGATGCCGCCCATAACCCGGCCAAGTGCCGGGCCCTGGCCGAGGCCGTCGGGCAGTACTTCCCGGGGCGCCCGGTCAGCCTGGTGCTGGGCGCGCTCGCAGACAAGAACGTTGCCGAAATGGCCCGTCCACTCCTGGAACTGGCCGAGCGCACGTGGGTCACGACGCCGGAGAGCCCCAGGCAGCTGGCGGCCGGGCGCCTGGCGGAGCTCTGCGCCGAACTCGGGTACCCGGGCGCTGCCGTTGAACCGGGAGTGGCCGCAGCCGTTGATGCAGCGCTGGCCGCAGCGGGGCCGTCGCACGTGGTGGTTATCACCGGATCTTTCTACACAGTCGGTCCGGCGAGGCGCCACCTGCTTGACCCAACCGCGAAAAAGGTTGTCTTGCGCGGACAAGAATAACCTGTACCTCGTCCACATATGGTGTGGAGAAAGGACCCGCTAAGGCGGAACGCAACTGGCCGGAACCATGGCCGACCAGGCGCGTGCCGTCCCACCGGCGGGACAACGACCAACCATATGGGAGGGGACAACATGCATCGTTTTGGACGTCCGGCGCAGCAGAGGATCAAGGATCGGTGGGGCGGCGGCTTCATCCTGGCCACCATCCTGGCCCTGCTGGCTGCCTGGCTCGCGGGCGACATGATTGGCAAGTTGATCAATGACCGGAACAGCACCGCTGAGAATGGCAACAGCGGCAATCCGACCACCGGTACGATGACCTATACAGAGCCTGGCGAGTTCCAGCTCCGTTTCGTTCAGGTCGGAGCGTTCCGGTCCAAGAGCAGCTGGATGACGGCGGTCCGCGAAATGAACGCCGCGGAGCTGGCTCCCGTGGTTGGGGCGACCAAGAACAACCTGACTCCTGTGTACGTCGGTCCGTTCATGGACAAGGCCTCCGCTGAAGCCGCCATGGCCAAGGTCAAGTCCATCAAGGGCTACGACAAGGCGCTTATCCGTGAGATCAACGTTGGTTACAATCCCGACGCCGTTCCTGCCGTGGCCACGGGCGAAAAGCAGTCCGACCTTAAGAAGAGCATGGATCTGCTGAACACCTACCTGCAGGAAGTGGCGGTCTGGCTGGAGAGCGCCGGAGCGATGGATACCGCCATGCTGTCCGAGTCGGGCAAGGCGCTCAATGACCTGGCCGCCACCCTGAGCACCAGCCAGGACGCCAAAGTCAAGGAGATGGCCACCATGGCCGCCACCGCCAGCGCCAACGCCACGACCATCGAAGGGATTGCCGACGCCGAACCTACGAGCAACGAGTACCAGGCCGCCGTCTCCCAGTACATGAGCCTGGTTGACCAGTATATGGCGTTCCAGGCCGGCAAATAACGGCCTTACCGCACGGAAGAAGACCGCCCGCCATGGGGGCGGTCTTCTTCTTTTTGGTCCGTTGGCAGATATTGCCAATTCAATGGACCTTTGGTATGCTTTATCCGGACAGGAAAAACGGCGAAGGAATTTGCTTCCTCTGCCCCGAAACCTTTTTGAGTTTGTCGCCGTCATACGGACGGCACGGGCAGCGAATCATTTGAGGAGGCATCTTCGTGGGTCGAGGCTGGCTGATTTTCCTTTGGACGCTAATCGGAACCGTTATCGGTCAACTCCTCGGTCAGGCTGCGGCGGGGCAGGTGCCAGCCCTTCGGTTCCTGAACAGCTTCATTCCTATCGGTTTCAGCCCGACCGACATCAACTTGGGTTTTATGGTTCTAACCCTGGGCATTGCGCTCAAACTAACGGTCGGAGGGGCAATTGGGTTGGTGCTCTCGTTGTGGCTCGCCCTTCGTAATACCTGATTTGCTGAGGTGGACAGGGTTGGACATCGTACTCGCTTCTGCATCGCCGCGCCGCCAGGAACTTCTGCGGCAGATTGGCGTTACATTCCGTGTGGTTCCCAGCCAGGTGGACGAGCAGGTCTCCGAGCCCATGAAGCCCGGGGAGCTGGTGGAGCATCTGGCTCTGGCCAAGGCCAGCGATGTGGCTGCCCGTGAGGGGGAAGCTCTGGTCATAGGCTCCGACACCATCGTGGTGGTAGACGACCGCATCCTCGGCAAACCGCAGGACCGGGCCGACGCCATTGCCATGCTGCAGTCGCTGTCTGGCCGGAGCCATCAGGTTATGACCGGTATCGCTCTGGTGAAGGGTGACCGGCAGCTGGTCGGCCATGAAGTCACAACCGTTCAGTTCCGTCCCCTCGAACAGGGTGAAATCGAGCGGTATGTCGATTCCGGCGAACCGATGGACAAAGCCGGTGCCTACGGCATTCAGGGCCGGGCCGGCGCCATGATCAGCGCCATAGCAGGCGACTACTTTACGGTGGTCGGGCTTCCCCTTTCCCGCACGGTTCAAATGCTTGCCCACTTCGGCGTACACGCTCTGTAGGGAAGCCCCGGAAAGGGGCGACGTGGTTGTCAGTACCGGTCAAGCTTCTGCCTGTTGAGGAGCGTCCGCGAGAGAAGCTGCTTCGAGAGGGGCCCGAGGCGCTGACGAACGCTGAGTTACTAGCCATTCTGCTGCGAACCGGCGTGCGGGGCCATTCGGTGATCGATTTGGCTCAGCAACTGTTGCAGCACTGTGCACGGCAGCATCCGAAAAACCCGCTTGGAAGGCTGCTCCGGCTCAGGGAAGGCGACGTTCGTTCGGTGGTGCCCGGTATTGGCGATGCAAAGCTGTGTCAGGTTGTGGCGGCCCTCCACCTGGGCCTTCGCGCACAAGCGGAGCCGTTGGAAGTTTATGATGTGAGCAATCCCAAAGCCGTCTTCGAACATCTCGCCCCGCGCATGTCACTGCTGGACCAAGAACAATTCATGGTAATTTTGTTGAACGCAAAGAATCACGTGATCAGTGTCGAAGAAGTAACAGAGGGAACCCAAACTTCGACGCTGGTCCATCCCAGAGAGATTTTCAAACAGGCGATCAGGCGAAACGCCCACGCCATCATTCTCGCCCATAACCATCCCAGCGGTGATCCCACCCCGAGCCGTGAGGACCGGGAGATCACCCTCCGACTCAAGGAAGCAGGAAGGACCCTCGGAATAGAAGTGCTAGACCACCTGGTAATCGGAGACCGCCGGTTCGTCAGTTTTCGCGAGCGAGGGCTGGTCGACTGGTCCTGAACCAGGGTGGTGTGTGAAGAAAGGGGAACTGTGCGGTGTCGTTCATGCAGATGTTTGCGCGCGACATGGGGATTGATCTTGGAACCGCTAATACCCTGGTGTTCGTGAAGGGCCGCGGTATTGTGATCGACGAGCCGTCGGTCGTCGCGGTGGATCGCGACAAGAAAGAACCGCTGGCCGTTGGCGCCGAAGCCAAGCAGATGCTCGGCCGGACCCCCGGCAACATCATCGCGATTCGGCCGTTGAAGGACGGCGTCATCGCTGACTTCGACATTACTGCCACGATGATGAAGTATTTCATCCAAAAGGCGTTCCCCCGGCGCGGGCCGTTCCGGCCCCGGGTTGTGGTGGGCATTCCGTCTGGCGTTACGGGCGTTGAGCGTCGTGCTGTTCAGGACGCGGCCCTGCAGGCCGGGGCGCGCGAGGCGCACGTCATTGAAGAACCAATGGCCGCCGCGATTGGCGCCGGGCTTCCCGTTGAGGAGCCAACCGGCAGCATGGTCGTCGACATTGGCGGCGGCACCACCGAGGTGGCCATCATCTCCCTCGGCGGCCTTGTCACGGCCAAGTCCATTCGGGTGGCTGGCGACGAACTGGACGAAGCGATCGTGCAGTACGTGAAGCGTACCTATAACATGCTGATCGGCGAGCGTACCGGCGAAGAGGTCAAGATGACCATTGGCTCCGCCTATCCGACCGGCAAAGAAGAGACCATGGAAATTCGCGGCCGCGACCTTGTTACGGGGTTGCCGCGTACGCTCCGGGTCACCTCGGAGGAGATTCGCCGGGCCATTCAGGAGCCGGTCAGTTCCATCCTCGAGGCGATCAAGATCACCCTGGAGAATACGCCGCCCGAACTGGCGGCCGACATTATGGACCGCGGCATCGTGATGACCGGCGGCGGCGCCCTGCTCCGCGGCCTTGACACCCTGATTTCCAAGGAGACCGGCATGCCTGTACACGTGGCAGACGAGCCTCTGCTCTGCGTCGTCAAGGGCGCCGGCAAGTGCCTCGATAATATTGACATCCTGAAGCGGGTTTCCCGGCAATCGTAACCGGACCACGCAGCGGGGGGAGCGGCGGTGCCTTCACCCATGAGAAACAACAAGCATTTGCGCCGCCTCATGGCGGCGCTGATAGCGCTGATCCTGATTTTCGCGATCATGACAGCCACATCGCGTGATCGTGCCGACGTCACGATCGTCGAAAAGGCCATCGCGACAGTGCTGTATCCCTTTCAGTTGGCCACCAACTATGTGGCGGGGCACTTCCGCGGCGTTGGCACCACCGTCAGGGAACTGACGCAGTTGCGGGCTGACAACGCCAGCCTGCGTGAACGGGTGCAGGCTGCCGAGCAGCTGGAGGCGCGCAGCCAGCAGTTGGTTCAGGAGAACCAAACGCTCCGTAACGAACTGAATATGAAAGAGCGCAACGAGCACACCCTGCTGACGTCGCAGGTCATCAGCCGCACGTCGGATAACTGGTACAGATCTGTACTCATTAACCACGGCAGTCGCGATGGCGTTCAGCCAAATATGGCCGTGGTGAACTGGCAGGGGCTTGTCGGCAAGATCTCTTCGGTTACGCCATACACCTCAACGGTTCAGCTAGTGATTGATGCCGGGTTCGGGCAAGGTGGTTTCGGTGCTGGTGCCAAGTTGCCTCTTGGCGACCTGGGCATTATCGATACGGTTCAGGGCGGCCACGTTCGCATGAAGTTCTTCATTAGCGAGCCAACCGTGCAGGTGGGACAGCCGATTTTCACGTCCGGTCAGGGCGAAATGCCGGCGGATTTGCTAATTGGGTACGTGGCCGGCATGGGCAGCAGTGAGGCATCGCAGGAGAAGTTCGTCAACGTCCGACCGGCCGTTGACTTCAACAAGCTGGACGTGGTCCACGTTGTGCTCCAGCCCACCGATAAGGACAGGGGGGCAAACGCCCCGTGAGATACTGGACGCTGTCGGGAATCCTGCTGCTGGCCTTCCTGCTTCAATCGGTCGTCTCCAGTTATCTCGCGATCGGCGGTATTACCCCCGACTTCCTGCTGGTTGTGGTCGTCACCTACGGCCTCCTGTTCGGCTGGGAAGTGGGGCTGGTCGGCGGCGTAATCGGTGGTCTATTGATCGACCTGATCACGCCGGGCTTCATCGGCCGCCACGTTCTGTCGTACGGCGTGGTGGGCCTCGTTTCGGGGATGATGGAAGGCCGGGTTTTTAAGGATAACCTGCTGCTGGCACCAGTTGGCGGCCTGGTCGGCTCCGTGGCCAGCCAGATGATTATTGTGTTCTGTTTCTGGCTGTACGGGCGTGAAGTCGATCCGATTGGCAGCTTGCGGCAGACGTTGCTGCCGGCGGCCCTCTACGATATGGCATTGACCATTCTCGTGTATAATCGTATTTACAAATACTACCTATACCTCAAGCCAGATCCGCGGGGTACAATCGTCATACGACGTCACTAGCGACGGGCCATGCGGCCCGTCTTTGTCTTGCACAACATTCCGTACACCGGAGCGACATAATTTGTAAGTCGAAGCAGGAGATAGCGTTCGCCAGGAGAATTATCTCAGAGGATATACACACTCCGGCTGCAGGGTCGTGAAACATCGCATGCGCCAAGACATTGTGATTCGCGGTACGACCAGAACTGGACTCGTCATCCTGCTCCCGGAAGAGGGCGGTTTCGATCAGGTATGCCAGCGGCTCCGCGAAAAGCTGGCGCAGGGTGGCCGCTTCTTCCAGGGGTCCGAGGTGACTGTCCAAGCTGGTGGTCGCAGCCTCTCCGAGCCCGAAAAGGAGACCATCGAGCAGATTCTCATTGAATCCAACATGCGGCTGCGCAGCGTAGGCGCAGGCGGCGACCCGGTTGCCGAAGGGCAGGCAGCGCTAAGGGCAGCCGAGCAGACCCGCCGGGCCGGCACACTCCCGGCCGCGGCACTGCTGATAGAATCAGAAACGGCGCAGGTGGTCACCCGAACGTTGCGCTCGGGTCAGAGTGTACGGCATCAGGGCGACGTGATCGTGTTGGGCGACGTTAACCCCGGCGCCGAAGTGGTGGCAACTGGGCACATCGTCGTAATGGGCGCCTTGCGCGGGGTTGCGCATGCGGGGGCAGCAGGAAACGCTGCGGCCATCGTCGCCGCAACGAAACTGCGGCCCACCCAGTTACGCATCGCCAACGTAATTGGCCGTGCGCCCGATGAAGAAGAGCCACTCAAGCCGGTGCCGGAAGTGGCCCGTGTCCGGGACGGCATGATTGTTGTGGAAACACCGACAGCAGAGACCAAGCGATAGACAGGCGCCCGATCCGGTGGGCGCGAAGGAGGAACGCAAATGGGACAGGTCATCGTCGTGACCTCCGGCAAGGGCGGTGTCGGCAAAACTACGACCACCGCTAACCTGGGGACAGCGCTGGCCCAACTGGGTAACAAGGTCGTCCTCGTTGACGCTGACATCGGACTGCGCAATTTGGACGTCGTCATGGGGCTGGAGAACCGCATTGTCTACGATCTGGTGGACGTGATCGAAGGCCACGCCCGCCTCAAGCAGGCCCTGATTAAGGATAAGCGGATCGACAACCTCTGGCTGTTGGCTGCCGCTCAGACCCGCGAAAAGAAGGACGTCAACCCAAAGCAGATGCAGGAACTGACCGAGCAGCTCGCCCGCGAGTTCGAATACGTGGTGCTTGACTGCCCGGCCGGCATCGAAGACGGCTTCAAGAACGCCATTGCCGGCGCTCAGAAGGCGATCATCGTCTGCAATCCTGAAGTCTCCTCTGTGCGCGACGCAGACCGGGTCATCGGCCTGTGGGACGCAAAGGGCGAGGAAAAGAGCCCCGCCATGCTGATCGTCAACCGCGTCCGGCCGAAGATGGTCCAGCGGGGCGACATGCTTGAGATCGACGACATGCTGGAAATGCTGGCTGTCGATCTGCTGGGGATTGTGCCCGAAGACGAGCATATCATCGTGTCGACCAACCGGGGCGAGCCCGCGGTCTACCACCGAGAGTCCAAGGCCGGACAGGCGTACCAAAACATCGCTCGGAGGCTGATGGGTGAGCAGGTGCCAATTATGGACCTGAACGCAGACACCAGCATTTGGGCGAAGTTGAAGCGCATTGTGGGCCTCAGCAGGGGCTAGAAGGGGGGGGATACCGTGCTGGACCTGATTGCCAAGGTTTTTGGTCGCGACTCGTCGAGCGCAGTCATCGCCAAGGAACGTTTGCGGCTGGTCCTGGTCCATGATCGGACCAACGTATCGCCCCAGTTCCTTGAGTCACTGAAGGAAGACCTCATAGCCGTCATCTCCCGGTACATGGAGATTGAAACCGACAGCATGGACGTTACGCTCCAAAGTGGCGAAAACCAGGTCGCTCTGGTGGCTAACATTCCCGTCCGCCGCATGAAGCGGGCGGCCGTTGGCGGTCCGTAACGTACGTCACCCATTTGAGGCAGAAACCACCGGAAACTTACCGGTGGTTTCTGTTCGTCTAAGGTGGGTGAGCTTGATATAATGGATTGGTGCTACCCTTAACGATGAGCGCTTGAATGAAGAGGGGTCGGGCCGTGAACTTTGACACTCGCCTGCTCAAACACCTGGACAAGCTCCTGGTGCTGGCCATGGTGGCGCTGATCATCATCGGGATTGTTGTGATCTCAAGTGCAGGCTTGGGTTATAACGGACCCGTTGCGGCCGCCGGTATGGTAAAAAAGCAGATCATTGCCGCTGGTATTGGTCTGGTATTGATGTTGATCGCGATGCTCTTTGATTACGAAGAGTTCTCCCGCATGACCTGGGTGATCTATGGCCTGAACTGCGTCCTGCTGCTGGCGGTGCTGGTTATGGGCAAGTTTCAGAACGGTGCCCAGAGTTGGATTCAGATTGGCCCGATGCAGATTCAGCCGTCGGAGTTAGGCAAGGTGATGCTAATTCTGACCCTGGGGAACCAATTGGATCGGATGGAACGGCTGGAATCGATCTGGGATCTGATTGTGCCCGCCTTTCATGTGGCGCCGCTGCTGGTGCTGCTGATGCTACAGCCTGACCTGGGCACATCGCTGGTCTTTATCGTGATTACGGCTGCGATGGTGTATATGGCCGGCTTTCCGGGATGGAAGATGGTTCTCCTGGGCGGCGGGCCGATTGGGGCCGTGGTTGGTTGGTTCTTCGCCCACGTGAAGTGGGGCGTGTCCATGTGGCCGTTGGATGAATATCAGGTCGGGCGCCTTGAGACTTTCTTTAACCCAACGGCGGATCCCACGGGCGACGGCTACCAAGTGATGCAGTCGAAGATTTCGATTGGGTCCGGTGGCTGGTTTGGCCGGGGCCTGTACCAGGGGACGCAGAACCAGTTGGGCTTTCTGCCCGAGCAGCATTCCGACTTTATTTTCGCCGTGATCGGCGAGGAACTGGGGTTTGTGGGCGGGGCCACAATTTTGTTCTTGTTCCTGGTGCTGCTGTGGCGGATTATGGCCGTTGCGGCCACGTCTCGGGACCGGTATGGTACGCTGATTGCTACGGGCGTGACAGCGATGATTGGGTTCCACGTACTGGAGAATGTGGGCATGACCCTGGGGGTTATGCCGGTGACGGGCATTCCGCTGACGTTCGTTTCTTACGGAGGCTCGGCGCTGATGGCGAACATGCTGGCCATCGGTCTGGTGCTGAACGTGGGGATGCGGCGGCAGAAGATCATGTTCTAAGGGATACCAAGGCCCGTGCGCTGGGTTGGCGCACGGGCTTTCGCCATGCCAAAAGATACCGACAGAGGTTGGTATTGCCCGGGAAGGGCGCCCGATTTACGCGAACGGCATAGGCAGCCGGAATTGCGCCGAAGGCCTGCCCGCCACGGTCAATACGGTGATGGGGATTGGCTCCAGCACGAAGACGATGCGGCGAAGAGTTCCAGGTTTCGCTGGGTGGCATGGACTTGAACTTCAAGTTCCTGCGGGGCGATGATGGCAAGGTGTTTGGCCTGCGCGTGGGGTTCCGGGTGCTGATGAAGCAGTAGAGGATGCGATGACTCCGGGCCGCTGCGGCGGCACGGAGTCTTTTTGATAGGGGCGGGTATTGTCATTAGACGAATAATTGAGTAGGCTGAACATATTTGGATGGACTGTCTTTGGGGGAGATGGCGTGTCCGCGATGACGTTTTCGCTGCTGAAGACGAAACTCTTCATGCCCAGGATGCGGCCCGGGGCGTTGGTGCGCCCGCGCCTTTTGGCACAGTTGCTCACGGGCGTACACACAAAGCTGATTCTGGTGTCGGCGCCTGCCGGGTTTGGCAAGACGACGCTGATGGCACAGTGGAAGGACGCCCTGGGCGGGCGTGCGCTGCTGGGGTGGGTGGCGCTGGATGAAAATGACCAGGACCCGGTGCGGTTCTGGACCTATGTGCTGGCGGCCCTGGACGGCGCCCGGCCCGGCATGGCCGGCGAGGCGGCGGGTTTGCTGCGGTCGACGCCGCCCGCCCCGACCGAGACGATGCTGCTGGCCCTGGTCAACGCCCTGGCCGACGTTTCAGATGACGTCTTCCTCATCCTCGATGATTATCATTTGATTCGGTCCGAAGAGGTGCACCGGGGGGTGCGGTACCTGCTGGACCATCTGCCGCCGTACCTGCATTTGGTGCTGCTGACCCGGACCGATCCGCCGTTGCCGCTGGCTCGGTTCCGGGCCCGGGGCGACCTGCTGGAGATTCGGGCCCACGACCTGCGGTTTCAAAGCGAAGAGGCAGCGGCCTTGTTTGGCTCGCTGCCCGGAGTTCGTCTGTCGGCGGAGGAGACTGCGGCGCTGGCGGACCGGACCGAAGGGTGGGTTGCCGGTCTGCAGTTGGCCGCTCTCTCCCTGCAGGGGCGGGAAGATGCGAAGGGCTTTATTGATGCGTTCGTAACGGGTCATCATTATCTGGTTGATTATTTGGTGGAGGAAGTCCTGTACAGGCAGACCGAGGAGATCCAGCGGTTTTTACTGCGTACTTCGGTGCTGGAACGGCTGTCGGGGCCTCTGTGTGAGGAAGTGGCGGGGATTTCCGGCGGTCTGGCTCTCTTGGAAACGCTGGAACAGCGGGGATTGTTTACAATTGCACTCGACCCGGAGCGGCAGTGGTTTAGGTATCATCGTTTGTTTGCGGATATTTTGCGGACGCACTTGCAGCACTTGGACCCGGACCTGTTCTTGGAGTCAAACCGCAAGGCGGCAGTCTGGCTTCAGGAGCATGGGATGAGGGCGGAGGCGGTGCGTGCGGCCCTGGCGGCACGTGACTTTGTGCGAGCAGCCGATTTTATTGAGGCCGGAGCGGATCTGTTTTGGCAGGAAGGCCAGGTGGAGACGCTGCGGTCGTTGCTGGGCTTGCTGCCGGCGGCGGTGCTGGCGGAGCGGCCGGTGCTGTTGCTTCAGCGGGCGCGGATAACGCTGCTGATTGATGCGGACGTGCCCCTGGGTGAGGGCGATCTGGAGCGGGCGCGTGAGGCGCTGGCCCGTTCCGTGCTGACGGCAACGGACGAAGGGCGGAAGATTGATGCGCAGATTGCGACCCTGGAGGCGCTGGTCGCTCGCGCACGAGGGTCGGTAGATAGGGCGGTGTCGTTGTGCCGCTGCGCCTTGGCGGCCCTGCCAAACGATGCGGGGCTCTGGTGGCCGCTGGCTGCCAGCATCTACGCACTGGCGTGTCAGGAGACCGGGGACCTGGGCGCGACGCTGCCCACTTTGAAGGAGGCCATTGTGCGGAGCCTGCGCGCCCACGACCTGTTTATGGCTGTTTTGCAGAGCAGCGTTCAGGGCGATATGGAACTCGCCATGGGGCTGTTGCATCAGGCGCATGATACCTACCGACAGGCCATCCTACTCGGTGGCGAGCAGGGGAGCCCGGTGCGAAGTGTCGGGTGGGCGTACGCGGGTCTGGGCGTTGTGTTGTATGAATGGAACCGGGTGGATGAGGCCCGCCGACACATGGAGCATGCCCGCCGCCTGGGTGAGGTGTACGGGCATTTCGATACGGATTGGCGCGCCAGCAAGGCCCTGACGAACTTTTACCAGGCCCAGGGGGAATTAGGACTGGTACGGGCCAACAAGGTTTTGACCTGGCTGGCGAGTGCCCAGAATTTCAACCCGGGATCGCGGGCCGCTGCTACGGCACAGTTGGCGTACCAGGCGTTGCTCGAAGGGAATTTGGCCGAGGCGATTCGCCTGTGCGAACAGGTGGGGACGCAGTTGGAGAATGGGTTGGGCGCCACCTGGCCGGAGTCGTTGGTGCCGGCCCGGGTGATGTTGGCGCGGGGCCGGCACAGCGAAGCGGTGGAGTTATTACGCCGTCGGCTTGCGCTGGTGGAGGCGGCCCAGGAGGTGGATGCGCA
This sequence comes from Symbiobacteriaceae bacterium, assembly GCA_029239785.1. Taxonomy (GTDB): domain Bacteria; phylum Bacillota; class Sulfobacillia; order Symbiobacteriales; family Symbiobacteriaceae; genus JARBUG01. The sequence continues at coordinate 8,116 of JARBUG010000016.1, read as the reverse complement.
AATTCGGACGCTGGTTTTGCTGGCCGTGGCGTTGGCGGCCGCAGGCGAACGGGGCGGCGCAGTTGATGCCGTGAAGCAGGCGCTGGCGCTCGGCCGGAAGGAGCGGTATGTGCGCGCCTTCCTCGATGAGGGGCCGGTGATGCTAGGCTTGCTGCAGGCGGCCCGCGCCGATGGGATGGCGCCGGAGTATGTAGAGGAGATTTTGACCAGTGCCGGCGGGGGCATTGGGGCGCTTGGTGGGGTGCAAGTTGCCCCGACAGTGGTCGAACCTGCCGGGGTGGCAGGCGCCCGGCTGACTGTCCAGCCACTGGCCGAACCGCTGACCGAGCGGGAGTTGGAGATTCTGCGGATGGCGGCGACCGGCATGTCCAACCAGGAGATCGGCGCCCGGGTCTTCATCGCGGCGGGGACTGTGAAGAATCACCTGCACAGCATTATCGGGAAGTTGGGCGTGGCGAACCGGCTGCAGGCGATCAACCGGGCGCGGGACCTGGGGCTGATGTGATCTTTGGCGCCGGAGGCTCAGGTCTGACGTGACAGAGCGACGTGGATGAGGCCTTCGAGCGGGTCCAGGAGCCTGGCTTCGGAGAGTGGCAGACAGAGGCTCTGGATTCGGTTCAATACCCCGTGGAGGGCCGACATGTCGGGGAGCGGCCCGACCAGGACGGTTTCGCCGTTCGGCGTGAACGTGGGTGAGAGGCCATCGAACCCGAGCAGCATGCGAGGGGAGAGATGGCCCTGCACCCGAATGCGGTAGTAGGACTGGCCGAGGTAGGCGGCCAGGGCATCGGGCGTGGTCACGCGGAGGAGTTGGCCCTGGTGAAGCACGGCGACCCGGTCGCAGAGTTGCCGGGCCAGGCCGATTTGGGCTGTGGCGATGACCGCCGCACCGCGGCCATCGCCGACCACGTTGCGCAGGTGGGCGTGCAGAGCACCGGCCTCGCGTGATGCAGGGGAGACGGAGGGCTCGTCGAGGAGGACGAGTTGTTCCGTCTCCTTTTGTGCCCGTAGGATGTGGCCAGTTGTGGGATGGATGCTGCCGCCGAGGAGGCCCAGGATTGTGCTCTTTCCGGACCCGGCCGGTCCGAGCAGCCCGAGGATTTCGCCGGCGGCTACTTCGAGGGAGAGGTCAGAGACGACCTGCCGGGCCGGGGGGCGGTGGCTGACGGAGACGCCTTGCATGCGGAACAGCCATTGTTCAGACATTCGTTTATCGCTCCTGACCAGATGTAATCGCTCATCTTGAGCATATCTGGAAGGAGATTTATGCGCCTGTATCTGCGGGCACAAGGTTGGGGCTATGCCTAACGGCACAGGCGTGGCGGTGGCCCGTGAGGTGGGGCGGCCGGCGCCGCACCCGGCGTTGGTTACAGCTCTTTGCGCAGCCAGGCCCGGCCGCTGGTCTTTACGTAGCCCATCTTCTCGTTGATGGCGAGCATGGGGGCGTTGGTGGAGTCGTTCTTGGTGGTCATATAGGGCGCCCCGTACTGCTTGGCAAATCGGACCGAGAGCAGCTTCAGCGCCAGGGCGATCTGGTGACCCCGGTATTCCCGGAGGACGCCGGTGTATTCGGTGTAGAGTCCGCCCTCATCACCGGTTTTTTGGAGGATGGTGCAGCCGATGAAGCGGTCGCCATCGGCGGCGATGATTACCCCTTCGGGAATGATGCGGTCGTCGCCGAAGATGTCATCATACCACTGATCGAACTTGGGGTACTGGTCGGCAGGCAGCCCGATGTACCCGGGGGAGTCGAGGTCGGTGGTTTTGTAAAGCTCGTAGAGGTTGCGGATGGTCTCATCGCCGGGACGGTCGGCGAGGGTGAAGAAGCGGATGCCGCTTTGTGCGACGTTGTCGATGGCGGGCGCCCAGGGTGTTTCGTCGAAGGTGGGAACGGTAAGGCGTGATTCAAGCTGGATCGATTGGATGTGGAAGCCCCGCCCTGTGCCGAAGGTAAGGGCGATGCGGTCATCATCGGGCACGCCGGTTCCGATGCAGGTGCCGCCGTGGGCACCGACCCAGGGCTCTGCGTGGGCGAGAAGGGCGGTGGCGACGCCCTGTAGCCGGGCATCGGGGCGGGTGATGAGGGTGAGCCAGAAGTAGCCGTCCTTCATGTGCGGCATGTGAAAGGTGTTGGCATAGCCGATGACGTCGCCGGTAGGGGTGACGGCGACGGCCCGGTAGCGGACGCCGTCGGCGGGGAAGCGGGCGTGGCTGGCTCTCAGTGCATCTGGCGTGATGGGGTCGGGGTTGACGGCGTTGAGCAGGCTGGCGACTTCGGCGAAGTCATCGGCGAAGGGTCGGATGGTGAAGGTCATGGCGGGGCTCCTTTCCGAATAGCGCGTCCTTGACTTTAGTGTAGCAGGTGTCACAGGTCCTGGCCCCGGACTGTTTGGTTTGATGCAATCTGTCCGGGCGATATAATGGAGCCATATCAGTCGTGGAGGCATTTCGTTGAAGCAGACCTTTGTTGTCATCATCATGGCAGTGCTGCTGCTGTCTGGCTGTACCGGGGCGCCCAAGGAACTGAAGCTGAGCACCTTCGCGAACCCGGTCTACGCGGGTACGAAGGACAACCTGCCCGAGGCGCCGGACCCGACGGCGGTCAAGTTTAACGGGGAGTACTACGCGTATGTAACCGGCGACCCGTGCCTGGTGTTGAAGTCGACGGACCTGGTGAAGTGGACGCTGGTCGGGCCGATGATGGAGGAGCAGTCCAATTGTTGGGCGCCGAGCGTGGTCTATAAGAACGGCACGTTCTACGCGTATGCCTCGACGGTGCAGCACGGCATGGCCGAGGGGAGCCGGCGGGTGCGGCTGTACACCAGCGAAAGCCCGACCGGGCCGTTCGTGCAGCAGGCGACCCTCACGGAGAAGTATTCCTACGACGGGGAGTACTTCATGGACAGCCAGGGGCGGGCGTATTTGTACTGGACGCAGGAGTGCGGCCAGCTGCCATATGATTGCTCTGGCAACGGGACCGTGGTGGATGAGTTGGCAGGCATGGGACAGTTGGCGGGCCGGATGAGCTTTGTGGCCGGCCCGGAGGGCTGGGCGTGCAAGTACCGGTGCATTTTGGAGGCGCCGGCGCTGCTGGAACGGGATGGGCGGTTCTACAATCAATACAGTGGCGCTGCGTACGAGAATGATTCATATGGCGGGGCGTATTTGGTGGCGGACCAGCCCGTGAGAGCACCGTGGACCAAGTTTGACCGGGTGCTGAAGTCCGTGGAGGACCGCATCAGTGGGCCGGGCGGGGCGGACTGGGTGAAGGCGCCCAATAATCTGGACGACTGGACGATCTACCACGCCCGGGGCATTACCCGGGAGACGTGGGACCGCTGGCTGCGCATCGATCCGGTGATGTGGGGGCAGGACCGGTTCTGGCTGCCGGGCGCCCCGGGCCAGGGGGAGCAGGTGGCGCCGGCGCTGCCCATGGTCCGGGATTTGTTCGACGGGGCGGAACTGAGCCGGGACTGGAAGACCTCGGGCGGGGCATGGTCTGTAACTGGGGGTGTGCTGCGCCAGGCGAAGGCCGAGGGCGGTGCGCGGGCGGTGATGACTGCGAAGGGCGGGGCCGTTGCGCCCGGTGACGCATCGGGTTATGTGGCCGAGGTGAACGTGAGGCAGCTGCCCGGCGGCGGAGGCGCCGCGGGGATGTTGCTGTCCGACGAGGCGACGGTGATGATCGACTGGCCGGCGAAGGAGTTGGTGGCGTCGGCGGGCGGCGCGCAGGCGCGGTACAAGTTGGATGATCAACTCCGGCCGGAGGTGTGGCATCAGATTGTGGCGGTGAAGAATGGGCCACTGGTCGAACTCCGGGTGGATGGGCGACTGGTCGGTGTCTGGCATGTGACGCTGAAGGGTGAGGGGCGGATTGGGGTGGTGACCGAGGGCGCCGCCGCCGAGTTTGACGGGGTTACGCTGACGGAGGGCTGGGAGGACTTCTTTGCCCGGGGCGGCTCGCACTGGGGAGAGGCTGGCGATGGGACGAAGCGGACTGGCGAGTGGCGGGTGGAAAATGGGGCCCTGGTCGGCGAGGTCGCGGGTGCCGGAGCTGGCGGAGGGGTGGGGCCGGGCGATGTTGGAGTCGGCGCCCGGGCCTTCCGGGGCAGCCGCCAGTGGCAGACCTACGAGTTCACGGTCAGCTTCCGCCCACTGAACCAGGGCGCCCGCCCCGGCATCTACGCAGCCTACTATGACCAGAAGAACTATGCCCGCGTCATCATCGATGCGCAGCATGACACGCTGACGTCGCAGGCGGTGGTGCGGGGCAAGGCTGTGGCGCTGGAAACCGTCGACCTGAAGACGCTGTTCGACCAACCTCTGGGGCTGGGGGAGTATCACACCATCCGGGTCGTCAAGGACGGATTTGCCTTCAACATCTATTTTGATGGAAAGCTGGTGCAGCAACGCAGGTTCGAGCTGGCCCAGGGCCAGCCGGGCCTGCTGCTGGAGAATGGCCAGGTCGAATTTGACAGCATCCGAGCGGTTCGCTGGCATTGATGAAACCTAACGTCATGGCTCCCCGTCAGTAATGGCAGAAGTGGCCACTTCGAAAACATTACGCAAGAGCGATTAGGGGAGGATACCATGTTTACAAAGCGTTCTGTGGTTACTGCTGCAACTGCGCTGTCGCTGCTGCTGACCGTTGCGGGCACCGCCCTGGCGGCGGAGGGTGAAAAGGAACAACTGCGGGCAACGCCGGCGGTGCAGGCGGACGGCCGCATCAGCCTGGAGGGCACGCTGGAATATAGCGAGCTGGAAGGCGGCTTTTACACAGTTGGCGGCTGGGGCCTGATGGGCGGCGACGACCAGACCTACAAGGCGATGGTGGGGCAAAAGGTGCTCGTGACGGGCAAGGAGTTCACGGGCATCTCCTTCCGGATGGTGCCGCAGATTGAGGTCGACGTGTTGGGAATGGACGTATCGGCCGCTTATAGCGAACCCGTGAGCTTTACGGTACTGGGCAAGATGCTGAAGCTCGATCAGGGCGCCGTGGTGGAGAATGGGGTGCTGATGCTGCCGCTGCGGGGAATCGTTGAAGCGGCGGGCGGTTCGGTGGAGTGGGATGCGAAGACGCAGACCGTGCTGGTGACCATGGCGGATCGCACCGCTGCCTTCACGATTGGGGAAGCGAAGGCGGAGATGAACGAGAACGGCCATTACTATCTGGTGCGGAACATGCTGCCGATGGCCAAAGCCCCGCTGCTGCGGAACGGCCGGACGCTGATCTCCGCCGAAGCGGTGACGACGATTCTCGGGCTGACCCAGCGGGCTGATCTGGATGGCAGCATCGACATCATCAAGCAGTAAAGAAAGCGGGCAGGACCTACAGTGAAAGGTCCTGCCCTTTTTTTGTTGCGGTTATAAGGCGCCCCGTACGCTGAGGATGTACTTGGAGCGGTCGAGCGGGTTGACGCCGATGCGCTCGCGGGTGGCCTTGACGTCGGGGGGAGCGGGGCGGTAGCCGTCGAAGCGGACGTTGATGATGCCGCGGCCACTGGAGAGGGAGGCGAGCCGGATGGGATATGCGAGGGATGTGGCGACGGGCATGGTGCCCGACACGGTGAACCGTCCGCCGGCGACGACCGGCCCGTCGAACTCGGCCCGCATGGCGAGCAGGTCGCCGAGAACCTTGCCGCCGAGGTCATCTGGCACGGTGATGCGGAAGGCGTAGATGGGCTCCAGGAGCGTGGTGCCCGTGTTGACCAGGCCGTCCATGATGCCCATGGGGGTCGCGACGAACCAGTCGAGGGGATGGGTGTGGTAGATGTGGTGTTCACCGTCGCTGAGGGTGACTTTGAGGTCGGTGACCTGCCAGCCCAGAAGGCCTTGCTGGAGCGCTTCGGGGACCCGCTTTTCGACTTCCCGCTGGTAGGAGGGGAGCAGGCGGTTGGCGTTGACGATGGACTTGTACTGAAGCCCGCTGCCCCGGGCGCCGGGCTCGATGGCGAAGCGGAGAATGGCCCAGCAGGGCTTGGGCATGGTGTAGGCGACGAAGCCTTCGCCCGACTGCGTGGGGGTTTCCCGGTAGATGACCGAGGGCGGGTCGAACCGGGCGCCCAGGCCGAAGCGGGTGCGGAGGAGGCTGCCCAGGACTTCGATTTGGATGGCGCCCATGACTTTGACTTGGAGTTCCCGGATTTCGGGGTGCCACTGGACGTCGAGGAGGGGGTCTTCGTCGGTGAGGTCCTGGAGGGCCTGGACGAGGCGGGGGAGGTCGGCGGGGGACTCGGGGTGGACCCGGACGCTGAGGACGGGCTCGGCGATGCGGTCGACCGGGGGGATGAGGGCGGCGGGGCCTCCGGTGGCGGTGAGGACTCCAGCCGAGGCGCCGGGTCCGGCCCCCGCCCCGAGCAGCACGTCGCCGACCCGGACGGCGCCCAGGCCGCACAGGGCTGCAATATCGCCGGCGCCGATGGCGCCGATATCTTCGTGGTGGCGGGCGTACATTTTGCGGATCTGGCTGACTTTGGCTTCTTCGCCCCGGGTGGCGTTGAGGACGGTGTCGCGGTTGCGCAGACGCCCGCTGTATAGGCGGACGTAAGCGACCCGGCCCATGGCGGGGTCGCGGTCGAGCTTGAAGACGACCCCGGCCAGGGGCGCCTCGGGCGGGGTGGCCGTGGGCGGGGGGAGGAATTCGACGATGGCGTCCAGGAGGTCGCGAATGCCGGCGCCCCGCAGGGCGGCGCCGGTGAGCACGGGGAAGGCCTGACCTGCCCGGGCCAGGGCGACGAGCCGCTCACGCAGGAAGGCGGGGTCGACCGAGCCGGTCTGGACGAAGCGCTCGAGGGTGGGCTCGTCGAACTCGGCCAGCCGGTCGGCCAGGGCGGCCGGGGGCAGGTCGAGCGGAACGGCCCGGTCGGTCAGGCCCGAGGCGACCTCGGCCAGGACGGCGGGTACGTCGGCGCCCATCCGGTCGGTTTTGTTGATGAAGAGCAGGGTGGGCAGGCTGCGCCGGCGCAGGGCGTGCCACAGGGTTTCCGTGTGGGCCTGGACCCCTTCGGCCGCGGAGATGATGAGCACGGCACCATCCAGCACCTGAAGCGAGCGTTCGACTTCGGCGACGAAGTCGACGTGTCCGGGGGTGTCAACGAGGTTGATGTCGCAGCCTTTCCAGGGCAGCACGGTGGTGGCCATGCGGACAGAGATGCCCCGTTCCCGCTCGACGTCGAGGTAGTCGGTTTGGGCGGTGCCGGCGTCGACGCTGCCGGCGGTGCGAATGCGGCCGGTTGCGTAGAGCATTTGTTCTGTGGTGGTGGTTTTGCCTGCGTCGACGTGGGCAAGCAGGCCTACGTTGCGTATCAAGGTGTGATTGACCTCCCGCGTTCGGGCGCTGGTCCCATTATAACAGCTTGGGCGGTTCGCCCGGAGAAGAAACGGCGGCAGCGGGTTGCCTGCCATTGACAAAATATGGTAGCAAGCGTATGGTGGGGGCATATGTTCCGTGGGGAGGGGCCTCCGCATGAAGCGGCAGATGGTGGGGCTTGTTGCTTGCGCTGCCTGGTTTTTGTGCGCGTTAACAGCCGGGGCCGGGGCGCCCCGGGGGCGAGCAGAGGTTTTGGCGGAGACGAAGCGTGAACTGGCGACGATGGCGGGGGTGGACCGGGCTGCGCTGGACAAGGTCATGGCCGGGTTAGGGTGGGTGGCTCTGCCGGTGGTGGGGCAGGGGGAGCTCGGGCCGCAGGGGGGGACCGAGGCCGAGGGCACCGCGGATGCCGGCGGCGCCCGGGCCCCGGGCGCCCTGGCCGATGCCACCGATCTCTCCACGTGGCTGTCGGCGTACCGGCACGAGGACTGGCCCATGCTCACCGTCTTCGGCAGCTACCACTGGCGCAGCTGCCACTTTGCCAGCCTGCACGGCAGCTACGACCTGCTGGGTCTGGACTGGGCCGACACCGACCTGACCCTCATCGACCTGGGCACCAACGACGGGCAGCGAGTCTGGTACCGGGGGGAGAACCCGTTCCAGCGCTCGGCGGTGTTTAACACCAAGGACCCGCTGAAGCGGTCTGGGCTTTGGCCGATCTGCGATGGCGGTACGCTGGACGGCTCTGCGTTCGTGGTCTTCGACGTGGGGAATGGGGAGGTCGGTCGCATCCTGCAGTTTAACAGC
>JARBUG010000147.1 GCA_029239785.1 Symbiobacteriaceae bacterium | reverse complement strand
CCGCCGCCCACCACCACCACCTAAATCGTCCACTGGGCATGAATGATCCCCACCAGCATCCACTCGCTGCCCTTCTTCTCAAAGACCAGGCGCAGGGAGCGCCAGTCCATGCCTTCGTACTTGGGATCGATCTGCGGGAAGTGGAACTCCACCATCACACCGTCCGGATAGGCTTCCTTCCAGTTATCAGTGGTGTTGCCCTTGCCGATGGACACGCCCCAGCCCATTTGCGGGGCGGCGGCAAAGTCCACGTCGTAGACGAAGCGGTTGAAGTAATCCTGCACACCCAGGTTGATCGGGTCACCGCTGCCGTCAAATGTGCCCCACTGGTAGAGCCGCTTGTTGTTCCAGGCATCCTTCAGCGCCTGCGGGCCGAAGACCAGATCGCTCGTCGTGTTCACGTGACCATACTGGCTGAAGCGAACGCCCTTTTCCGGATGGATCACGCCGGCGATGCGGGCGACATCCTTGGACTTCAGGTGGTTCACTACCTCACGGGCCCGGGCGCCGAGCACCTTCTCTACCTCAGCCGGGGTCTTGGGGGGCGTTTCGGGCTGGGGCGGCGGTTTGGGCTGTCCCCACGAGCAGCCCGCCAGTAATACTGCAGCCAGGAGCACTGTGATCCAGCGCATCCGGCTCACCTCCTGTGTTTCGTCTCTCTATAGATTGACTGGCGGCGACGAGCATCGGTTTCACGCAATGCAAAAGAGGCGGCAGATGCCGCCTCTTGATGCGTCGTGCTCTTACTGGGGCTTGGTCCAGCTGTCGGTGTTGGCCGGAGCCTGACCGGGATGCAGCCGGTTGAACTTGGCCAGCAGCTGCTCGGTGGTCTCGGCGTTATCCTCGTCGGGGACGATGGACTCGGTCGGGCAGGTGCCGGTGCACTGAGACTCGCCGTAGATACCGTAGCACTCGGTGCACTTCTCGGTATCGATGACGTAGGTCATGTCACCGGCGCTGATGGCTTCGTTGGGGCACTCGGGCTCGCAGGCGCCGCAGGAAATGCAGGTGTCGACAATCTTAAGAGCCATAGTTGCGGAGTCCTCCTTAGGTTATAGCTGTGTATAGTAGAAAGAAAGCTGCAAAGTAGGTTGAGGTTGTAGGTAAGGGAGGCAGTCCGCCCGAGTGTTTTCCCGAAGCCAATCAGCCTGTTAGGGCTTCTTCCAGCTGTCGGTGTTCTTGAGGTCGGAGCCGGGATGCAGGTTGTTGAACTTCGCTACCAGGGAGTCGATGGAGTCCACGTTGTCCTCATCCGGAATGATGGACTCGACCGGGCAGACGGCGATGCACTGGGACTCGCCGTAGAAGCCGTAGCACTCGGTGCACTTTTCCGGTTCGATGACGTAGATGGAGTCACCGGCGGAAATGGCTTCGTTCGGGCATTCAGGCTCGCAGGCGCCGCAGGAGATGCAGGTATCGATGATCTTAACAGCCATGGAAAACTTCCTCCTTTAAGCGGTAAGGCGTAGAAGCCAGCAGGGACGCCGGCACAAACTCAGCGATACGCGAAAAGTTGGCGGGACTTACCCTCAACCGAATACTAGCATACCCACCCAAAAGCGCACCCGTCAAGCACTTTGGGCAGTTTGCGCCATTGATAGTGATTCTCACAAAGTGCATCATCCACCCTCCGATTGGCGGAGAATCGCCACTTCGTCGCCCTCGGCAAGCAGTATGTCCGGGGGGCGGTAGCGGCCATTGAGCAGGGTGGCGAGGTCAGACTCAGGGAGGGCCAGACCGGTCAGCAGGCCCCCCAGCGTGGTGCCGGCGGCCACCTCCTCCAGCCCCCGCCACATGCGGCGCCCCCGGAAGGGGAGATAGACCTCCAGCCTGATGCTCAGTCGCTCTCCCATATCCGATCCAGCTCCTCATCCGCTACGTCAAAGACCGCCTGATGGGGCGGCAACGGCGTCGTACGCATCCATTCAGGGATGCGGTCGGTGGCGGGGCCGAGTCCGGCGGCCCGGTTGAAGGCGATCTCGCTGCGAATCGTCTGGATGGCGATGGACCGGATCTCATCATCGGTAATGGGGCGCCCGAAACGGGCGGCGAAGAGGCCTCGGAACTGCTCGGCAACGGTAGCGTAAACCGCCCGGGCGAAGGCGCAGAAGCCGAGCATATCGAGGACGGTGGTGATGATCTGCAGGTCACGGCTGAGGGCGACCTTGCCAGCCGGGTCGAGGTGGTCCACCTTGGCGCCAATGGTGTTGCCGGCGGTGTGGTCGGCGCCCATGGGGCTGGTGGCGTAGGTGACGCCGTTCCCCTTGATCACCCGGGGGTCGTAGGCGGCCATCACCTGTCCCTTGACGGCGGCCACTTCGCGGACGCCCAGCACCCGGCCCACGGTGGTCGCACCCGCCCCGAGCAGTTTGCCCAGAACGGTGCCCCGCCGAATCTGGTCAAACGCATCCATAACGGCGGCCACGTCGCCGTAGGGCAGCGCCCCGCCGGCCATGGCCACGCCCATGGCACCGCCTGTCTCAATCGTATCGATGCCCAGGTCGTTGCATGCCTTCGTGAACCGGGCAATCGCATCAAAGTCGAAAATCTCGAGGTTGGCGCCCAGCAGGGTGTTGGTCTCAAACTCCATGGAGGAGGCGACCTCCTTGCCCTGCAGGTCGACCCAGACGTTGGAGCACTGAATGGCGCAGCCCGTCATGCAGGAGTGGCTGGTCTGGCCGCCCCGTTCCTTGATGGTCTCGGCCATTTGCAGGCCTGTGATGGCTTCGGTCTGCTCGTCCTGCCCCCGGCTGAAGTTCCGGATGGGCAGGCCGCCCAGCTTGTTGACCAACTCCAGTGTGCTGGCCGTGCCGTAGCTGCGGTACCGGGCGATGGACGGGCTGGCGGCCAGCTCCCTGGCATAGCCCTTCGCGTTCTCCCGCCACAGGGGCAGGTCGGTGACTTCCGGCATCACGTTGGTTCCGGGGTCGAGCACGACGATCGCCTTCAGCCCCTTCGAGCCCATGACCGCACCCATGCCACCCCGGGCGCAGATGCGGCTGGGGCGCCCCTCGGGGTCGGTGTTGCAGATGCCGGCCACGTTCATGCGCTGCTCGCCCGCCGGCCCGATGACGGCCAGGGCGGCCTTCTTGCCGAAGCGCTCGAAGAGGCGGGCCGCGGTATCGTACGTGCCCAGACCGATCAGGTCATCCGCCGGCTCCAGGCGGCACTCGCCTTTGGCGATCACGGCGATGTACCACTGCCCGCTCGGCGCCGCCCCATCGATGATGACGGCCCGCAACCCGTGCTGCGCCAGGCGCCAGCCCGTGTTGCCGCCGCTGTTGGACTCCTTGATGCCGCCCGTGAGCGGGCTCTTCGCCCCCGCCGAGATGCGGCTGGAGCTGGAGACGACGGTGCCGGATAAGAGCCCCGGCGCCAGGACAAGCTTATTGTTCGGACCAAGAGCATCGACGGTGGGGTCGAGTTCGTCACAAAGTATGCGGGAGGTGAGCGCCCGGCCGCCCAGCAGCGCGTACGGCTGCGGCAGGGGTTCGAACCGGTGCGTCAGCGCTCCCATATCGATTCGTAAAACCTGTTCGTTTGAAAAAACCTGGTCCACAGCGCAGGCCCCCTTCGCCGACACGAATTCGCTTTGGCAGGCGACGGCTCCTGCGCTATTCCATCAGACGGAGGGAATCGCCACATGATGACGCCTGAGTTGACCAACTTTCTACAGGGGCCGCAATTGGTGCTGGTGACCACCCTGGATGCCGAATCCACCTGGCCCACCAACAACCTGATTACCTGGGTTTATGCCAAGGATGAGACCACGCTCCGCCTCTGCGCCGACGCCAAGGGACGGGTGATGAACAACATCCGGGCTGATGGCCGGGTTCTCCTGACGGTGATGACGGGCGGCGCCTGCCACACGATCGAGGGCGAAGCCAAGGTCGTCAAGGAAGAGATTGAGGGCGTGTCGCTGAAGCTGGCCTGCGCCGAAGTGGCGGTGCGGGCGGTGCGCGACGTCACCTTCTGGGGCGGGAAGATTACGGCGGAGCCGCAGTACGACGTGACGTACGACAAGGCGCTGAAGGCGAAGCTGGATACCGGGGTTTTTGCGGCCATGAAGAGCTTGTAGGGATACCATGGATACGCACGAGTTGGCGCCCGCTCGCTTTTGGCAGAACCGGCCACTGCAGGTAATGGCACTGGTCTATGTAGCCTTCTGGGTCGCCATGGCGGTGGCGCCGGTCTACCCGTACGATTGGTGGATTGAGAATATCCTCGTCTTCGCGACGGCGATGGCGGTGGTCGGCACCTACCGGTGGTTCCGGTTCTCAAACCTGAGCTACTTTTTGCTGCTCATCTTCATGATGCTGCATACATATAGCGCCCACTATGCCTATACCCAGGTGCCGCTGCCGTGGCTGAACGAGCTGTTCGGCCGGTCGGACCGGCTCAACTTTGACCGGTTCGTTCACTTATTGTTCGGAGTGCTGCTGGCGTATCCGATTTGGGAATTGCTGCGGCGGACGGCGGGGGTGCGGCGGGGCTGGGCCTATCTGATCACCATCATGGCGGTTCTGGCGGCCGGGGCGTTTTATGAGCTGCTGGAGATGTGGATCGCGCTGGTTCTGGCGCCGGAGATCGGCGATGCCTTTGTGGGCACCCAGGGGGATATTTGGGATGCGCAGAAGGATATTGCCCTGGCGCTGTACGGATCGGTGGGGGCGCTGCTGGTGACGTTTTTGGTGCGGCGGATTCGGTCATGATTTTCGGGCATTTTTTAGCCACGGATTTCGCGGATTACACGGATTTCAAGCCAGACGCCGTTTCCGGGTCCATTCCATATAGATTTGTGGCCTGGAACGGTTCCGTGGCAACAAAAAGGGTCTTACCGGGGCCGGCTCTCTCATAAGGGGGCCGGTTTTTCTGTGCGCAGACAGGTAACGCCCAGTCACCCCAAGGAATAGTCTGATAATCATAGGGGGTGCCTGTATGCGAAAGCGGACGCTGATCTTTTTTGCCATCTGCTTGATGCTCCTCCTGAGCCTGCAGCCCAGAGCTTCGGCGGGCGTGCTGCTGGGCCCGGGCGGGGCGGTGGCTGGCGGGAGCCCTGGCACCTGGTATATTGGCGCCACGCCGGCTGGCTTCGACCCGGCCAAGCCGGTGCTGGTCTTTGTGCACGGCAAGGGCGGCTGGTCGGGCAGTTGGTGGGAGCCCACCGTCTACCACGGCACTAACGACATGTACACCTACGCCTACAACAACGGCTACCGGACGGCCTTCGTGGACCTCTATCCCGAACGGAACATGTGGACCAACGGCGAGCTGCTGAACCGGCAGTTGAACGAGATCACGGCCTACTTCGGCGTGCCCAAGGTGACGTTGGTCGCCCACTCCAAGGGCGGCGTGGATGCCAACGCGGCAGCGGCCCACTACGGCGCCAGCGGCAAGATTTCGCGGGTGATCACACTGGGGTCGCCCCACGGGGGGAGTCCGCTGGCGGATATGGCCTACTCTACCTGGACCTGGTGGCTGGGCGAACTGCTCGGCCAGCGGAACGAGGCGACCTACGTGCTGCAGACCGGGTACATGTCGTACTTCCGGTCGGTTACGGATGGGCGGGGCGCCGGCGTGCCGTACTACTCGCTCTCCGGCTACAGGTGCGGCCCCTTCGCCACGGCGCTGTGGCTGGGCTGCGTCTTCATCGGCGGGGAGGATGATGGTCTGGTGCCGGTCTGGTCGGCCCGGATGCCGGGGGCGACGCATTTGAAGGAGGGGTATTGGGATCACGATGAGATTCGCATGGGGAGCCGGGTCTGGTCCTGGTTCGCCCCGGTGATCGGCCCGGGCAGCGCCGGCGGGCCGGGCCCGGTTGCAGGGGCGCTGGGCAGTGGCGGCCGGCCCGAGGCCCCAGGGAACCTCATCCTGCGGGGCGGCAATACGCTGCTGGATGGCACAGCCGCCTTTCCCGTAGAGTCGGGTGTGCGGAGCGCCACGTTCACCTTCCTGGCCTCCTCTCCCTCGTTCTCGGCCACCCTGGCCGCGCCTGACGGGTCGGCTTACCGGGTGGTCATGACAGGTCAGGTACCAGCCGGTGACGTCTTCGCGGGCGCCTGGATGGGCACGGTGACGGTGAATAGCCCAGCCGCGGGCACCTGGACCCTGACCGGGGCCGCCGAGGCGGAGACCGGGTACGTCATGGTGGCTGCGCTGGACAGTGACCTGCGCGCCACGGCGGATGTGGGCCAGGCGGTTGCCACGCCGGGCGGGCAGCAGTCGCTGCGCGTCTCTTTCCGGGGCATGGCGCCAGCCGCGAGCCGGGCTGAGGCAGCGATTGCGGTGGCGGGCCAGGGGGCGCACGGGCGCCCGACCTTTGCCGCCGATGGCCGGGCACTGTTCAGCCTGCCCGGGGGCAACGGGATTCACAACGTGACGGTCACGGTCAACGGTACGCTTCCCGACGGGACGGAGTTCGAGCGGACGCTGGTGACTTCGTTTGCGGCGGTGGACCTCGGGGACCGGGGGACTTGGAGGTAGTGTGGTCGTCGCGTGCTGTTCTGTGGCGGCGGTCGGGGCCGGCCAGGGGCGCTCGTCGCGGCGCAGCGGCGCCCGGGGCCGGTCAGGGGCATCGTCGCGGCGCAGCGGCGGTCGGGGCCGACCAGGGGCGCTCGTCGCGGCGCAGCGGCGCCCGGGGCCGGCCAGGGGCGCTCGTCGCGGCGCAGCGGCGCCCGGGGCCGGCCAGGGGCGCTCGTCGCGGCGCAGCGGCTTATACAGCGGTATCATCTTTGCTGCCGCAAAGATGGTGAACTAACGCTGCGATGCTCCTCAACCCCCGACCGGCCCCGACCGCCTGGGTACCGCCACCCCCTCCCGAGGTTTGACGGGGCGCACCGGAAGGGCCATCGAGGCCCTTCCGGTGCGTATGAGGTCGGGCTGACACTTGGGGTGTGAATCTACCGGTTTGCGCCCGCCCGTGCGGGCGCAGAGCCGCAGGGGCGGGCGTAAATGAGTAAATTGGCCTCCTACGCAGTGAGAGGGCCTCGATGGCCCTCTCACTGCGCCCCGGTAAACCTTGGGCGCCGGAGACCGCCGGCGGTCGGGTCCGGTCAGGGGTTGAGGAGCCTCGGGGCGTTAGTTAAAGTTTCTTGCGGCAGCAAGAAACATACCGCTGTATAAGCCGCCCCGCCGCGACGACGCCCCTGGCCGGACCCGACCGCCACAGTAGTACGCGATCGCCAACAATGTGATAGACTAGCTATCATACGTGCTCAAGAAAGGTGGCCGACCATGGCCGAGGATTTTGCCGCCCTGGGAATTCAAGCAAATCTGGTGGAGGCGCTTAATCGCAGCGGAATCAAGGAACCCACGCCCGTTCAGTCCCAGACCATCCCCCTCCTGCTCCAAGGCCGTGACGTCATCGCTCAGGCGCAGACCGGCACAGGCAAAACCCTGGCCTTCTTGCTCCCCATCCTGCAGCAGGTGGACGTCAGCCGTCCTGTGGTACAGGCCCTGATCATCGCACCGACCCGTGAACTTGCCATCCAGATCACCGCCGAAGCGAAAAAGCTGGCACCCCTGGTCGATGCCAACGTGCTGGCAACCTACGGCGGTCAGGATGTGGACACCCAGATCAGACGGCTGGAGGGCGGCGCACACATCGTAGTCGCCACCGCAGGCCGGCTCCTCGACCATCTGGGACGGGGCACCATCCGGCTCGGTCAGGTCCGGATGCTGGTGCTGGATGAAGCCGACCAGATGCTACATATGGGCTTCCTGCCCGATGTGGAACAGGTGATCGAACAGACGGCGGCCGACCGCTGCACGATGCTCTTCTCAGCGACGATGCCCGACCAGATTCGGGCCGTGGCCCGCCGGTACATGCGCTCGCCGGTCACGGTCGATGTGCGGGGCCGGCAGATCACCCTGGAGGAGATCGAGCAGGTCGTGGTGGAGACCACCGACCGCGGCAAGCGGGACGCTCTCCGCCAAAAGATGGACGAGTACAACCCCTACCTCGGGCTGATCTTCTGCCGGACCAAAATCCGGGCCGATTTGCTGTTGGATGATCTGCACGCACATGGCTACAACGCCGATGTGCTCCACGGCGACCTGTCGCAGGCGAAGCGGGAGCAGGTGATGAAGCGCTTCCGCTCCGCCGAGATCCAGTACCTGGTCGCCACCGATGTGGCGGCGCGGGGTATCGATGTGGAAGGCGTCTCGCATGTGTTCAACTATGACATCCCGCATGATGCGGAGAGCTACATCCACCGCATCGGGCGGACGGGACGGGCGGGCCAGACCGGCGTGGCGGTCACCTTTGTCACGCCGAAGGACCAGGAGTACCTGGCGCTGATCGAACGTGGGGTGCAGGGCGCCATTGCCCGCCTGAACGCCGGGAAGGGGTCTGCCGGCGCCGGTCGGGGACCGGGCGGGCTGCGCACCGTGCGCCGGGGGCCGGGGGCTGGGGCCGGGCCGGGCGCCCGGGCTGGTGAGGGCACCGAGGCTCCGGTGCGGCAGCAGCGGCCTGAGGGCGTCTCCCGGCGGGAGTTTGCCAAGGCGAACGCGGCCCGCGATGCGTGGCACGCGGCGAATGCGCCGGAGACCGCCGGACGGGGCCCGGCCCGGGGCGTCGGCCGTGCCGCCAGGCCGACCGCCGGCGTTGGCCGGACGGGGGGGCGTGGCACAGGCCCCAAGCGTGGCAGATAGCCCAAGAAAAGAAAGAAGGCCGGTCGGGCAGTTCAGCCCGGCCGGCCTTTTCCAGTGTGGAGCGATCAGTGCGCCACCATGGTCAGCTTTTGCTCGATCTCCCGGCGCAGGGCGGCGGGGTCATAATCCCCCCGCACCCGGACCCGCAGCAGCGGCAGCCCCGCCGCCACCAGCGCCCGGTCCAGCAACTCATCACGCCGCTGCCGGCCGCCATCATCAAGCTCGATGCCCAGCAGAATCTGCTGCTCATCGGCGGTGGTCAGCACAAAGTCCAGATGTTTGGCGGCGATCCGGTTCCAGGCCGCCTGCCACTCCAGTGCGTCGCCCCGGACATCGATCACATCGGCGAGCCGGACCTTCGGGCAGATCAGGACCTCGTTGCCCACGGCCTGGAAGAGTCGGGCGTAGAACCGCTGCTCCGCCGCCGACAGCAACGTGGCACGCCTGATATAAGGGCTGACGTGCATTTCAACCCCGGAGTGCTCATCTGCCTGGTCCTTGCGCTTGAGGTAGAGAACGAGGGCAAACATCGCGACCGCAAAGGTCACGGCGACAGCGGTGGCTACCTGCAGCCAGACCGGTGCATTCACCAGTGCAAATCCCCTTCCAACAGTGCTCTGCCGATGATATTCTTCTGGATCTGGCTCGTCCCCTCCACGATTTGTAACTGCTTTACATCGCGATAGTGCCGCTCCATGGGATAGTCCTGCATGTAGCCGTTGGCGCCGAGGATTTGGAGGCAGTCGGTGGCGGCCTGGGCGGCCAGGTCGGTGGCGGTCAACTTGGCGACGGAGAGCTTCCAGGCATCGGCCTTGCCGATGTGGCCCTGGTCGACTTCCATGGCGGCCCGGTAGGTCAGGAGCCGGGCGCCTTCCAGGCGGGCGGCCAGGTCGGCCAGCATCCACTGGAGGCCCTGGTGCTCCAGAATCGGCTTGCCGAAGGTCTGGCGCTGGCGGCCGTAGTCAAGGGCTGCCTGGATCGACCCTTCCGCCAGCCCCAGGCCCCGGGCGGCGACCACGGGCCGGACCGAGTTGAGCGTGCCCATGACGACCTTGAAGCCCTGTCCCCCGGGCTGGCCAAGCATGGCCGACTCGGGCACTTCCACGTCCTCCAGGATCACCTGGTGGACCGGCACGCCGCGCACGCCCATCTTCCGCTCTTTCTTGCCGATGGTCAGGCCGGGCGTTCCCTTATCGATGAGGAACATGACGATGCCCCGGGCGCCGGCGCCCGGTTCAGTCTGGGCGGCGACCGTGAAGAAGTCGGCCTGGCCTGCCCCGGAGATCCAGTTTTTCGTGCCGGTGATGACCCAGCGGTCGCCGTGGCGCACGGCCCGGGTGCGAAGGCTGGCGGCGTCGGAGCCGGCGTCGGGCTCGCTGAGGCAGAAGGCGCCCCGCAGGGCCCCGCTGGCGATGCCGCCCGCGTAGTGGCGTTTTTGCTCCTCGGTACCGCCGAGCATGATGGGCATGAGGGGAAGCTTGGTGAGCAGGAGCATCAAGCCCGAGGCGCAGCAATACTGGGCCACCTGCTCAACCGCGAGGCAGAGGCCCAGCGTCCCCATGCCGGCGCCGCCGTACGCCTCCGGGATCGCCACGCCTAGCAGGCCAGCTTCCTTGTAAGCCTGGAAGATATCTTCCGGGTACTGCGCCTCCTCGTCGATGGCCGCGGCCCTCGGCGCGATGCGCTCCCGGGCCAGGCGGCGGACCATGGCCACCAGTTCTTGTTGTTCAGCGGTCAGGTTGAAATCCATCCCCATTCCCCCCATCTCCCCTTATATGTCGGGGTTTTGGATTCGAGAGGGGAGCCGGGTTTTTCCTTCTAGAACAATCCGACCGAAATGGATGCCTGCAGGCCGGTCACGAACCCGAAGTCGACGAAGTTGTTGGAAAGCGTGTAGTCACCGGGCAGCCAGAACGCGTAGGACCACGACTCGCCCGGCTGGAGCCAGGGCGACTCACCCAGCAGTTCGGCAGACCCCTTGCGGAACAGCCGATAGCGGATCGCCATCCCATCCATCTGGTTGGTAAACGCAACCGTGGTGCCGCCGCGCACGGCCAGCGCTTCGGGGTCGAGATACATGATGCCGCCGCACCCCGCAGCCGTGGACTTCACACCGATCACCGCCGTCGCGCCCTGGCGGTGGCGGTAGACGGGCGGCAAGATGACAGCGCAGGCCGTCGTCGTCAGCAGCAGGAGCATGCCGAGAACCCACATCCACCAGGGACGCTTCATATTGCCACCTCCTAGTCCTGCACCACGGCGGTAACTGTGAGGCTCGTGCCATCCCCCAGGCGGAATGTGAGGGCGACGTCCTCGCCAGGGCGAAGGGCTCGCTTCAGGTTTTCGATCATCACGTGGTAGCCGCCCGGTTTGAACGCCACTTGCCCGTTGGCGGGAATCTCAAGCGTTGCGACGTGCTTCATCTTCGTCATGGCCCCGCCGTTCTCGACCACGGTCTGATGGAGCGACCCCTCACCCCAATCGGTCTGTACCCCTTTTAGGATGATGGGGGCATTGGTGGGGTTTGTGATGGTAAAGTAGGCTGCGGTCGCCGCGCCAGCGTCTGCGGGGCGGACCCAGGCGTCCCGAATCTGGGCAGCGGGCTTTTGCGGGTGCTTCAGGAGGTAGCGGATGTCGTTGGCCAGGTCCTCGCCGGTGGCGCCCATGGGGAGGTGGGCCCGGATGGTGCCGCTCTGGTCGATGAGCCAGGTCAGGGCGGAGTGGTTCACGGCGTAGGCACCGTTTTCGCGCGGGACCTTTTCGATGGTGACCTGATACTCGGCGTAGACCGGTGCCAGTTGGTCCTCGCTGCCGGTCAGGCCCGTCACGTTCACCTGCTCCCAGTGGGATAGGTACTTGGCCAGCACGGGGGCGGAGTCACGTTCAGGGTCGACGGTGACGAACAGGAAGCGGACGTGCTCGGCGTCGGTGCCGAGGGCGGCAGCGGCCTGGCTCATGACGCTCATGGTGAGCGGGCAGATGTCGGGGCAGCGGGTGTAGCCGAAGAAGAGGGCGATTACCTTGCCTTGCATGTCGTGCAGGTGGACCGGTTGCCCGTGGTGGTCGGTCAGGGTGAAGTCGTGGGCCGGGCGGGTCTCCTTGAGGGCCATGCCGCGCAGGGATGCCTCGCTGGGCTGTACGGTGCTGGTCGGCCGTGCTTCCTGTCTGCAGCCCGCAGCCAGCAGCAGCAGCACGGGGAGCAGCAGCGCAATGATGAGGTTCCGAGGCGATTGCTGTGTCCTGCCCAGAGCGATCCTCTCCCTATCGGGGCAATTCCGACTGATCTCAATGATAGACGAAATCCCGAGAGAAGACCTGGGATATGTGGCCTAATTTTGGCGCGGCTCATGGGGTGTTCGCCTTAGATATGATGGTCGGAGGCGGATCGGGTCTTCGTGAGGTATGGACCGTTCCTCCGGGCGTCCTTGGCCTTTCCTCCGGGCGTCCTTGACCTTTCCTTCGGTCGTCCTTGACCTTTCCTTCGGTCGTCCTTGGCCTTTCATCCGGTCGTCCTTGACCTTTCATCCGGTCGTCCTTGACCTTTCATCCGGTCGTCCTTGACCTTTCATCCGGTCGTCCTTGACCTTTCATCCG
>JARBUG010000297.1 GCA_029239785.1 Symbiobacteriaceae bacterium | reverse complement strand
GGCGATAGTTCAGTTTCTTGCGGCAGCAAGAAAGATACCGCTGTATAAGCCGCCCCGCCGCGACGAGCGCCCCTGGCCGGACCCGGACCGCGGCCCCGCGGCTTAGCCCATCGCAAACACCACAAGGAACTCCTTATTCCCCTCGGTCCCGAGCACCGGCGACTCGATCACTTCGCCCGCCCGCAGCCCCAGCACCCGGGCCGCATCCAGCACCTTCTCCACCGCCGCCCTGTGCTGCTTGGGGTCCTTGACAATCCCCTTCTTTCCCACGTGCCCCGGCCCCACTTCGAACTGGGGCTTGATCAGCGTGACGATCCGCCCACCTGGCGCCAGCAGCCGCACCGCCGCCGGCAGCACCATCGTCAGCGAAATGAAGGAGACGTCGATCGAGATCAACGCCGGCGACTCCGGCAGGCTCATCACCGTGCGAATGTCGGTCCCTTCCATATTGACGACCCGCTGATCCCGGCGCAGGTCGGCATGGAGTTGGTCACGCCCCACGTCGACCGCATAGACCAGCCGGGCGCCCCGCCGCAGCAGGCAGTCGGTGAAGCCGCCGGTGGAGGCGCCCACGTCCAGGCAGACCAGCCCCGCCGGGTCAACGCCGAACCGGTCCAGGGCGCCCTCCAACTTGAGGCCGCCGCGCCCCACGTACCCGATGGGGTCGCCGGTCACCTCAAGCAGATCGGTATCCGTCACTTTCAGGCTCGCCTTGGCGCCGGGCCGCCCGTTGACCAGCACCATGCCTGCCGAAATCGCTTCCTGCGCCCGCTCCCGGGACGGGGCGAGGCCTCTATGTACCAACGCGACATCAAGTCTTGCTTCTGCCATACATGAACACCTCATCTGCACCGGCTGCGCCTCATCCCATCCGGACGGGCACCGCCGTGCCCAGCAATATCTCACCCGACCGGGCGTGTACCAGGGCCTGCACCACCACGCCCCCGCCCTCGGTAATTCCCTGCAAATAGGCTGCCTCAGCCCGCTTCCGGCCCGCTACGATGACGACCCAGGCCGGCAGAGGTCCGCCGTCTCCGGTCAGATGCTCGCTGACGACCGTAGCCAGCACCTCCCGGTGGGCCAGGACTTCCAGGCTCCGCTCCAGTTCCAGCTCCTGCAGGGCGATGCCGTATGCCTGCATTTGCTCGAAGGCGGGCAAGCTTTCGTTCTCGCCCCATGCAATATGATAGCGGGCGAAGGGCGCCCTGTAATCCCATGCATCCAACGCACGACTGCGACCGTTGCTCATGGCGTGCCACCCCCAGGGGATTGTACCACAGGCGAAACCAACCCTCTACCTGCCACCGTCCAACGGGATAGAGTCGCCCCCGGGAGGATGGTCGCCGTGCTCAGAAGAACCGCTCTGACCCTTGCGCTCCTGTTGATGGTGACCGGCTGCACGGCAGCCACGGGCGGCCCCGGGCCGGCCCCGGATGCCACGGGCGCCCCGGGCACCACTAGCCCGGGCACCACCACGCCTGGAACCAACGCCCCGGACAACACCTCCCCGGGTACCGATGGCACCACGCCTCCCCCCATCGCCCCGCAGCCATCCTGGCCCGCTCTCCCCCCGGTCCCCGACGGCGCCCAGCGCCAGGAAGTGGGCCTCCTCGCCGGCACAGGCTACTACGTAGACATCTTCGCCGACAGGCTTGAACTACACGCCGCCTCCACCGGGGCGGAAGCCCGGAAGGTAGCCACCATCCCCGTCAGCTATCCCCACGCCCAGACCTGGACCCACCTGAGAGACGGCAGCCTGGCCCTGATCGTCACCCCGTACCAGGTCGGCCCGGGCGGCGCCCTCTACCGCATCGACCTGGGCTCGGGAAAGGTCACCGACCTCGGCGCCATGGTGGGCCCCACCTTCCGCCTCTCCACCACCGTCTCCAGTGACAACCGGTACCTTGCGGCCAAGCTCTCGGGCTACAATGCCCCTCTCGATCTGATCGACCTGCAGACGGGAAAGCGGGCCGCGCTTCAGGCCGAAGCGGTCCCCATGGGCGCCGTCTGGTCGCCTGCAGGGAGTGTCGCCGCGGCCCGGGCCGCCGAACCCGACTCCGGCCTCCCCGCCCAGGTCGGCTCCCAGTACTGGGACGGCGGCACCCACATCGACCTGATGAACGCCGCCCGCATCCTCGCTGACCCCCACCCGGGGCCGTCCGGCATCACCCACCTTCGCCCGCCCCAGGCGCTGGCGCTCGTCGACGGCCCCGTCTGGTCGCCAGACGGCAACTGGCTGGCCGTCAGCGCCGGCACCATCCTCCCCGTTGGGACGGGTCCCGGCGGCGGCTCCCAGTTCGAAGCCCATGAGATCTGGCTGGTGGAAGCGGCCACCAACCGCTGGCTCCGCCTCGGCGATGCCCCGGAGGAGCAGCGTCTGACCGATTGGCCCGCGGAGGCCAACGACCGCATCAAATAAAGCAGCACGCCACGGAAGTCACCGACTGCCGGTTTGGGTTTCTCCCAATCCGTGCAATCCGTGAAATCCGTGGCGTCAATCTCTCCCATGCCCCCTACGCCCGGCTCCGCAGGAACTCGGCAATCCGCTTATCTTCCCGGATGATGTGTTTCATCAGCCAGTCAATCACCCGGCGCTGCACCTGAATCACCAGCAGCGACGAGCTGCCGTTCGATTCATACTCACGCTTCAGTTCGGCAAAGTCGGTTTCGAAAGCCCTATGTAGCTGCTGATGCGCCGCCAGACCCGGATAGCCGTTCTGCTTCATCAGCCCTTCCTCTGCAGTGAAATGGCTGATGACGTATCGCCCGAGGAAGTCGATCACCTCGACGACCTCCCCCC
>JARBUG010000146.1:832-13225 GCA_029239785.1 Symbiobacteriaceae bacterium | reverse complement strand
GCTAAGAAAAAAAGCCCCGGGCAACGCCAGCTGGCGTACCCGGGGCTCTGCATTACTTCGCGCTCTTCTTCGCCCACGCCTCCACGTTCCAGACATCCGTAATCCAATCCCGGTAGAACTCCGGCTCATGGCAGACCAGCAGCAGCGTCCCCTTGTACTTCTTGAGCGCCGCGGCCAGCTCTTCCTTCGCCGCCACATCCAGGTGGTTGGTCGGCTCGTCCATCACCAGCCAGTTCGTCTCCTCCACCTGCAGCTTCGCCAGGCGCACCTTGGCCTGCTCGCCGCCCGAGAGGTTGAACATCTTGTTATTGATATGCTCCGCCGTCAGACCGCTGGACGAGAGCCGGCCCCGCACCTCGTTGTTCGACAGCCACGGGTAGGCATCCCACAGCTCCTCGAGCGGCGTCCGCTCATCATCCATCGCCTCTTCCTGGGCGAAGTAGCCCTTCAGCAGGCTGTCGCCGTGGATCACGGCGCCGCCGATCGGCTGAATCAGCCCCAGAATCGTCTTGAGCAGCGTCGACTTGCCGATGCCGTTCATGCCTGTAATGGCGATCTTCTGGCCCCGCTCCAGGGTGATCGACATCGCCGGCAGCAGCGCGTACGAATAGCCAATCTCCAGGTTATCCAGCTTGCAGACCAGCTTGCCCGACAACTTCCCCTGCGGGAAGGTGAAGGTCGGCCGCGGGTACTCCACCGGCTTCTCAATCCGCTCCATCTTGTCCAGCATCTTCTGGCGGGAGTTGGCCATGCCCCGGGTCGCCACCCGGGCCTTGTTCCGGGCGATAAAGTCCTCCACCCGGGCGATTTCGGCCTGCTGCCGCTCAAAGGCGCTCTCCTGCTGCGAGCGCCGCTGCTCGTAGACCCGCAGGAAGGCTTCGTAGTTGCCCGAGTACCGGGTCAGCTGGCCACCCTCCAGGTGGTAGATCAGATTGACCACATCGTTCATGAAGAACGTGTCGTGGCTGACCAGCATAAAGGCGTACGGATAGTTCTGCAGATACTCCGTCAGCCAGTTAATATGCTCTTCGTCCAGGTAGTTGGTCGGCTCGTCCAGAATCAGGACGTTCGGCTGCTGGAGCAGCAGCTTCGCCAGCAGGACCTTGGTCCGCTGGCCGCCCGACAGTTCGGTGACGTCCTTGTCGAGCCCAAAGGCGGTGACGCCCAGGCCCTTGGCAACCTCCTCGACCTTGGCATCGAGCATATAGAAACCGCTCGTCTCCAGATGGTCCTGAATGTCGCCCATCTCTTCTAGCAGCTTATCCATCTCATCGGGATCGGCGGTGGCCATCGCTTCACCGATGCGGCCCATCTCTTCTTCCAGCTCGTAAAGGCCCTGGAAGGCGGTGCGCAGCACATCGCGCACGGTCAGGCCGGCGACGAGCCGGGCGTGCTGGTCCAGGTAGCCCACCGAGGCGTGCTTGGACCATGCAATGGTGCCCTCATCGGGTTGGGTCTGACCGGTGATGATTTCAATAAAGGTCGACTTGCCGGTGCCGTTGGAGCCCACAAGGCCGACGTGCTCGCCGCGCAGCAGGCGGAAAGAGACGTCCTGGAACAGGGTCCGAGCGCCGAAACCCATGCCGAGTTTGTTCACTTCAAGGATGCTCACGCAGCTCTCCACTCCTGCCGGTATCCGTAATAAAGCATACTTAGTTATCTTAAAGGATACCGCCCAAAAAGGCCAGACCGAAAACGGGCTCGCTGCGCGATCGACGCCCGCCCTCCTGGGTCAGGAGAGCAGGCGCCGTATGATTTACTCCGCTTCCGATTCAACCTGTTCGTCGGCGGGTGCCGGCGGGGCCTCGTTGGCCTTCCGGGTCCTGGCTCCTGTAGCGCCCCCCGACTTGGCAGCAGCGATCTTCTGGCGGATCTCAGCCTTGGCCGCCTGCTTGGCGGCCTCTGCTTCAGCCCGGGCCAGCAGCTTTTCCGGGTCGGCGGCACCGCGCCGCTTCGCCTTCGCCGTCTGGAGCTGAATGGCCAGGCAATGCTTCCCTTCGGCATCCATCCGGGGCTTGACCGATGTCTGCACCTTCGTGGCCGGGCGCAGCGTCGGATACTGCTCAAACACCGAACCATAGGCGGTAGTCAGCCCCTCCGTATTACTGCCACTTAGCATGCGAGAGAGGGAGCACTTCTGCGTGTACTCCGGCGCCGTCTTCCCAAGACACGACGTATAGGCCCTTCGTTACCAGGTTAGCCAGTTCCGCCGCCGAGCGCCTCCATGGGTAAACGTCACAGACCCTATGCTTGAAGTGCTCTCCGCTCACAATCGTCGTGCCAACCGTGGGCGTTCCGCTCCTTGTGTCGACGACGCACACGGGGGGATTACCAGCAAAACCTGGTCGCACCCGGATGCTTAGTTCCTGTGGCAGCAGTATCTCCATTCGGTACCACATCAGCCTGGTTCGAGCACCTTTGTAAGTTAAGTCACCGGTGCTGAACTCAAAACCCAAGTCGGGACGCGCACCTCTCTCGCCGAAGTCAGCCGGCGTGAATACGCTCTGAACTCGCCAGGATGGGCTTTGGCCACTGACCTCAAACGACTTCCCCCAGTTCGGTGGATAACGTCTGTCAATCGGCTCAAGAAGCCCAGCCGCTAGGGCGGTAGTCCACAGTACCGTTACCACCTTCGTATTTACCCTGACCACCCCCTTACGATAGTCAGTGTTATCGTCCGGTCACGGGGCTAGTCCGAGGTTTACAGCGCGCTTGGTGACTCAAGGACGTTAACCATAAAGCGACCATGGCGACCTTTGTCTCAGCAGAATCTGGCCGGCGTCTTCTCCTTTAGCACCGACAGCGGCTGCGCGGCCCGGTGCATGGGCTATGCACCCGCTTTGCCGCGGCACGGGCGGCGAGTTGATATTGAAGCTCAAAAGGAGCCGTTCCTCTATTTGTCCAAAATAATCCGGAACCGTAGATAGAGAGACAACGGAAGACCGGCCTAAGCAATGTGATACGCCACGTTCGGCAAGTACGGGGCATGGACGGTGAAACGAGGAAAGGAAGGATATGATGCTGAAACGGATGGACAACATCCTCATCGTGGTCGACGACCTTGAGGCTGCGAAGGCGTTCTTTTTCGAGCTTGGTATGGAGCTGGAGGGCGAGACGACCGTCGAGGGCCCCTCGGTAGATCGTCTCGTCGGCCTTCAGAACGTCCGTGCTACCCTCGCACTGATGCGCACGCCGGACGGTCACGGACGGATCGAGCTGGACAAGTTCCACACGCCGGAAGTGATCAGAACTGGGCCCGAGAACGCTCCGGTGAACACACTCGGGCTCCGCCGCATCATGTTCGCCGTCGATGACATCGACGACGTCGTCGCGCGCCTGCGTGCCCACGGCGCCGAACTGATTGGCGAAGTGGTGCAATATGAGGAGATGTATCGGCTCTGCTACATCCGCGGCCCCGAGGGCATCATTGTCGCGCTTGCCGAGCAGCTTGGCTAAGGCGTGCCTGGTAGCCAGCGAGGAATCGAAGGGTTTCCTGGGCGCCGCTGGCTCGCCAAAGTGGGCCAGCAGCCGCAACCAAGCAAAAAGCGACAGCCAGCATGAAACGTGCTGGCTGTCGCTTTTTGGCGGCTACGAAGGGGCGGGCACCTTTTTGGATCGCTATGGCAAATCCACCTTGAAGGAGTGCTGCAGGACCTCCTCCACCTCGTGGGTCTTGGCCCGCCCCATCAGATTCTCCATACCGGCCACGGCAGGCAGCCCTTCGTAGAGCACCCGGTAAATCTGCTCGGTAATCGGCATGGTCACCCCGACCTTCTGGGCCAGGTTCCAGGCCGCCCGGGTCGTCGGAATCCCTTCGACGGTTAAGTGGCTGGCGCTGGCAAACTCGCTGGCCGACTGCCCCCGCCCGATGGCCAGCCCCGCCCGCCGGTTCCGGGACGAGTCGGAGGTGCAGGTAAGTACCAGGTCGCCCATGCCGGCGAGGCCGGCAAAGGTGAGCACGTTGGCGCCAAAGGTGATGCCCAGCCGGGCGATCTCCGTTAAGCCCCGGGTAATCAACGCCGCCCGGGCGTTGTCGCCCATGCCCAGCCCGTCCGACAGGCCGACGCCCAGGGCCATCACATTCTTCAGCGCTCCCGCCAGCTCCACGCCCGCGATATCCGGGTTGGTGTAGATACGGAACCGGGGCGTCATCAGCAGATCCTGCACATACTCGGCAACGGCCAGGTCCGGGCAGGCGACCACGGTGCCCGTGGGCATCTGGGCAGCCACTTCGTGGGCGAAGTTTGGCCCCGACAGGGCGGCGATCCGGCCGCGGTGGGTGGGAATCTCCGCCGCCACCACTTCGCTCATGCGAAGGTAGCTTTCGGGATCGATGCCCTTGGTCACGCTGAGGATCACGGCGTCGGGGCGCAGGTGGCCCCGGATGGCCCGGCAGGTCTCCCGCAGAATGACGCTGGCCGGGGCCAGGATGACCAGGTCGGCGCCGGCCACGGCTTCGCCGATCTCACCCACGCCACGGACGTTCGGCGGCAGCGTCAGCCCCGGTAACGACGGATGGCTGACGGCAGATTGAACTGGCATGCCGCCCGCCCCGCCCCACTCCCGGCGCCACAGCGCCACGTCATGCCCCCCGGCAGATGCAGGAAGAGCGAGCGCCGTCCCCCAGGCGCCCGCCGGTACAATCGCGATTTTGTGAACAGACACCCCTTCTCCCCCCTACGCCTGCGTCCGGGGCCGGGCCTTCTGGCCCAGCTTATTCTCTTTGCCCGCGGCCAGCCGCTTGATGTTCTCCCAGTGGCGAATGTAGATGACCAGCGCGGCGCCGAGCACCAGGGCCTTATCGGCCAACGGCGCCCCCGGCGTCAGGACGATGACGATCGCATAGACCAGGGCGCCGACCAGGGAGCCAAGCGAGACATACCGGGTGGGAGCGATGGTCAGCACAGCCGCCGCGAGGCCCGCGGCGAAGGCCAGGGGCTGGTGCAGCACCAGCGACCCGGCGCCGGTGGCGACCGATTTGCCGCCCTTGAACTTGAGCCAGACCGGGTAGGAATGGCCGACAATGGCCATAAAGCCGCCGATGGCATAGCCCCACTCACCGCCCAGCCGGCCGCCGATATAGGCGCCCAGCAGGCCTTTGAGCAGGTCGGTAACGCCGGTCAGCAACGCCGGCCCGACGCCCAGGGTGCGCAGCACGTTGGTGCCGCCGGTGGCGCCGCTGCCATACTGGCGAATATCGAGCCCCCTGGCCTTGGCAACCAGAAATCCGACGGGTACGGAGCCCAGCAGATAGCCGATGAACCCGGCTGCAACCCAGTCGAGCACGCTCCAAGTCCTCCTTTGCGGGGGCAGGCCGCACAGGCCCGTCCCTTACGAAAGGATACATTCGCCAGTCCCACGGTTATTCCTGGTTTTAGTACTAGGTTCTAATATTGCGGAATTTGGGTCGGGACATTTCTTCGCCACGGATTTCACGGATTACACGGATTTTCAGTCAGGGTAAATCCGCGTCTGCCCCCAAATCCGTGTAATCAGCGTAATCCGTGGCTAAAAAACGGCCCCAAAGTGCCCTACTCCGTGGTCAGCTTCTTCGCCGCCCGGCGCACAGTCCGCTTCTTGCCCGTCACGGCGAGAATCCGGCGCACCCGGATCGGCCGTTCGGTCTTGAACTCCACCTTCGCCTTATTGCGGAAGTAGAGCCGAATCGGCGTCCCCTCAAAGTCGTAGGTCTCGCGCAGCCGGTTCTCCAGGTATCGCTTGTACGAGAAGTGCAGCAGCTCCCGGTCGTTGACAAAGAAGACAAACCCGGGCGGCGCAGCGTGCGGCTGCGTGCCGAAGAAGATCTTCAGCCGGCGCCCCTTGTCCGAAGGCGGCGGATTGAGCGAATAGGCCTCCCGGATCAGGTTGTTCAGCTCGGCCGTGGTGATGCGGCGGGCGTGGTTCTCTGCCACCTTCCGAATCAGCGGCAGCAGCTTATGCACCCGCTGCCGGGTCTTGGCAGAAAGGAAGGCGAGCACGGCGTAGTCCATGAAGGCGAGGCGGACCCGCACCTTCTCGGTGAACTTCTCCATGGTCTTCTCGTCTTTCTCCACCAGATCCCACTTGTTGACCACGACTACGCAGGCCTTGCCATTCTCATTGGCGTAGCCGACGATTTTCTGATCCTGGTCGGTCACGCCATCTTCGGCGTCGATGACCATCAGCACCACGTTGGCCCGGTCAACGGCCCGCAGCGCCCGCATGACGCTGTACCGCTCGACCCCTTCATCGACCTTGCCGCGCTTGCGCATGCCTGCGGTATCGATCAGGAGGAAACGGTCTTCCCCCTTCTCCACCAGCACGTCGATGGCATCGCGCGTGGTGCCAGCCACGTTGGAGACGATCACCCGCTCCTCGCCGAGGATCGCGTTGACCAGCGACGACTTGCCCACGTTCGGGCGGCCGATGACGGCCACCTTGATCAGGTCCTCATCTTCCTCGCGGGGCTCATCTAGCGCCGGCAGGTTCTCGACCACCGCGTCCAGCAGGTCGCCAGTGCCCATGCCGTGCTCCGCCGAAACGGGAATCATGGTGTCCAGGCCCAGCGACCAGAACTCGTGGGCCTCTTCGTCGCGCTTTAAGTTCTCCACCTTGTTGACGGCCAGCAGCACCGGCTTGTGGACCCGGCGCAGCTTATCCGCCACTTCCTGGTCGGACGCGGTCACCCCGTTGGTTACATCGCAGACGAAAATGATCACGTCTGCTTCCTCGATGGCCAATTCGGCCTGCCGGGTGACGTGCGCCTCGATGGTGCCGCCTTCCTTATCCAGCACGATGCCGCCGGTATCGACCAGGGTGAACTCCTGGCCGTTCCAGTCGCACGGGGCGTAGAGCCGGTCGCGCGTAACGCCGGGAAAATCTTCGACAATGGCCTGACGGGACTGCGTCAGCCGGTTAAACAGGGTGGACTTGCCCACGTTGGGGCGTCCGACAATCGCAACAATCGATTTCATGTGTGGTTCCTCCGTATGTACGGTGTGGCATTTCGGTTTTTCTGCCACGGATTTCACGGATTACACGGATTGAGATAGACAGGATCGAAATTTGGTTAAAAACTCCGATCAGTCTTCTTCAAATCCGTGAAATCCGTGTAATCCGTGGCGAAAAAATGCCCCAAAAAGCCCTACTCACCCAGGGGCGACTTCAATCCCGGGGACCGCTCGCAGCGGCCCAGCGGGTCCTTCTCCATGTTGACCACGGCCGCCTCGCCGTAATGCGTCAGCCGCAGCGACTTCAGGCGGCGCTTCTTCTTCTCCGGCAGGAGCCCCCCGCCCGTCGCCTTGTCGGCCAGCTCGGCCGGCGTCGCAGCGATGGTGACCGGCACCCCGCCCAGCAGCGCACTGATATCATCTAACGTCATGTTGTCCAACGACTTGAAATCCGTTTCCCGGAAACCCACGGCAGGCAATATGACAAGGTCGCCCAGATCGGGCCGGGGCCGCAGCTGGGCCACGTAATCCTGCCCCAGAATCAGGCCGGCCACGGTAACCGTGGGGCCGTAGAACTCGTTTTCGATGGTGACGACGTCGACGGTCAGCCCCTTGACGTGCTCCATCAGCCAGTCGGCCGCAGTGCGCAGCGTCCGGGTGGCCAGCACGCCGGTGGCAATCGTTACCTTGCGGGGTGCCGGCAGTTCGGCGGGCAGCCGCTCGGTGGTCGCCTTCATCTGCTCAAGGAAGAGCCGGATCATGCCGACGCCGTTCTCGAGCTGGTCGTAGTTCTCGTAGACCTCAGCCGGCGGCGCCTCACGGCCCGCCACCACGTACCACTCATCGGATGCGTGAACCAGCACCGTGCCCCACTCGGGCGCCAGCTTCTGCTGCCAGGCTTCGATCTGATCGATCATGGCTGCCGCCTCGTTCGGGCGGTACGACCGCACGGGATAGAGCCCCTGGCGGAAGCGGGTCAGCCCCACGGGCACCACCGAAATGGAGAGCAGTGCGTCGCCCAGGGCGCTCAGGTCGGTAATCGTCTTGTCCAGGGCGGCACCGTCGTTCAGCCCCGGGCAGGAGACAACCTGGGTATGGAACTGAATGCCGCTATCTGCCAGTTCCCGCAGTTGGCCTAAAATGCCCCGGGCCTTATCGGTCCCCAGCAGGAAGGCGCGCAGATCATCATCGGTCGCATGGACCGAAATGTAGAGCGGCGTCAGCTTCTGGTCCAGAATCCGGCGCCAGTGCTCCTCGCTGATGCCCACCAGGGTAATAAAGTTGCCATGCATATAGGAGAGCCGGAAATCATCGTCCATCAGCGTCAGGGTCGGGCGGAGGCCGCGGGGCTGCTGGTGGACGAAGCAGAAGACGCAGTTGTTGTGGCAGGTGTAAATGCCGTCAAACGTTGCCTTGCCGCCGAAATCGATGCCCAGTTCCTCATCGAACTCTTTATGAATGGTCACGGCCCGGGATTCGCCGGTCGCGCTGACCACCTTCAGTTCCAGGCGTTCGTCGGCGGTCAGAAAGCGGTAATCCAGGTCGTCGCGGACCGGATTGCCGTTGATCTCCATTAACTTGTCGCCAGGTTTCAGCCCCACCGCATCGGCCGGACTGCCGGGCGTTATCCCCATAATGACCGGCTTGGCCAGTCTTGCCACGGCTTATTCTCTCCTTGTAAGGTCCCAAAGGTAGGGGCCCGTATCTAATCTATTATGTCGGATGGCGGGAGGACCGTCAAGCCGAGCTTCCGACGCACCTCCTTTACGTGGGACCCGTAAAGCGGGTACTTGAGCCAGACGCCAAGGGCGCAGACCGGGCGCCCGACGGCCACCCAGCCCAGGCCGCGGGAGGCGTAGCCGCCCAGCCGCAGGATGATGCCGGCGTTCTGGAGCGTCGGCTCGAAGCGGAAGTCGGCCACTGGCACGCCGGAGAGCGCGAGCAGTTCGGCCAGCGCCCGGCTGAGGACCGCCTTGCCCCCGGCGAGGCCGACCACGTGGATGGCGTTGCCGGCTTCGTCTGTGCCCATGTGGCGGATGAGGCCGAGGTCCTGGTTGCGGGCCTGGTCAAAGAGCGGCTGGCGGAGGATCTCTTTGGGGCGGGCACGGTGGCTGGCGGGCAGCCGGCCGAGGTGGATATTGGCCGCCGTCACCGACGAGTGGGAGCCCCCGTAGCAAAAGTAGATGAGGTTGCGGGATGGTGCCGGTGCGGACGGCGGGGGCGCGGGCCCTTTGGCAACTGCCGCTCCCGCTGCCGCCCACGCCGCCTCGCCCCAGGCCCGGCGGAGCCCCGCCAGCCGCACCCGGTCCGCCGCACCTTGCAACCTCAGGAACTGAAGCACCCGGGCTAACAGGTCATTCCAGGCCACCGGGCGCCCCACCGCCTGCAGGGCGAAGCACCCGGGCGCCAGGCCCGCCAGCCCGGCCAGCGATGCAAACGCCCGCTCCACCACATCCGGCCGGCTCGCCCGGCCCAGCGCATAGATCCGGCGCCCCTGCCGGTCCATCCCCGCTGCCCAGAGCCCCTCGGCCTGCATCGCACCGGGCCCGCCCAGCGCCGCCAGGGCAGCGGCCAGGTCGGCCCGGCCCGGCGGGGGCTCGGGCGGCAGAAGCCCCGCCGCAATCGCCGCCGCCAGCCGCCCCGGGTAGGCGCCGCGGCTATGGTAGATGATCATCGTTGCTCCTCCAGCGCCTTCGCCTCCCGGGTCTCGCCGACAAACTCGGCCACCAGCAGCGCCAGCGCCCCGGCCATCATCGTCGTCGCCCAGAAGCCGCCCCCGCCGAGGTGGACCAGCAGGTCAAGCCGGAGCCCGTCCCGCAGATAGCCCAGGTAGTGGGTCAGGTCGGCCAGCAGGACGCCCAGCACCCCGGCGGCGAAGGCGGGCCGCCTGGCCCGCCCCGCTGTGAACCCCACCAGGCCTCCCGTCAGCCCGTACAGATACTGGGCATCCATCAAAAAGAGGTTCAGCTCCGTCGGCTCGCCGGGCGGAAACCAGCGCCCCACCAGATAGACCGCCCCCGCCGTGGCCAGCACGGCGCCCAGGGCCCGGGCCGAATCTTCCCAGCTGCCTGCTGTCAGCGTCAGATAGAGGGCCACGCCCATGGGTACGACCCCGCCCCCTACATTGACCGAAAGGCCGGGCGCCAGGTCGATGTCAAAGGCCAGGCCCGCCAGCATGGCCGCCACCATCAGCCCTGCCTGGCGGCTGTTCACCCCCATCCGGCCCAGCACGCCATCGACCAGCCCGAAGCAGATCATCACCAGCAAAATGGTGAGCAGAATCGGTCCCACAGGCAGCACCGCCCACACGCCCCTCTAATAGTCCAAGCTTTGTTCGGGCCACTGGGCTTACCATTCTCCGGTCTCCTTTTGCCTATGCGCAGGCATATTTCCCGGCGAACTCTCCCAAGCTACCCTTGCCGATAAGGACCATGGATTCCGGGAGGGGTCCCATGCATTTGCCATTTTCGCTGCCTCAGATGATCTATTTGGGCGCCGTTGGCTGTTATCTGCTCTTTTTCGCCCTTTTCATGCGCCTGTTCTGGTGGAAGCGCTACGCCGACCGTCACTTCTGGAAGCGGCGCCCTGCCTTGTCGATCGATCACCTGCAGGCCCGCGCCCGGGACCTGGGCCAGATGCTGCCCCGGTTCACCATTTTGGTGCCCGCCCGGAGCGAAGCCGACGTGATCGAGCGCACCGTCGACCATATGAGTCGGATGGAATATCCACCTGAACTGTACGAAGTGCTGGTGGTCACCGATGAGAAGGAGTCACTGGCCGCAGACCGCCGGCGCGACGCGGCCGTCAGCGGCGGCGCCACCGCAATGCGGCAGGGCACCGTGGAGCGGCTCCTGCCAGAGAGTGAAGGCGCCGCCCTCGTGCTCGCCCTGCTCGGCGCCTGCGCGCTCGAAGGGTTTGATGAAGTGCGGCGCCGCCTGGGGCGCAGCGAGGGCCTGCGCATGCTGCAAGACGTACCTGCGCCGCTGCTGCGGCCCATGGTCTGGGAGGCGGCCGACCGCCTGACCCAGCGCCGGGGCAAAAAGGTGGCGCCGGCCCTGCTCCGGCTCCTCCGCATCCGGCTGCCCGAGGCCACCGACGAGGACCTGCAGAGCGCTTACGCCGGCCTGCTCGCCCTGGCGATTCCCTCAGCCGTGGCCTTCGCCCGGCTCCGCGGCGCCGACGGCCACGCCCTCGGCCAGCGCCTGGCGGCCGTGGCCGCCCAGGCCCATCACTCCCTGACCCGCGAAATCATCCAGTCCATGTGCGATGCCCTGGCCGCCGGCCTGCTGGAGCGGCTGGAGGCAGCGGCCGCCAGGCCCGACCTGGAGGTCCGCCTGGCCGACATCTACCGCGAAATCTACCCGACCACCCAGGACATCATGGACCGCAAGGTCCGGGAGATGGCCGGGCGCCGCGACCTGCCCGTGCTGAAGCACGAAGTGGTCCCCCGCGACTTCGACGGCGACCTGGGCGGCCGGCGGCTGGGCGTGGAGGTCCCGTCCACCAAGGGCCGGGCGCTCAACTGGGCGTTGTCTGCCATCGACGGGCGGACAACCTGGTGCGGCTTCTACGATGCCGAGAGCCGGCCCGACCCGAAAGTCATGCTCTACGTCGCGCACCGGGTGCTGGAGGCCCGGGCGGCCGATGCGCCACCGCCCCGCATCTTCCAGGGACCGGTCTTTCAGGTTCGCAACTGGTATGAAATGGGCGCTTTCTGCAAAATCGCCTCGCTCTACCAGGCCATTGCCCACGACTGGTACCTGCCCGCCCTCTTCCGCCGGCTCCCCTTTGTGGGCGGCACCAACCTGATGGTCGAAGCCCGCCTGCTGCGGGAGATCGGGGGCTACGACTCCTCTTCGCTGACCGAAGACCTGGAACTGGGCACCCGGGCCTACCTGCGGGCCGGTGCCTGGCCCGAGTACCTGCCCTACCCATCCTCCGAGCAGACGCCGCCTACCTTTGCCGGCTTCTACCGCCAGCGGCTCCGCTGGGCCACCGGCCACCTGCAGGTGATGGGCAAAATCCGGGCGATGGACCGCTGCGACGCCGCGCAAAAAGAGCGCCTCCTGCGGACGCTCTGGTTCAAGGGCCAGGGTGAGTGGATCTTCTACCAAACGGCCACGCTGGTGCCGCCGCTGATCATTCTGCTCTGGTTCTTTGACCTGGTCGACCCGAATGTACTGGGGCCGCTCTGGCATGCAGGCATGAACCTGCTCTCCACCGCCTACCTCGGCTTCACGATTTACGCCTTCTTCCGGTACCTGGCCTATCTGGACCAGTCGGCCCGTCCCCGGCGCTGGCTTGGCCAGTTGGGCGCCCTGGCGCAGCTGCTCGTGCTGCCCCTGGCCGCTTTCCTCTTCCCTGTGCCCTATTCCAGCGCCATGGTGCTCGCGACCCTGGGCCGGGGCCCGTCCCAGTGGGTCAAGACGCCGCGCACCCGGGAGTGACCCGCATGCGATACGCA
>JARBUG010000146.1:0-822 GCA_029239785.1 Symbiobacteriaceae bacterium | reverse complement strand
CTCCTGCTGGCGGTGGGCTGCGCCTCCGCCGCCCCCGCCGCCTCCACCCTGCGCCCCGCCGAGGCGCGGCAGCAGTTGCTCCACGATGCCCGGGTTGCGCAGTGGTATGCGGGCCACTCGGCGCCCGCCGTTCTGGGGACGCTGGCACCCCGCGAAGCCAGGCGCTGGCGGAAGTATCAGCCCGCCATCACCTTTGACCTGGCCAAAGAAGGTTACCTGGTCAAGCTGGAGGCGGCAGTGGGGCCGGCGCCCCGCCGCCTGGAAGCCCTTGTCGACCGGGCGACAGGCGCAATTCTGACGCTCCGGGAGCGGTAAGAAAAAGGAGCAGCCCGAGGCAACGGGCTGCTCCTATGCTACGTAACTGGCAACTTGGTTCTTGCCGGCTGCCTTGGCAGCGAGGAGCGCCTCGTCGGCCGTCAGCAGCAGGGCTGAGGCGGTGGGCGCCGCGGACCGCTCCGTCACCCCGCAGCTGATGGTAATCTGCACCGGCGGCAGCCCGGCAAATGCGAAGGGGGTCGCTTCAACCCGCGCCCTGAGCGCTTCCAGCCGGTTCGCCGCCCCCTCAAGGTCGTGGTCGGGCAGCAAAATGACAAACTCCTCGCCGCCGTACCGTGCGATCAGCTCACCGGGCCGCGTCCAGGCCACCAAAATCTCCGCCAGCCGCTCCAGGACCTGGTCGGCCATGGGGTGGCCAATTGTTGCGTTCAGATGCCGGAAGTTATCCACATCGATCATCGCAACGGCCAGCGGCCTGCCCATGCGACCGTGTACGGCGACCGCTTCGGTGAGCGCTTCCTGAAAGAGGCGGGCGTTGGGGAGGTT
>JARBUG010000015.1 GCA_029239785.1 Symbiobacteriaceae bacterium | reverse complement strand
AAAATGGGAACGTGTAAGATTACGCCTAAGGATGAACTGCCCCTTGTGCTCTCCAAACTGCTGGAGGCAGGGGCCACCGACTTCACCAGGGTCGCTCTGGACGCCTGGGGGAAGAACGAAATGGAACCTGAGGAGCTTTTGGAGTTATGCGCTACCTATGCGGCGGTGGCCGGCCTCGAAACTGTATAAGGTAATGAAAACCGCCGGGGGCCATGCCCCGGCGGTCTTGTTTTATGGCTGGGCAGGGCGCCGCACCAGGAGCAAGGGCTCACCGGCTCGCACGGTGCCATCGGCGATGCGGCTGATTTGGGTGGCAGCATCGGGATTGGTAATGAGTACTGGGGAGATGAGCGACTTGCCGGCGGCTTCGATGGTCGCCGGATCAAAATGACCCAGCGTGTCGCCCGCTGTGACCTGGTCGCCCTCCTTGACGGCGATGTGGAAGCCCTGGCCCTGCAGGGCCACGGTGTCGATGCCGATA
This sequence comes from Symbiobacteriaceae bacterium, assembly GCA_029239785.1. Taxonomy (GTDB): domain Bacteria; phylum Bacillota; class Sulfobacillia; order Symbiobacteriales; family Symbiobacteriaceae; genus JARBUG01. Next base: position 51,015 of record JARBUG010000015.1, on the reverse strand, counting down.
TGGATGAGCAGTTCGAGGCCGTCTGGGGTAGCGAGGCCGAGTGCGTGGCCGCCCGGGAAGACCAGGACGACCCGCCCGGTGGCCGGGGCGAGGATCTGGCCGCTGGTGGGCAGAATGGCGACGCCATCGCCGGCCAAGCGCCCCGCAAAGACCGGGTCGGGTACCTGGTCGAGCGGGACGATGGTGCCGCCGAGAGGGCTGAGGAGAGTGACCAAGGGCGCCGGAGGCGGGGCCGGGGCCTCGCCCGCCCCCACCGCCTTCACCCGGGCAGCCAGCTCGCCGGCCCGGGCGCCCACCACGACCTGCACTTCCCCCGCCCCGGGCCGCAGCACCGCCGCCGCACCCAGCTGCCTGAGCCTCGCATCATCCACCGCACCGGGGTCGCGCACCACCAGGCGCAGCCTCGTCATGCAGGCATCCAGCGTTACCACGTTCCCCGCCCCGCCCAGGGCCGCCAGCAAAGCACCAGCCTCGCCACGCTCAGTCCCGGGGCCCGACCGGCCCGAATCGCCCGACACGCCCGGGGCGCCTTCCTCCACCTGCCCCAGAATCGGCGGCCTGCGCCACCGGATCACAGCCCGGAACGAGACATAATACACCGCCGTAAACACGAGCCCCAGCGGAATTAGCAGCCAGCCATTCTGCTGGAGGCGCCAGTTAATCAGAATCATCGGCAGGGCATATCCGCCCAGATGAATATTGAGCGCCCACGCCACCAGCGACCCCAGCCCGGCAAGTATGATGTGCAATGCAAACAACAGCGGCGAGGCGAAAATGAAAGCGAACTCAATCGGCTCCGTCACGCCCAGCAACATCGCTGTCAGCGCGGCGGTGGTCATCAAACCGCCCACCTTGCGGCGCTGCGATGGCTTCGCCTCATGCGTCATTGCCAGGGCAGCCCCCAGCGGCCCGAACCCCAGCGTCAGAAAAAAGCCGGAAAGAATCCGGCCCGCCGACGGGTCGCCTGCGAGGAACCGCACATACTCCCCCGCCACCATCTTGCCAGATTCCGGGTCCATCCAGCCGCCAATCTGGTAATCGACCAACTGCATCAAAATATGGTGCAGCCCCGTGGGAATCAGCACCCGCAGCGTGGCACCATAGGCAAAGATGCCAACCCCGCCGCTTTGGTACATCCATTCGCCCAGGGCGATGATGCTGCGCTGAATCGGTGGCCACGCGGCCCCGAACAGGAAGCCCAACACCAGACCCGCCAGGGCGCCCACCAGGGGCCCGAGCCGCTTGCCGCTGAACAGCGCCAGGTACTCGGGCAGGCTCGTATCTTTCACTTTGTTGAAAAACCAGGCGCAGACGGCGCCCGCAACAATGCCGCCCAGCACGCCGAGATGCAGACTCGGATCTCCGGCAACCTTCTCTGCCACGGCAACCATGGTCAAGTAACCGGCCACCGTCGATAGGACGCCCATCCCGTCGCCCTCAGTAAAGCCAATGCTAATACCTATGCCAAATATCAGGGGCAGCCAGACTTGCAGTAACGACCGTCCGGCGGCCTCCAGAGGTGCGATGCCTAACTGTGTTCCCAGCGCGAGCAAAATCGCGGCCAGAGGCAGGAAGGTCACCGGAATGATCAGGCTGGCCGAGACCCGCTGAAACAGGGCCTGGCGAGACCGCATACGAAACCAACCCCTTATCCGGTGGGTTAACGCAAATCAGCAAACGTAATCAGACCTATCCCCAGCTCCTCCACCTTGCGCCGGACTGCCGGCGAAGTCAGGGCGGCCAGTTCTTCTTCCCGATGCTCCTGCATGGATGAAAGTGAACGCAGCCGCTCATCGACCAGGCCGGGGTGGCTTACGAGTTCCGCGGCCCGGTTTCCAACCCGCTCTAACTTGTTCAGCAGCAGACTGGTGTCAAAATCGCCGGCCAGGGTAACGTCCGTATACTTGAGCCCGCTCTGCAGCGTCATTTCGGCCGACCGGCGCAGCGCCCGCTCCACCACGATACGAACCGGGTTCCAGGGCGCCAACATCTGGCCGAGGTTCAACTCGGGCCCCGAATGGAGGCACCGCACCGCCGGAATCTGATATGTACGCGCAAGGTCGATCAGGACCGCCGTGAACTGCGGATGCGCCTGCAAATACCGGTGGGTGTCCAGATGTGTTGGCCGGCGGTCGAGCAAGCTGATGGCCCGCTCAATCTGTGCCGCCCACTCCCGGCGCACCTCACCGGCATCGGCCCGGGTGAAAAGCCGTACCAGCGACTTGCCAAAGCGCCCGTCTTCCGCGGCCAGGGTAGGCACTTCATCCGGGGGCAGCACCGGGCTGCCGGTCGTCAGGTTCAAATGAACCCCTACGCCCAACTTTGGCGCCTCGGCCAGCAACGGCGCCATCTCCGGCGCCCACGGGAAATTGGCCATGAATGTTGTGGAGGTAAGAATCCCCTGCAGGTGCGCCTGAATGATCCCCCGGCTGACCGATTCGCTCAAACCAAAGTCATCGGCGTTGACGATTAACTTTCCGGCCAATCGGCTCGCCTCCTTACCGGAACTGAGGCAGATACGGCTGGTGCGCCTTCAACAGTTCGCCCACGATCACTTCCGCTACCTGCCGCCGCGGCACCAGCGGATTGGCTGCCGCCGCCTCCACCGCCAGTTTGGCGTCGCCAGTCAGGGCGGCTGTCACGTTGATCGACTCGGCTTCCTTGATCTGCTGAATCAACGGTGCCACATCGGCCCGAATGGGGGGCACGGCGATGGGCTCCCAGCCGTTCGCATCGACAAAGGCCGGGAACTGGGCCGCCTGGTCGGCGGGCAGGTTAGGCACGGTGCCGCCGTTGCGCTGCTGAATCACAAACCGGGTCCGGCGCCCCGCTGCCATGGACGCGATCACCTGGCTGGCCAGGTCGCTGTGCGACTGGTGCCCCCGGTGAATCTCCAGGACCGGCTTATCTGCCGCGCCCGCTGCCTCATAGTGGCCATACAGCAGGGGCAGCCGCTCCATCAGCTCTTCGGCCCGGGTGCGGCGTGCCCGCAGCAGCTTCTTGAGAATCCGGTCCTTGTAATAGTAGTAACGCAGGTACGGGTCGGGAACCATGCCATAGCGGCCCAACAGGCGCACCGTGCCGCTCTCCTCGGCCACCGGCAGCAGGGACGCCAGCGGCCCTAACACCGATGCGTACCGCCGCAGCCGCGGCAGCACATCTTCGCCGTCAAGCAGCACCCGTTCACTCCACCCACCATGGTTTACGCCCGCGTAATCGAGCCCAATGCGGTGAAAGTCGACCCGCAGGACCTTGCCAATGCCCCACTGCACCCCGGTGGGCATATCGCACAGCCCAATAAACCGGGCATCCGGGAATTTGCGTATGACGGCCTCCGTCACCATGCCGGCCGGGTTGGCGTAGTTGATGATCCATGCCTCGGGCGCCAGCCGCCGGACCTCTTCGACAATCTCCAGGATGAGTGGAATGGTGCGCCAGGCAAACGAGAGCCCCCCTGGTCCGAGCGTCTCCTGCCCGATCACCCCGTACTTTAGCGGAATGCGCTCATCTAGCGCCCGGCCCTTGAAGCCGCCTACCCGGGGCTGTGTCAGAATAAAGCGGGCGCCTGCCACCGCCTGGGCCCGGTCCGTGGTGGTTACCACGGTCAGATCGGCCCCGGCGACCCGGACCATGCCCCGGGCCAACCGCCCGATTACTTCGAGGTTAGGTTCGTCAATATCATGCAGCACCAGTTCCCAACCGGAAAACAGCCGCTGCTCCTTCAATAGTCCGGCAATGATATCAGGTGTATACGCACTCGCTCCACCGATAATCACCAGTTTCACCGTATGCAACCTCCGCTCTCCGCTCGGCACTTCGCAAACGATCAACAGTATCTTACCATGCGGAAGGCGACAAGGGGGGCTTCCGCCCCCCTCGCTCACACCTACTTTTCCTCTTTCTTCTTTTCGTCTCCGCCGCCGCCTCCGCCGCCCTGCTCACCGCCGCCTCCGCCGCCCTTTTCACCGCCGCCGCCACCCTTCTCTTCGCCGCCTCCGCCGCCGCCTTGTTCCTCGCCGCCCTTCTGTTCGCCGCCTTTCTCCTCGCCACCGCCGCCGCCCTTCTCCTGCTGCGGCTCACCACCGCGGCGTTGCGGCCCCATGCACGCCGTTGTGCTGGCCATCACCGCAGCCAGCATCATCCATGCTAACAGACGCATGCCCATGCGCTTACGCACTGGAAATGGTCCCCCCTTCGCTTTGTACACGCGACTCATGCCATTCGTAGCATGCCCTGCGCGACTTCCGCCATACGACGCCGCAGCCTGTGCACGGCGAACCGCCGGCGGTATAGGCAGTCTGGGGCGCGGGGAACTTTACAAGCGAAGACCGACCGGCCAGGAGGAATCGCACGTGAAACGGTGGCAGTGGCTGAAGGACCTACTTGACCCCGCAGCCGGTTCTGCCGGGCAGCTCTTTACCCTCGGTGACCGGGGCGACAAGCCTGCGGTGGAAACCACGGGCCCGACGCTGCTAGCCGATGCGCAGGTCCGGGCAGAGGGGCTCCTCACCCACATTGACAATCTGCTGGAGGCGAAGGATCAGGGTGCGAAGGCGCTGGAGAAAGCCGGCGATCTTTCAGCCAACCTGGATGAGAATCTGGAACGGCTCAAAAAGATCTTTCGGATGCCCGCCAACAAGGACCTGATCATTCGCGAGTTGCAGATTGCCACCCAGCCGCCCACCCGGGCGGTGGTCTGCTTCATGGAAGGGCTCACCGACAAAATCGTCATCAACGAGCACATTCTGCAGCCGCTCATGCTGCTGGCCCACCTCGACCACCACGTCGATGGAGAAGGCGAGGCCGGCAGAACGCAGTTTTCCATCGATACGTTGATACAACGGCTGCTGCCGGGCCACCAGACCACCGAGAAGTACGACATGGCAGCCATTGCCGAGTCGTTGCTGGCCGGTGATACAGTGCTCTTCTTTGAAAACGTAAGTACGGCCGTATCAGTGGAGACAAAAGCGCCGCCCGGGCGCAGCGTTGGCGAACCGAAAGTGGAGCAGGTGGTCCAGGGGGCGCAGGATGCCTTCGTTGAGGCCTGGCGCGTCAACGTGGCGCTGGTGCGCCGCCGGCTGAAGGATCCCCGGGTCGTCACCGAAATCCTGACGGTTGGACGAGTGAGCAAGAACTACGTCGGCATGATGTACATAGATGGCATTGCAAACCCAAAGCTGATCGAAGAAGCCAGGCGCCGCATTGAAGCGATTGACGTCGACGTGGTCAACGGCGCAGGCGTGCTGGAGCAGTACATAGAGGACTCTCCCTCATCCATGCTCCCGGGCCTTCTGACCACCGAGCGCCCCGACCGAACGGCCGCATACCTCTCAGAGGGGAACGTGGCGCTGCTTGCTGATAACGCGCCGACCGCCCTGATTTTGCCGGTCACCTTCTGGGGCCTGCTCCAAACGGCTGAGGATTATGCCCTGCGCTGGCCATTTGGGGCCTTCATCCGATACATCCGGTTTGCGGCCTTGCTGATCACGGTTTTGGTGCCTGCTCTGTACATAGCGGTCGTCAACTATCATCACGAGATGATTCCCACCGAGCTGATGCTGTTCGTCGCTTCCTCGCGTGAGAACGTACCGCTGCCCGCCCTGCTTGAACTGATTCTAATGGATCTGACCTTTGAACTGATTCGCGAGTCCGGCACACGCATTCCCTCGCTAATCGGCCCCACCGTAGGCCTTGTGGCCTCGCTGGTGCTGGGGCAGGCGGCGGTGGAAGCCAAGCTGATCAGTCCCCTGATGGTGCTGATTGTGGCCGTAACTGGCCTCGCCTCGTTTGCCATTCCGCATTACGTGACCAGCTACGGCATTCGGGCCTGGCGATTCCTGGTGCTCGCCGGCGCCGCAGTCATGGGTTTTTATGGCCTGGCCGCTGTGCTGTTTCTCATGGTGGTGTACGTCTCCGGGCTCCGCTCGTTTGGCGTGCCGTTCCTTACGCCCCTTGCACCCATGCGCACGCGCTCGGCTGATGCCACCGGCCGCGGACCGCTCTACAGAATGGAGATGCGGCCCTCGTACGCCCGACCGCTGGACAAGCAGCGTCAGCAAGAGATTGTGCGCACCTGGGACCCGCTCGCACCCGAGCCCGAAGAAAGAGCGGGCAGCGGCACTAAGAAAGGAGGCAAGTCATGATTCGGGAGGAAGGACACATCGGGCTGCTGGAGGCGACCGTACTCGTCTATGCGGTGCTTTCGGCCAAGCTGTTCATGCAGGCGCCTGGGTTTCTGATCGATATCGGGGGGCCGGCCGCGTGGCAGGTGGCCCTTGTCATGACCGCCGCCGGGCTGGTCTTGCTGCTGCCCATTGGCGCCCTGGCCCGCCGCTTCCCGGGGCAGGGGCTCGCCGAAATCGCGGAAGAGGCGGCTGGCCCGTACCTCGGCAGCCTCTTCTCCCTGTATGTCATTGCGTGGCTCTTTACCACGTTAGCAAACAGCCTCCGCAATTTCACGGAGGTCTATATCGGCACGATTTTGCCAAACACACCGCCCAGCGTGCTTACGCTGGTGGCCCTGGTCTGCATGGGGTACGCCTCCTACCGCGGCCTTGAGTCGCTGGGCCGGGCGACCCAGGTGATGCTGCCCGTCATTTTGGCGGGCATTGTGCTGGTGCTCGTCTTCAGCATGCCGCGCATACAGTTGAGCCGCCTGTACCCGTTCTGGGGGCACGGGCTGATCGACACGGTGACCGGCGGGATCTACTACGCCGGTTTGGCGGCCGAAGCGGTGGTCGTGCTGGCGCTGGCTTACAGCCTGCGTGACGCCAAGAACATACGAAAGGCCGCAATGCTGGGCGTTGCCCTGTTCGGACTGCTGTCAGCCCTGACGTGTGCGGTGCTGGTGATGGTATTTGGCGCCCCGGACGCGGCGCAGCAGCCCTTCCCCCTCTTCAACCTGTCGCAGCTCGTCTACCTGGGCAGGTTTTTCCAGCGAACGGAAGCGCTCATGGTCATGTTCTGGTTTTTCAACGTCGCGGTGCGGCTGGCCGTGTTGTTTCATGCCCTGGTCGTCACCTTCACGGGCATGCTGCGGCTGCCCTACCACCGGCCCATCATCTTTCCGATGGCGGTCCTGCTCTTTGCAACATCGCTGCTGCCGGAGGACTCTCTGGTTGTGCTGCGACTCATGCGTGACTGGCTGACGCCCAGCGGCCTCGGTATCTTTTTTGTGCCGATTCTGCTGCTGGCCCTGGCGCTGATTCGGGGCAAGGGGGTGCGGTCCCATGCGGCGTAGGCGCCTGGCCGCCCTGCTGCTGGTGCTGCTGCTCACCCTGCCCCTGGCGGGCTGCTGGGACCGCAGCGAGTTGGAGGAAGAGGCTTTCGTGCTGGCCATTGGCGTGGACAAGGGCAAGGAAAGCCTGTACACCGTGACCTTCGCCATCGCCCACCCGGCCAAAATGGCGGGCGGCGGCAAGGGCGGCGGCGGCGGCGGCGGTGACGAGAAGCCACTCATTTTGACATCGATTGAGGCACCCACCGTGGCAGGCGCCATCTCCATGGCCGATTCGTACCTGAGCCGGCAGGTCTCGCTGCGACATACCAAGGCACTTTTCATGGGGGAAGAACTGGCCCGCCAGAGCGGCATGTACACCATGGATGAGTTCGTCCGCTTCCGTCAGGCCAGGCGCACGATTTTCTATATCGTCACCAAAGGCAAGGCCGCCGACTTTCTCAAGAAAATGGAACCCAAGCTGGAGAAAGACCCGCAGCGCTATATCGAGCAGATGACCTACAACGTGCGGCACACCGGCATGGTGCCGTCAGCCAGCCAGATTCAGCACTTTGTGACGCAGGTCAACACCGGGTACTCACAGCCCATCACCTATTACGCCGCGTTGAACGAAGGCGACGGGGAGCAGAGCGGAAAAGGCACGGCGATGACGGAAGGGTATAAGGCCGGCGAACTGCCCCGCACCGGCGGACCCAACATCGAACTGCTGGGCGGCGCGGCGTTCCGCAGTGAGAAAATGGTGGGCATTTTAACGGGTGAGGACATGCGCATGATTCTCATGTTGCAGGACAGGTTCAGGCGAGGGCTCTTCACCATTCCCGACCCGAAACGGCCTGACCTGTTCGTTTCGATGGAGATTCACCAGGGGCGCCCCCTGCGCATTACGGCAGACCTGTCAGGTCAGAAGCCGCGACTGCACGCCACAATAACGCTTGAGGGAGAACTGCTCTCCACCCAGTCCGACAACGATTACACGGAACCGGAATTGCAGGTCGAGCTGGAGAAGGCAACGGTTGCGGCGGTGGAGCAGCGGCTGAAGAGCCTGATCAGCAAGACCCAGGAATGGGACACCGACGTGATTGGCTTTGGCCAGGAGGTTGTCAAGCAGTTTCCCACCGTGTCTGATTGGGAGCGATTTGGCTGGCAGGATAAGTACAAGAACGCGGAGATTACCGCCGATGTACGGTTTACCCTGCGCCGTTTCGGCAAGCAGTTGAGTCCGCCCCGGGCGCGGGGGCAGTAAGCAAGGGAGGAAGCCCAAGCCGTGAAAATATCTGCCCTTTTAATGACGGTGCTGCCGTCGATGCTGGTGGCGATCTACACGTTTCACTACGGGCGGTGGGCCGCCAAGCAACGACTGCGCCGCGGTGCGGCCGGCCTCTACTTGCTGGCCGCCGCAACGGTTGCGGTGCCTGCTTTCACCGTGTGGTGGACAGCCTAGCCCCATTGGCCGGTCGAGGTTTGGCCCACGCCTGACGGGTTACGGCACCCACCCCGGGTGCCTAAACCCTCTCGGCATGGGCCGGTCGAGGTTTGGCCCACGCCTGACGGGTTACGGCACCCATTGAGGGTGCCTAAAGCAGGGGGCTCAGGCGTCGGTGCATCAGGCGGTTCAGGTCGTACCGGCCTGTGGCGTGGCAACGTTCCAGCGCCTGGCGGGCGAGGCGGGATGCCTCGCCCGTTTCGGCGCGCCCGGCCAGCGCGGCCTTGAGGCCCAGGCACTGAATGACCGCGTACGTGTGGCAGCAGCCTGTGGCACGGTCCAGCGTTTCTTCCAGTTGGCGCGCGGCTTCGGCACAGGGCTGGGTGAATACAGCCAGCCATACCCGTGCCAGGTCCCATTCCAGGCGTACGTCAGGGGCGGCCTGGGCAGGGGGCGCCGTGTCTGCCAGCAGGTCGGCGGCTTCGTCGTAGCGCTCATATTCAAGCAGGGCAAGCGCTTTCTGCAAATAGATGCGCGCCCTGAAGGCCGACGGCTGATCGCTGGCCATCTCTTCCGCAAGACAGAGCGCCGATAGGCAGCCCTCTTCGTCGCCGTCGGCCATGGCAATGGTGGCCTCCAACTGCATGAGCGACGCAGTGCCGCCGACCAGTGCTGCGCCGTTCTTTTCCAGCTCACGCGAGATTTCGCGGCAAGTATTGCGGGCGCGGTCCACGTCGCCAAGCCTGCAGTAGGCATGGACCAGCCGGGAGCGCGCTTCGGTCCTGATCCATTCGTCGTTGACCATGTCGGCCAGGCGCACGGCTTCCTCGCCGTGCAGCACTGCCGCCGGGCAGATGCGCTGCAGTTGCTCCGTGTAGAGCCAGCAGACCTGACTATGCAGGCGGGCCGTGTGCTTGCGCCCGAGCCCACCTTCAGCAAAGATGCGCTCAGCCTGATCGAGCGCTTCCTGCCACCGGCCATCGCGTAAGTGGTTTTGCACGGCCCGGTAGGCTTCGGCAACGCCAGGCCACCGTGAATCCTCCATCGGCTCACGCACCTCCAGTACTTGCCAATTACTGCCATTATAGCAGATGGCAGCGGCCAACTGGAAGGATCTAACCATCTCGCCCACAAACTTCACGTTGTGGCGGTGGACTTGTTCATTTATCGTATTATGTAAGTCAGTCCTTTTGATGTAGAACTAGTCTATATCAGTAAACATAGAGCAAGGGGGAGCCCGCATGTTCGCGCAGGAGATCGGCATTGACCTGGGTTCGGCCAATACCGTCGTCGTCGCCAAGCGGAAGGGAATTATCGCCAGGGAGCCCTCCGTCGTAGCTATTAACCGGAATACGCAGGCCGTCGTGGCCGTAGGCGCCGAGGCGCACCGCATGATCGGCCGCACGCCTGATACGATCATGTCCGCCCACCCCGTGCGGGGCGGCGTCATTTCTGACATGGAGCAGAGCACCGCCCTTCTCCGACACGTCATGCGCAAGATCGCCGGCAGCCGCTGGCTCCGCCCGCGTGTGATCATGACCATGCAGACCAGCGCCTCGGAACTGGAGCGGCACGCGCTGGCCGAGGCGGCCATTCAGGCTGGCGCCGGCGAGGTGCTGATGGTGGAAGAGACGGTGGCCGCCGGTCTGGGCGCCGGTCTGCCCGTGGACAGGCCCGTGGGCTCCCTGCTGGTTGACATCGGCAGCGGCACCACCAACATTGCCGTCATCTCCCTGGGGGGCGTGGTCGTTTCCGCTTCCGCCCCGGTGGCGGGCGACCAGCTTGACGAAGTAGTTGCGCGGTATATCAAGCGGGAGTTCAGCTTGCTGATCGGCTCCCCGACGGCCGAACGTGTCAAGGTTGAAGTGGGCGCAGCCCTCCCCGGCCGCACGGCCAGCACCATGATTGTGGGCCGGCACATGACCACGGGCAACCCGTGCCAGGTGCAGGTGGGCGCAGCCGGCGTTTACGAGGCTATGGCAGAATCGCTTACGCAGATAGACCTGGCGGTGCAGTCGGTGCTGGAGCGGACCCCGCCGGAGCTGATGGCCGACATCAGCCGCAGCGGTATCGTTCTGACCGGTGGCGGTTCCATGATGACCGGCATGGCCGAGCGGATGAGCCAGGTCACCGGTCTCGCCGTCCGGCTGGCTGAATCTCCGCAGGAATCGGTGGCGATCGGCACCGCCGTGGTGCTGGAGCACCCCAACCGGATCAACCTCTACCGGGTGAAGCCGGCGCGGCGGGGGAAGAAGTAGAGCGTGAGCCTATGTGGCCGGGCTGGCGGTCGGACAGATTACACGGACCTGCACGGATTTTCCCCGGTCTCCCAGTCAGGTTGCATGGCTGTAAGAACCCGAGACAATATTTTTGGTCAAACTATATATATTTTCCGTGGCCAACTGTCCCGGGCGCCCGTAACCAGACTGGGAATTTCGGTCCATCTGTGTACATCTGTGGTCAAAAAAATGCCCCGAAGTCCGCGTAATCTGCGCAATCCGCGGCGAAATAAGTGCCCGAAAAAGGCCCCGCACTGCAAGCCCGGTTGCAGTGCGGGGCCTAGTCGCGCGCCCCCCCAATTTCGCCACCAGGAAAGAGACGCTCCCGAAAAGGACGGGCAAGTAACAACCAAGAACTGGAAACGTCGGAGGTGATCCGCGTGACCGAACCCAGACACAAGCTGACCGCCCGGGACCTCATGACGGCCGAAGTCGTAACCGTGGCCGCCGGCAGCAGCCTGGCTGAAGCCATTGCCATCATGGACCGGCACGGTTACAGCCAGCTGCCAGTCATGCGCGATGGAAAGCCCGAGGCTTTGCTCACCGAGACCGATGTCCGCCGGGCGCTGCTGGAATCGAAGGCGGACCAGACCGCAGACCAGGCGGCCTCGCCGCTGCCAGCGGTCGTCGAGCCGCAGGCCCGCCTCTCCCACGTGCTGGGCCTCCTGCAGGAGCAAGAAACCGTCCTGGTCGTAGGCCCGGACGGCAGCCTGGCGGGCATTGTCACCTACTGGGACATTCTGGTGACAGCTCAGCCTGCGCTGCTCGTCCAGGAAGTCGAGCTCATTTTGCGCCGGGTCGTCTCAGCCATGTACCAGGCAAAGTACGGCGCCAACTGGTGGGACAGCATTCCCAAGAATCTGCGGGAGCGGGCCGAAGAGGAGCACAAGGCCGACCGCGATGCGGCGGACACACCCGAGCACATGCTGGGCCACACCTCGCTCTGGAGCCTGATCGAGATTTTCCGGAACATCCGGCCCAACCTGGGCGATGAGCGGTTCGACCGGCTCCACCGCATCCGGGAGCTGCGGAACATGGTCGCCCATTTGTACGTGCTTTCGGCGGAGGAACTGCGGGAAATCCGCCAGATCTGCCCTGCGGCAGGTGACTGGCTGATCACGCTGCTGCCGCCGCACACCGGCCTCGGCACCTAATTTCAGACGCCACTCCGGAAGGGGTGGCGTTTCACTGGGAGGATCTGCATGCGACGCTTTTCAGCGGCGTACCTGGCCCTGCTGCTCGTCTTTACGTTCCTGTTTACGATCATTCCCGGGCGCCCGGTCCTGGCTGTGCATCAGTTCCTGTGGTGGACGGACGACGCTCAAACTACGACGACCGTCAGCGTTGGCTCCCCCCTCATCATTCATACCGGCGCGATGGAGTACGTACCCGCCTGCATCGGCGGGGGCACGCCCGACTTCATCTACCCCTGGACCGATATTTACGTCGTGCCGGCGGGCAGTGTGCCGCCCTTCGGTGAACTGAACGACGTGACCGGCGGCGTTAACACTGTCCAGAGCGGTGTCCAGTCCGGCATCTTCATCAGTGAGTTTATCGGCGCCGTCTCAGCGCCGGGCGTCTACGACGTCATCTACGACGAATGCCAGGACGGCACCTACGACCTGCAGGACGCGCGCTTCCCGAACGCCATTACCGTTGTGGCCCCGACCGCCAACGTTCCCCAGCTTCCCGACCTGACGCCCCTGAAGGGCGACGCGGACAGCATGTACAAGAAGCTGGAGAAGTTCGAGAAGATCATCGACAAGCTCTTTAAAAAGGGCGGCAAGTACGACAAGGGCGGTACCACCTACGGCTATGGCAAGTTCAAGTTCCTTTCCGTGGTGACCGACCCCCGCCAGGGCGCCATGATCAACCTGGGCAACCTGGCCAAGCACTACAAGGGCATCGCCGCCGACCCGCCCGACCCGGCTTTCCAGCAGTTCTCGCCGCTGCGGCCCCGGGAAATAATCGACTTCCAGAGCGACGACCCGCTGGACCAGGCGATTGCGAACTACCTGACGGCGGCCAGCAGCGAAGCGGCCCTTGCCGAGGCGCTGCTCCGGTCGCTGGAGCGCTACCAGGGCGCCGACCAGGCCACTGACGGCAACTGGGCGCTCCTGCACGGCTGGGCGATTCAGGACAACACAGACGCCCTGGCGCAGGCGATTAACCAGAGCAACGCTGCCCTCAACGCACTCGCGAACACGCTAGCCACCGACCCCCGCCCCTGGGACGCCATCGCTGCCGACATGCAGGCTTTCCGGGACCGGGTCGCCGCTTCGGGCTTTACCGCCGAGGAACTGATCGACCTGCGCAATTCCGGTTTTGATGATGCCATGATCGAGCAGTTCCGGCAGGAGATCATCGCCGAGGACTGGACCTTTTCGCTCAGCGACACGCTGAACGAGATCTCCGCCATCATGAACGACAACAACGACATGATGACGACGCTGATCAACTACTGGAACGCCATGCAGCCCATCGTCAACCAACTGCAGACTGATCCCGCTGTCTCCGTCGAGTTTCCCCTGGCCCATGCCGGCGGGCCGTACACCGGCGCCGAGGGCAGCCCGATCAGCTTCAACGGCACCGGTTCCACCAGCCCGAACCCGATCACCACCTACGAGTGGGACCTCGACGGCGACGGCGCTTTTGACGACGCCACCGGGGCCACGCCCACCTTCACCTACAACCACGGTTTCCGGGGCTTTGTGGGCCTCAGGGTGACCAACAGCGCCGGCCGCTCCAACATTCACTTCGCCGCCATTCGGGTGAACGAAGTGAACGGGGCGCCCCAGGTGAGCAGCTACACCCCCTCCCCCCTGGGCGTCCTCGTCGAAGTCGGCAGTTCGCAGACCTTCTCCGTGACCGCCACCGACCCCGACTTCGATCCGATCATGATCGACTGGACCCTCCACAACCTGGGGACGGGATCGGGCCCTACCTTCAACTTCACCCCGACCGCCGCTCAGCTGGGCGCCCACACGCTCGACGCCATCGTATCGGATGGTTCGCCCCTGGGCGGCTCCACCCGGGTGCGCTGGTCGATCGAAGTGATGATGCCCGACGCCGACGGCGACGGCTGGCGCCAGCACCTTGATTGCAACGACCACGACGCCGCCATTAACCCCGGCGCCACCGAAATGCCCGGTAACGGCAAGGATGACGACTGCGACGCCGCGACCTCTGACGATGTGCCCGTGCAAGTCGTGGTGCCCGGCGTTCTCGCCGCCACCGAGGGGACGCCGACGAGCTTCACCCTGGGTGCCTTTGCCGCTGCGGGCAACGACGGCCCCTACACCATTGACATCGACTGGGGCGACGGCTCGGCGCACACGGTGCTCAGCAGCCCGGCGCCCGCTCCCATCGGGCCGGAGAGCCACACCTACGCCGACAACGGCAGCTACACCGGCTCCGTCACCGTGACCGATGCCTCGGGCGACTCCGCCAGCGGCACCTTCACCGCCAACGTCTCGAATCTGCCCCCGACGGCGACGTTCACGGCGCCGCCCACGGCTGAGACGGGCCAGGCGATCACCCTCACCCTCGCCGCCGCCGCCGACCCGTCGCCCGCCGACACCGCCGCCGGTTTCACCTATGCCTTCGACTGCGGCAGCGGCTACGGCCCCTTCGGCCCGGCCAGCTCCACGACCTGCACGGCCGTGGGCACCGGCGCCCAAACCGTTCGGGCGCAAGTCAAAGATAAAGACAACGCCACCTCCGAGTACACCGCCACCGTCATGGTCAGCGTGCCGCACCATCCGCCGCAGGCGCTCTTTGCCCCGGGCGGCAGCGGCCGCAACGTCGCCCTCAAGGAGAGCGGCGCCGCCATTCACTCCTACTCCAGCCAGTACGGCTCAGGCTACAGTCCGAGCTTGATCATCGACTCCGGCACGCCGACCAGCTACTGGGCCACGGCAAACGGCCAGAAGACCGGCTGGATCATCATCGACCTGATGGGCGCCAGCCCCTGGATGATCGATCGGATCAGGCTGATGCCCGCCAGCTCCTCCACCGAGCGGGTGGCCAACTTCGAGGTCGCTGTCTCGGCCACCGGCACCGCCGACACCAACTTTACCACCGTGCTGAGCGCGACCGCGGCCCACAACAACAACCTCCAGGAGTTCGTCTTCCCGGCGCCGGTCATGGCCCGGTACGTCAAGTACACGGTCCTGACCAACCGGGGCTCCAACTGCTGCACCAGCACCCAGCAGCTGCAGGTGATCACCAACCAGCAGGGCGGCCCGACCGTCACCTTCCATAATCAATCGACCGATGCTGACGGCGACATTACGGCCTACCTGTGGGACTTCGGCGACGGCGCCACCTCGGCGGCGGAGAGCCCGGCCCACACCTACGGGGCGCCCGGCACCTACGCCGTCACCCTGACCGTCACCGACGCCGATGGCACAACGGACGCCACCACCCTGCCCTACACAGTCCTCGCCCCGCCGACGGTCTCCTTCACCATGCCGGGCGGCCCCTTCACCGAAGGGCAGAGCATCACGTTCACACCCACCTCGGCCGACCCGGACGGCGGTTTCATCGTCAGCCACCAGTGGACCTGGGGCGACGGTGCGAGCAACACCACGGCCTCCAACGCCACGGGCAACCACAGCTACCCCGACAACGCCACCTACACCGTCACCCTGGTCGCCACCGATGACCAGGGCCAGACCGCCCAGGCGCAGCAGACCATCACCACCAACAACGCGCCGCCCACAGCCGATGCCGGCACCAACCAAACCGTCCTGTGGGGGCAGCCGCTCACCTCGGCAGGCGTCAATACCAACGACGTGGGCAGCGCCGACCGTGCATCCCTCCAGTGCAGCTGGACCTTCGGCGACGGCACCAGCCACGGCCCGGGGCTCTGCACCAACGGCAGCTACAAGCAGCCGACCCACGCCTGGGCCGACCCGGGCACCTACACCCGTACCCTGACCGTCACCGACAAGGACGGCGGCAGCGTCTCCGACACCAGCACGGTCACCGTGGGCAAGCATGACAGCAGCGGCGGCTACCACGGCCTGCGCATCTTCAGCGCCGGTACGGTCACCCTGGGCGCCCGCCTGCGGGACATCAGCGTCGCCGGGCCCCTCGCCGGCCGCACCGTCACCTTCACCATCGACGGGCAGCAGGTGAGCGCCATCACCGGTGCCGACGGCACCGCCACGGCGATGGTCAGCATCAGCACCCCCGGCGTCTACCCGGTGGAGGTCAACTTCGCCGGCGATTCCCACTACAACGCCAGCGCCACCGACCACGACCGCCTCTGGGTCGGCGTCGCCGACGATGCGCTGGTGACGGCCAACGGCAGCCTGTCACAGACCGAACTGAGCTGCCTGAGCCCCACCACCGTCAACCTTCAGCTGACGGGCACCAACCCGACCACCGCCGCGGTGCCGCTAGATGTCGCCCTGGTCATCGACGTGTCGGGCAGCATGAGCGGTGCGAACATGACCGCCGCGAAGAACGCCGCCCGCCAGTTCGTGAGCATCGTCGACCGGGAAAGCGACGGCGTGCAGGACGGCATCATCCGCGGCAGCCGCGTCGCCGTGATTCCGTTCGAGAACGCCGCCAGCGTTGGGCGGAGCCTGTCGAGCAACGCCGCCAACCTCGACGCCTACATCGCCACGCTGAATGCGGGCGGCGGCACGGCGATTGATGCCGGCATCAACGTCGGCCAGGCGGAGCTGGTGAACGGGCACAAGCTGGGCAACAAGCCGATCATGATCGTCCTCTCCGACGGGGGCAGCAGCCGGACCGCCGCCTATGCCGCCGCCAACGCGGCCAAGGCCGCCGGCACCGAGATCTTCTCCATCGCCCTGGGCACCGGCGCCGACACCACCCTCATGTCCACCATCGCCTCGCTCCCGCAGGCCGACCACTACTTCTTCAGCCCCACCACCACCCAGCTGGAGCAGATCTACCAGTTCATCGCCAGCTCGGCGACGGGCGCCGCCGCCACCAACGTGACCGTAACCGCCACGGTGGACGCCAATTTCACCCTCGACACGGCCTCCATTACCCCGGCCCCGACCAGCGTGGTGGGCAACACGATCACCTGGACCCTGCCCGAGCTGAAGGGCGAGACCAAGTCTTTCTCGTACCAGGTGCAGTACGCCGGCCCGGGCGGCGGGCCGCATACGGTTAACCAGATGGCCACCGTCAGCTACACGGACACCCGTGGCAACCCGCAGAGCATGCCGTTCCCGGCCCTGACGGCCCTGGTCACCTGTGCTACGAGTCTGACTTACCAGGGTGACCTGGCGGGCATGCGCAACGACAACATCAGCCTGCGGGCGCAGCTGGGCGTCGAGCATTCCGGCCAGGCCCTGGGCAACCGGAACGTCACCTTCAACCTGGCAGGCCTGACTGCCACCGGCCAGACCGACGCCAGCGGCCAGGTGCACACCTCGCTGCTGCTCGACCTGCCGCCCGGCACCTACCCGCTCACCGTAACCTACGCCGGTGAGCCCGGGTATCTGCCCGCCCAGGTCACCACCCAGGTCACCGTTACGGAAGATCCGAGCGGCCCGTGCGACCCGGTGGTCTGGAAGACGCCGCTCCGGCAGGGCGGCGTGACGGAGGTCAGCCTCGGGGCGCCGCTGCCCATCCGCTTCGGCTACAACGGCTGCCGCGGCTTCGTCCACGATGAGTCGGTGATCGTCATGATCAGCGATGCGGCGGGAATGCCCGTCACCGCCTGGGTCTACGGCGCCGACATCATCATCGATGATGCGGCCCAGGAGTACCGGGTCACCTTCGACCCCGGCCTCTACGGCCTGGCGCCCGGCCAGGAACTGGTCATCGACATCTTCATCGCCGACCAGGCGGTGGGGCAGGCGTTCATTCGGATGGCGCCGTAGCAATCGCAACCAAGAGCCCCGGGGGTGATGCGACCCCCGGGGCTCTTCCCGCGCCTCCCAATGCGACGCTAGCGAAAAGAGTATCTAACCATAATCTAACAAACGTAGCCAAAGCAAAATGTATTGCCTAAGATCAATGTATGTGAAAAATTCCGCATGAACTTAGCACTGGGGCGCTGCACATGACCGGAAAAGAACCCTTCGAACTGCTTGAGCTCCTGGGCACCGGCGGTTTTGCCCACACGTACCGCGCACGGGTCATCGATGAAGACCTGCTCGAAGACTTCGGCACCGATGAGGTCGCGCTGAAAATCCCCCTGAACACCAAGAAGGAGCGGCAGCTCCGCCATGAGCTGGAGCTGAACGCCAGCCTGTACATGCGCCTCAAGCAGATGGAGTCGCCCAACATCGTGCGCTACATGGGGTTTGCCGTCTTCCGGGGCCAGATTGTCATGGCCATGGAGTTCGCCCCCAGCGGGACGCTGCGCAGCCTCCTGGGTCCGCACATGCGGGCCAAGGCGCTCCCGGTGCCGGATGCCGTCCAGCTGGCAAAGGGGGTCGTGAGCGGACTGGCCGCCATCCATTCGGAGCACGTGGTCCACCGCGACATCAAGCCGGAGAACATCCTCATGAACGGCCAGACCCCAAAAATCGCCGACCTCGGCATTGCCCGCATGCTCGCCAACAACGAACTGGCAGCCACCGTGACCGGAACCATCTACTACATGTCTCCGGAAGTGCTCTGCTCGGCGGGGGCCTCCTTTCCGGCCGATATCTGGTCCATGGGCGTGATGTTCTACGAAATGCTGACCGGCAAGCTGCCCTTCGGCACGCTGGAAACGCCCATCGGCACGATGGCAGACCTGATTCGGCGGGGGGACTACCCGCCCATTCCCACCCTCCGGCCAGATGTGCCCCGGCCCCTGGTCGAAATCGTCGACCGGGCGCTCAGCCCGGACCCGGCCCGGCGCTTCGCCAACGGCGCCGAAATGCACGAAGCGCTCCAGCGGTTCCAGGCCCGGGCCGGCAACGCCTGGGAAGAGGAGCTGGCCGAAATCCGCCGCCTCATTGCCGATCGCGACGAGCAGAAACTGGCCCGGGCCGAACGGCTGCTTCAGGACCTGACCACCCGCTTCCCGGGCGTGGCGGCGGTCTACCAACAGCTCGGGGAGCTGCACAACCTCTGCCAGCGGTATCACGAGGCGATTGAGGCCTTCCGCCTGGGGCTCGGCTGTGACCCCGAATCATCCCTGCTGCACTGGGACCTGGCGCTGGCCTACCAAAATGCCGGCCGCCGCAAAGATGCCGTTCTGCATTTGGAGCGTGTCCTGGACTCGGCGCCGGATGCCAGCCTGCGCAGGCACGCCGCCACACTCCTCAAAGTACTGCGAGGGCCAAAACCATGAGCAACGCCCCCCTGCCGCCCGTGCTTCCGATCACCGAAAAACCGATTCCCACGCCCGGGTGGCGGCCAGAAGAGGCTGCCGACCGTGCCGGCGCCATCGCCCGGGAGACCGCGCAGTTGATGCGCCGGGTGGCGGAGGCAGAGTTTGCCCTGAACACGTCTGACGAACAGCGGCGCAAGGATCAGGCCAAGCACCTTCTCTCGCTGCTGGAGGTGATGGACGCCTTCGAGCGGGTCTTCCGCAGCATCGCCGCCAAGGATGATCAGGTAACACCGCAGATGCGCAAATGGATCGGGAACTTCCGCACCGTCAGCCGTCTGCTGCACGACGTGCTGTCAGAACAGGGCGTCGTGCGGCTGGAAAATCTGGCTGATGGGTTTGATCCGCACTGGCATCGGGCCATCGAGTCGCGCCTCGACCCGGACCAGCCGGAAGGCAGCATTGTCGAAGAGGTGCGCCCCGGATACGTATGGCGCGGCACCGTTCTACGAAAGGCCGAAGTAGTCGTCACTCGCCACACCGCAGACCAGGAACCAGCAGAGTAAGAATCGCTGTAAAAAGGGGCGTGTCCTGATGGCCAGAGAGCAGCTCCAGACCCGCATTATCGGCATTGACCTGGGAACCAGCAACAGCGTGGCCGCCACGGCTGCCGGCGCCCAGCCAAAGGTGCTGGACAGCAAGGAAGGCCGGCCGCAGGTGCCATCTGTCGTCGGGCTGAAAAAGCGCAAGGGCAAGGACGGTTCGGTCGATACCGAAATCCTCGTGGGCGACGTGGCCGAGGACAACTGGGAGTCGGCCAGCCGGGACACCATCGTCTCCGTGAAGCGGCTGATGGGCCGCGGCATCGCGGACCCCGAGGTGCAGAAGATCCGCCGGTCAGTGGAGTACGAAGTCGTAGAGCCATCGGACGGCACCCGCGACAGCGTGCGGGTGATTATGGGGAAGAAAGAATACTCCCCCATCGACATTTCCGCCCTGATTCTGGAGAAGGTGAAGGCCGACGCCGAGTTCCGCCTGGGCGGACCGGTGACCCATGCGGTGATTACCGTGCCCGCCTACTTCAGCCAGATTCAGCGCCGCGCCACCCGGCAGGCCGGGCTGAAGGCCGGCCTCCAGGTGATCAAAATTCTCGATGAACCCACCGCGGCCGCCGTGGCGTTTGGCCTTGAGCAGCAGGAGAGTTCTGACCCCAAGTACATGCTGGTCTTCGACCTGGGCGGCGGCACCTTTGACATTTCGGTGCTGATGTGGGCCGGCAAGGTCTTTGCCCCGCTCAGCCTCCAGGGCGACATGTGGCTGGGCGGCAACAACTTCGATCAGATGATCGTAGAGCAGGTTGTGCCTTACGTGAAGCAGGTCCACCACGTCGATCCGACGGGCGACCCCCGCGCCATGACCACCCTGCGAAAGCGGGCCCGAGCGGTCAAGGAGCGCCTCACTTCGGCCCGGAGCGCCGATCTGATCGTACCAGGCCTCATGAGAGATGCGGACGGAGACCTGGTCGATGTCGAAATGACGATCACCCGCGAGGAGTTCGAGCGGCTGATACAGCCCCTGGTGGACAAGGCCGTCCGCCTGACAAACTTGGCGCTGCAGGACGCCGGCCTGACCGTCGATCAGATCCACCACGTGCTGATGGCGGGCAACGCTTCGGCCGTGCCGCTGGTGCAGCAGGCGATGGAGAAGATGTTCGGCAAGGAGAAGGTCGTGCGCTCGGTTCACCCCAAGTATGCGGTCGCCATGGGCGCCGCCATTGTGGGCAGCCGCATTGGCCCCCAGGTGGTCTGCCAAGGGCCGGATATGACCGACGCGACCCGTGAGTGCGGTCACGTGAACGAACAGGGCGCCACGGCCTGTGCCCGGTGCGGCAGGACCCTTGGCCTTGAAGCAGCCGCCGACCCGGGCATTGACCAGGACCCGGGCGACAGCTTCATGGTGGTGGGCGGCATCGCACCGTTCCACTACGGCACCCAGACAGCCGGCGACAAGTTTAACGTCTTCGTGCGGAAAGGCGATCCATATCCGACGGAAAACCCGGAAGCCATGACCTTCTACACGACCATGCCCAACCAGCGGATGATCAGCATTCCGGTGTACGGCGGCGAGAACCTGGAGAAGGCCAGCGCGAACGAAAAGCAGGGCGACGCCTTTGCGGTGCTGCCCCCCGGCCTGGCGCAGGACACCGCGGTCCGGGTGAAGATGTGGCTCGACGGCGACTGCATCTTCCGCCTGACGGCCCATTTGGAAGATGGCACCGACCTGCGGCCCTGGGTGCTCCAGGGCGAGGCCGACCAGCGGGCCGTAGAGGCGTTCCAGGCGCTGCAGGAAGATGTGCACAAGATTGGCCGGGCGCTGCCGCCGCCCCTCCGGCAGGAGCTGGATCAGGGGATGCGGGCATTCTTTGACCGCATGGGCGAGCAGGATTTCAGCGCTGCCGGCCGGATGGCCGAAGAGCTGCGCCACAAACTGGCCGAAGGACCGCAGGAAGAGCTCTGGGAGCGGGCCGAGCGGCTGATCGGCTTCGCCCAGATGGTCACCTCCCGCTACGGGTGGGCGCTGGGCGCCGAGCGGACTTACCGCATGAACCAGCTGATGGGACGGCTGCAGGAGGCGCTCCAACGCCGGGACCGGCCCGTGGTGACCCAGCTGGCCGAAGAGTTGGATGAAGCGACCGACGACCTCGGCGATCTGGTCTGGTTCCTGCTGAATGTGCGCCGTGCCATCGGCGACGAGATCCATCGGCACGACCCCGGGCTGGCCGATTCGCTTGAGGCCGACCTCGATGAGACCGAAGCGCTCATGAAGGCCCGAGATCCCCGGGCCAAGGCCCGCCTCGAAAACCTGGCCGAAAAGGCAGCCCGTGCGCTGGAGCGGAGCCGGCCCAAGAACGCCTGCCGCAGCTGCGGCGCCGACCTCCAGGGCAACAGGTACTGCCCGCAGTGCAAGGCAGACTCCTGGGCCCTGCGCGATAAGAAGAACACCGGCACGCTCCAGACGATCTCCCGTTAACCCGACCGGCTCGTCCAGGGGAGGCATACGTTGTGAAAGATCCGCTGCAAAGGGAGCAGACCCCATACGAAATCCTGGATGTCGACCGAACCGCAGATCGGGTGCGGATTGAGCGTGCCTTTGCCGCCGCCCTTGGCCGGCGGGTTCCGCCGAATGTGGCGAAGAATGCGCGCGATGCGCTGTTGCTTCACCCGGCCAAACGGGCCTGGTTCGACCTGCTTCAGTATCAGGATGATGTGCTGGCGGGGCTCGACCCGTCACCGCAGTCCAGTGCGCAGGCCCTGAGCCGCGAGCACCGGGCAGCGACCGCCCAGGCCTGGGAGCAGCAGCTGCGGCGCCGTTTCCCCGACCCCAGGCTGGTGCAGGTCCTGGCGGTCTTCTGGTACTGGTGGGCCGTCTACGAAGAAGAGCGCATGCAGGTGCTGGTGAAGGCCGCCGGCGGAACGACCGGGCTGGCGCCGGGGAAGGCGCCGCGCCAGAGCCTGCTCAAGGTAGTGCGCAAGGGCGAAGGGGTCGCCTGCGATCCCACGCTGGGCGCCCGGTGCGGGCGCGCCGACTGCCCGTGGCGCGATGACTGCGTCTCATCGGCTCCGCCGCCCAAGGAGATGTGGGAGCGGGTGATCGGGTACTGGTCGATGCTGGTGAACAGCCCGTATATCGCCCAGTCTGTCCCCGGGGTTGCCGACCGCGACCTGGAAGCTTTGCGGCAGCAGCTCACCACCACGCTGCACGACCGCCTTGCCGACCTGCCCGGGCGCTACGACGGACAGCTTTCGGAGCCCTACCGCACGCTGGATTCCACCCTCACGGTGGAACTGGAATCGGCCCAGGCGCTGGCCGAGGTGGGCCTGCGCACGCCGGCCGGCCCGGTGGCTGCCGGCCCCCTGACGCTGCGGCTGATGGGGCTGATGGACGCCGCCCGCGCCAAGGTCGAAGCGATCTTGCAGGAGAAGCCCGGCAATCGGGTGCTCCAGCGTCTGCGTGACATGCTGATGCCCCATTCCGCCGTGGCCGTGCTGGTGTCGCAGCGCAAACCCGAGGCGGCGCTGGCGGCCATTCGGGAGCTGTCCCCGGAACAGCAGAAATCGGGCAGCGTGGTGCTCCTGCTGGCCCAGTGCTACCAAATGCGGGCACGCCAAAAGGCGGACATGGACCGCATGGATGAGGCCTTTGCCGACTGGGCGCGCGCCCTGGAGTCAGCCGACCAGGTCCACAACCAGACCGTCAAGAACGAAGTCCAGCAGGATATCATCGACATTTGTCACGCCAAGGCGGCCGCCCTGGGCGACCACCAGCGCGAGACGGCCATCGCCATTTTGAAGCAGGCCCTTCAGATGGCCCGGGGCGCCACCACGCTCGAACTTTCACTGGGGGCGCTCCTGCTGCGCAAAGGCGTGGCCACGTTCGTGCAGGCCCAGGAAGAGCTTGGCCGCATCAGGGACCTGACCGACGCGATCATCGCAAAGTTCCAGCTCGGCCACAGCTACCTGGAGGAGGCCCAGAAGCTCGGCTCCAAGGAAGCCGTGGAGCAGGAGCGGCTGGCGCGCGGGTTCCTGGCGGAGGCCCTGACCGCCCGTGGCATCGGCCGCATCAACGAGGCGCAGGAGCAGGCGAAGAGACAGGGCGAGATCAGTGCTGCCACTATGCGGGCGGTCCAATCCGGCGTCGAGGACCTGGAAAAGGCGGAGCGCCTGGGCTCCAGCAAGGCCGCCGAGCAGGCCAAAGTGGCCCGCGAGCTCCGGGCGCAAATGCTGGCGATTCATGCCCATGGCGGCCGGCTGGGGCGCCCAACGCCGCCCCAGACCAAGGGTTCAGGCTGCGCGTCCGTCATTGCCACGTTCATTCTGCTGGTGGCCGCCGTTTGCACGCTAGCTGCTGTGCTTTAGGTCGCCGACCCTTGCGGTCGGCTCTGGGGGAGATTGCGTATGGATTGTCCGGTTTGCCCGCGTGTTGATATCCCCGCCGATGCCACCGTCTGTCCCAGTTGTGGGGTTGATCTGACCCCGTTGCGCCGCGCCACGGAACTGGGTGCTGCGGCCTATAACGAAGCCCTGCGGCTGGCGGAGGCCGGGGCTTCTGACGCCGCCATGGCCAGGGCGGCTGTGGCCCTGACCCTGGATGAGTCTCTGGTTCCGGCCCGGGTGCTGCTCGGAAAGCTGCTCTGGAACCAGGGGCAGTGCCAGGCCGCCCAGGCCCAGTGGCAGCAGGCGGCCAGCCGCGCGTCCGAAGATGCCGAGCTGCGTCGCCTGGTCGATGCCGCCGCCGTCAGGCTCCGGCGGGACCGGCTCGCACGCCTGGTCAAGCCCGCAGGCGCCGCATTGCTGGCGCTTCTGCTCGCTGCGGCCATCTACTTGCCGTATCGAGCGGTTCTGGCCGGGCTGGACCAGCTCACCGCCAAGGTCGACGCCGAACTGGCGCAGTCCCGGGCCGGCGCCCAGGACCTGTCGCAGCAGTTCGCTGCCTATCGGTCTGCCCACAGCCATGCCGACGCCGAGTACGCCGAAGCGGTGGCCCAGGCCGCTCAGCGCAGGCAGGAGGCCGAGGCTGAGCGGACGACGGCGGCATCACTCTCCAAGGAACTGCAGGCCTACCAGGCAGAGCACTCGCACACCAACGCTGCTTATGAGCAGGCCTGGGCAGAGGTGGCAGCCCTGCGCAAACAGGTGCAGGAACTGCAGCACACCCTGTCGGCCCAGCGGTAGCCGGGGGCACCCGCCCAGCGTGAGGAGGACGGACGATGGATTTATCACCCGTATGCCGCATGGCCTGGATTATCGCGGCCGGCGAGAGCGAAGCCTTGAACCAGGAGTCCATTGAGGTGGAGGCGCTGTTCATCGGCCTCTGCAAAGTTGAAGATGTGCCCCTGACCGACTGGCTGCCACGCATGGGATTGCCCCTCGCCGAGGCCGAACCGGCCCGTGCCGAAATGGAGCGCCTCGCAGCGGTGTTCCGGGCGCATGACGTGAACCCCGTTGCGCTGCGCCGGACACTGCGCAGCCTGCTGGCGGGGGGCAACCAGGCGCCCGGCCCCGCCCGGGAGAACCGGGTCATGCACCGGTCGGCCCGCTGCCGGACCGTGTTCGAGCGGGCGGCCCGGCTGGGGCAGGGCGGCGGGCGCATCGAGCTGCTTCATCTGCTGCTGGCGGTGCTTCAGGACCGGGAGAACGGGGCGTGCGCGCTCATGCGCCAGGTCGGCATCGACCTGGACCGGCTGCAGTCCGCCGCCCTTGAGCGGCTGGGCCAGCCCGGGGGAGCCGACCGGCCCGCCCGGGCGCCCGGTGCACCGGACGGGGCGGCGCCCCGCAAGCCCACGCCCTTCCTGGACCAGTTTGGCCGCGACATTACCCGGCTGGCTCGCGAGGGCAAGCTCCCGCCACTGATCGGCCGCAAAGAAGAGATGACCCGCATCGCCCAGGTACTGAGCAGGCAGCGCAAGAACAACCCCATTCTTGTGGGCGAACCCGGGGTGGGAAAGACCTGCATCGTCGAAGGGCTGGCGCACAGGCTGATTCAGCCCGGCACGCCGCCGGGGCTGGCGGGCAAGCGCGTCGTTGAGCTGAGCATGAGCGCCCTGGTGGCGGGCACCCAGTACCACGGCCAGTTCGAGGAGCGGCTCCAGAAAATCCTCGAAGAAGCTACGAGCAACGACGACGTGGTCCTGTTCATCGACGAGATTCACACCATGGTCGGCGCCGGGTCGGCCGGCCGCGGTGCCATGGATGCGGCCAACATGCTGAAACCCGCCCTGGCCCGGGGCGAAATCCGCTGCATTGGGGCGACGACCACCGCCGAGTACCGGCGCTACATCGAGAAGGATGAAGCGCTGGCACGGCGCTTTGAGCTGATTTGGGTGGAGGAGCCGACACGCGACGAGGCGGTGGCAATCGTGCAGGGGCTGCGCCCCTCGCTCGAAGCGCACCACGGCGTCACCATCACGGACCGGGCCATTGCCGCGGCCGTTGACCTCTCCATTCGCTACCTGCCCGACCAGCGCTTGCCCGACAAATGCCTGGATCTGATCGACCAGGCCTGTGCGCAGAAGCGGCTGGTCACGCTCAGCTTCGACCGGATCGCCGTGGCGGCGGGCCCGGGCGCCGGTGCCGGGGCCGAGGTGGCCGCAGGGCGCGAGATCATCGACTTCGACGAAGTCGCCCGGGTGGTGTCCAAGCGGTGCCGCGTCCCCCTGGAGCGCATGACGCAGGGCGAGCAGGAGCGCCTCGCACACCTGGCGGATGCCCTCGGCCGCCGCGTCATCGGACAGGAGCAGGCCGTATCGGCGCTGGCACAGGCGGTTCTCGCCGCACGGGCCGGCCTGGCCGACCCGCGCCGGCCGCAGGGGGTCTTCCTCTTCCTCGGTCCCACGGGCGTGGGCAAAACCGAACTGGCCCGGGCCCTCGCCGAGTTCCTCTTCGACGATGAAGACCGGCTGATCCGTATCGATATGTCTGAGTACACGGAAAAGCACAGCGTGGCCAAGCTGATCGGCTCACCACCGGGCTACGTGGGCTATGAAGACGAAGGCCAGCTGACTGGCAAGGTCCGTAGCCAGCCATACTCGGTGGTGCTGTTCGACGAAGTCGAAAAGGCCCATCCCGAAGTGCTCAACCTCTTCCTGCAGATCTTCGACGAAGGGCGGCTGACCGATGCCAGGGGCAGGCGGGCGGATTTCCGCAACGCGTTCATCATTCTGACCTCCAACCTGGGCGCCCTGACCGCCCTGGCGCCCCGCAAGCGTGCCATCGGCTTCGCCGAGCCCGAGCCCGCCGCCGCAGAACAGCAGGCGTACGGCGACCGGCTTGTCGCTGCTGCCCGCACGACGCTGGCGCCGGAACTCTTCAACCGAATCCGCAGCGTCATCCCCTTCTATCCCATCACGCAGACGAATCTGCGCCGGATTATGGAGAAACTGCTCGACCGGGTCCGGAACCGCATGGCGGAAAAAGGTCTGTCACTGGAAGTGACCGACGATGCCTATGCGGTCCTCATGCGTGCCGGGTACTCGGAGACCGACGGCGTCCGCCGCATGGAACGCGTCATCGAGGACCTGGTGGTCGCTCCCCTTGCCGCTGGCCTGCTGGAAAACCGCTTCACGCCGGGCGCCCGGGTCGTGGTGAAAGCCGCCGACGGCGAGCAACTGGAACTGACCTGAACCTGATCGCCAGGACGTCGCCCAGATGGTGAAGATATGACAGTGCCCGAAACCTGGAACCCAGGTTTCGGGCACTTTTTTACGTGGGCCTTTTACGAGCCAAGCAGCCCAAGCCTCCGGGCCCTTGCAAGCGCTTCCCTGCGGTCCTTAGCCTCCAGCTTCGCCAGGATGTTATGCAGGTGCCGCTTCACCGTACCCA
Organism: Symbiobacteriaceae bacterium; assembly: GCA_029239785.1. GTDB lineage: Bacteria > Bacillota > Sulfobacillia > Symbiobacteriales > Symbiobacteriaceae > JARBUG01. Next base: position 23,444 of record JARBUG010000015.1, on the reverse strand, counting down.
CAGCAATGAAAGCACGGTCGGCAATCTCCTGGTTGGAGAGTCCCTCGGCCACGAGCAGCAACACCTCGGTTTCCCGGTCGCTCAGGGGTTCAGCCAGTAGCTCGGCCGGCGGCTGCGGTGGTCGCTGCACACCGGGCGCCGCACGCTCCGGCTCTTCGCCCATGGCTGTCAGCAGCCGGCGGGCGAAGGCCGGAGCAGCCGTCCCCCGCGCCGCCGCCCGCAGCAGCGGTACCATCGGCGCCCCCTCGTCGATGAATGATCGGAAAAACCCGGCAGGCTCCCCCCGAACCATGGCCTGCTCCAGCGCCGCCACAGCCGCCTCCGCATCGCCCGCCGCCTGGCAGGCTCCGGCCATGGCGATCAGCACCTGCACCGCCAGCCCCATGGCATCGGTCTGCTCATAGACCGCAAGTTGTCCCCGCAGGACCGCCACAGCCTCTTCCGGGCGGCCCTGCGCCGCGAGCAAGCGTGCGTACACCGTCGGGTCGAAGAGCGCGGCCCCCTGGAAAGGATCTGGCCCGGCATGCTGCCCCAGGCGGACCGCCTCTCCGACCTGCCCCTCCTGCAGGCAGATGCGGGCCCGCAGTGTATCGAAGATCTGCCCGACCACCGTGAACCGCCCGCGCCCGAGCGCCTGTGCCAGCTCGCCCAGCAGCGGGCTGTTAAGCGCAGACTCGCCCCGGGCGTGCAGGATGCCTGCCAGCACCGGGTACGCCCGGAGCTGCGTATCAGGGTGCCCCCCCTTCAAACCACGGGAGACGCCCTCCAGGACCAGCCGCTCAGCCGCTTCGGGCTCACCCCACTCCAGGTGTAGGCCAGCCATCCCGACAAAAGCCATCCCGGCGCAGGGCATGCGCTCCCCCTGCCCCCCGCCCACCTGCAGGGCGGCCTGGTAGGTCTCCCACGCCCGCTGCAGGGCGCCCTGCTGCCCGTAAAACTCGGCCAGCAGGCAGGTGGTCAGCGTGGTCTGGTACACATCTCCGGCACTCTCACTCAGCCGGACCACCTCGCGCAGCGCGGTGCCGGCCTTCTCGCGCTGCCCTGTCAGGTGGCAGGCGGCGGCCAGGCTGATCGTCGCCAGGATTCGCCAGCCCGGGTCATCGGCTGGGAGCAAAGCCAGGGCCGCCTCCGCCAGTTCCAGCGACCGGCGGGCATCCCCCTGTGTCCGGGCATAGAACGACTTGAGTGCGGCAACCCGGCCCCTGATGGCCGGGTCGCCTTCCCGGCCAGCCAGGGCAGCCTCGGCGGCTTGAAGTCGCTCCAAATAGGCGTCGATCTTCATTTGGATCAGCAGGGTCCGGGCATGGAAGACGCACAGGCCCGGCGAGGCCCGTACCACCTCATCAGGCAGCGATTCAATCAGCCCACGGAGCGTCTCCCCCTCGCCCCGTTGCATGACCGCATCGCCCAAACCCGCGATCAGCCGGGCAGCACGGTCGTAAGCCCCGCCGGCCAGCGCTGCCCGGGCGGCTTCGACGGCCATGTCCTGCTGCTCATACCACTCGCTCGCCCGCACGCACAGGCCCGGCACCTCGTCCGGGCACTGCTGCAGAAGGCGCGCCTTCAGCATGTCCGCAAACAGACCGTGATACCGGTACCAGCGCCGCTCGCCATCCAGTGCCACCGTAAAGAGGTTGCCGGACTCCAACCTCTCCAGCAGCGCCTGTGACTCGGGGCGCCCCGTCACCGCATCGCAGAGCGGCCCGCTCAGCCGATCCAACACCGAGGTCTGCAGGAGAAACCGCTGCATGTCGGCGGGCTGGCGCTGCAGCACCTCTTCTGCCAGGTAATCGACGATGAAGCGGTTGCTGCCCATCAGGTCAGCCATGAAGCCGGAGACATCCTCCAGCCCCTGCAGCGACAGGGCCGCCAACTGCAGGCCGGCCACCCAGCCCTCGGTCCGGGCCGTCAAGTCCTGCATCTCCTGCGCCGAAAGGGCGAGCCCCTGCACCCGGACCAGGAGGTCAGCCGCCTCCTCAGGCGTGAACCGCAGGTCTTTCGCCCGCACTTCCACCAGGTCGCCGCGTGCCCGCAGGCGGGCCAGGGGCAGGGGCGGGTCCGCCCGGGCGATCAGCAACAGATGCGCATGCGGCGGCAGGTGCTCCACCAGGAAGGCGAGCCCTTCGTGAATTGGCTCGGCCCGAATGAGATGGCAATCATCAAGCGCCAGCACGAAGTCATCCGGCAGTTCAGCCATGCCGTTGATCAGCGCCATCAGGACGGCCTCCATGGAGAGGCTCCGCCCCGTTGCCTGCAGCAAGCTGAGGGCGTCAGCGCCTGCGCCGGACCGGACGGTCTCCAGCGCAGCGGCCACGTACGTCCAGAACCGGACCGGATCATTATCCCCTTCGTCCACCGAAAGCCAGGCCAGGGGCGTCCGGTCACCTGGCTCGCCTGACCGCCATGCTGCCACCAGTGAGGTTTTGCCGAAGCCGGGCGGCGCCGCGATCAGGGTGAGTCTGCCTTGCAGCCCCTCCGTCAAGCGTGCGATCAGCCTGGGCCGGGCCACCGTGCGGGGGCGGGAACGTGGCGCGAACAGCTTTGTCCGCAGCAGTGACTGCAGTCCGGCACCCGGTTGCGGCGTTGTCTGAATCATGGGCTTCCTCCTGCTTCACCATCCGCCCGCCGGAGCCTTCGCTGCCCGTCGCGGCGTAGTTCTATGTACCCATATTACCATCACGTTCGTGCTGTATGTATCCGAAATGTACCTATCGATGTATCCGCGGGGTACATGCCCGCCCTTCCGGGTGGGTGGTACTGTAGCAGCAGACGTTGACGCACCGAGGTGACTGCGATGACCGCCGCCCTTCAGCTTCGCTCGCTCTCCATGACCGGCAGTCCGCCGGTGCGAGCCCTGCATGGTCTGACCCTGAACGTTTTCGCCGGCGAGGCGCTCGGGCTGCTCGGCCCTGCCGGGGCCGGTAAGAGCACCCTGCTGCGCCTGATGGCCGGGGCGATCCAGCCCGATGCCGGCCAGGTGGTAACAGCCGGACTCCCGCCGGTCTTGCTGGACGAACCGCTGAGCGACGCCGACTCACCGGACGGCCGCCGCCTGCGGGAGCAGGTGGCCCGGTGGACCCGCGATGAGCGCCGGGCCGTGGTCCTGGCCACGCCCCACGCTGCAGTGGCCCATGCGCTCTGCGACCGGGTCGCCATCCTCAGCGAAGGGCACCTCCTGGCCGAGCGGCCCGCTGCGGACCTGGCCCCCCTGCTGGTCGAGGAGCGCTACCGCATTCGGGTGCGCGGGCGGCTGGAACAGCACCTTTCCCGCTGGTTCGATGGTTTCCAGCTCGAACAAAGCGCCACCGACACAGCCCTGACCGGCCTGGTTCCTGACCAGGCCGCCCTGCGGGCGATGCTTACCCGGGCCTTTGACCTGGGTCTGACCGTGCTGGATGTGACCCGCCTGGAACCGGACCTGACACCGCTGTATCGCTGATCTACCGAAGGAGGGACTCCCAAGGATGGCGTTGATTACTTTGGCACAGGTGAAGAAACGGCTTCAGAAGCACCAGGTCCTGCACGACATGAGCTTTGCGGTGCGGGAAGGCGAAATTCTGGGCCTGCTGGGCCCGAACGGTTCGGGCAAGACCACGACGATCCGCTGCATCAACGGCGTGCTGACCGCTGACGCCGGCGAGATTACCGTGGCAGGGCGCCACCCCTACCGGGACGGCGATGCCGTCCGCCGCCTGACGGGCGTTCTGACCGAAACCGCCGGGTTCTACCCGCACATGACCGCCCTGGAGAACCTGCGCTTCTACAGCCGCCTGCACGGCCTGAAAGATGACCGCCGGGCGCTGCAACTCCTGGAAGAGTTCGGCCTGGGCGCCGCCCGGGACCGGAAGACCGGCGCCTTTTCCACCGGCATGAAGAAGCGGCTGGGCCTGGCCCGGGCCCTGCTGCACGACCCCCAGATCCTCTTTTTGGACGAGCCCACCAACGGCCTCGACCCCGAAGGCATCCAGCAGGTATCGCAGGAGATCGTCCGGCTGAATCAGCAGGGCAAGACGATCGTCATCTGCTCCCACGTGCTGCAGCAGCTGGAGTCGATCTGCCACCGCTACGTCTTCATGGCGGCGGGCCGTGTCATCGAGCAGGGCACCAAGGCAGAACTGGAGCAGCGGTACCTGACCAACCTGACGCTCCAGGTGGAGACCGATGCCGCCTGGGCGGGCGCTGAGGCCGCCGGGCTGCCCGCCACGGTGGCGGCCCCGGGCCGGGTGGAGTTCAGGCTGCGGGCACGGGAAGCGGTTCCCGCCCTGCTGCGCCGCCTCTCGGCCGAAATGAACATTTACTCCGCAGCCCTGGCAGGCCAGGACCTGCAGGCGCTCTACTTCAAAGTGCTGGAGGGAACCACGCGATGAACTGGCAAGCCATCAAGGCGATCGTGAGCAAAGACATCCGGTCCATCTTTAGCAACTGGCAGGTCTGGTCACCCATGCTGGTGCTGCCCCTGCTCTTCGCCGTCATCATGCCGATAGGAGTGCTGCTGGCCGCAGGCTTTGCGACGGGCGCTGAGTCGTCCAGTTTTCTAAATGACCTCGCCGACACGCTGAGCCGGATCGCATCGCCGACAGTGCAGGCGACCCTGAACGCCCTCCCCAGCCTGGGCCACAAGCTGGCCTACTTTGCGATGAACTATGGCATGGCCCCGCTCTTCCTGATCATCCCGCTCATGGCCTCCACCGGGGTGAGCGCCCAGTCGTTTGCCGGTGAGAAGGAAACCTCCACCATGGAGAGCCTGCTGTTCGCTCCGGTTGATCTGCTCAGCCTCTTTGTAGGAAAGGTCCTCGCGGCCTTGGTTCCCGCCCTGGGCCTTTCGCTGGGCAGCTTTGTGCTCTTCGGTATCACGGCGAACGCCACGGGCTGGCACCTCTTCCACAGCCTCTTCTTCCCCACGGCCAACTGGCTGCCGCTCATGCTGCTGGTCATTCCGGCGCTCAGCCTGGTTACGATCCTCTTCAGCGTCTACATAAGCTCACGGGTCGCGACCTTCCAGGCGGCCTACCAGAGCGGGGGCATCGTGGTCCTCCCGATCCTCGCCCTCATGGGCAGCCAATTGGGCGGCGCCCTGACCCTTGATCTCTGGGTGACGGCGCTGATCGGCCTGGTGCTGGGCATCCTCGCTTTCCTACTCATGCGGCTGTTCGGCCGCAAACTGGACCGGAGTGCCCTGTTTGAAAGCCAGATCCGCTAAGGGAGTTACATGACATGCCTATCAGCCGTTCGCGCCTGATCTTCACCCTGGCCGGCCTCTCGATTCCCGGACTGATCCTCATTCTTCTGGCCTCCCCGGCCCCCGCCGTTCCCGGCGTCGATCCGAATACCCTGCGCATCGCCTCCGCCGTGCAGTCCCTGGTGATGATCCTCGCGGCCGCCACGATCGGCGCCTTCACTGCGCCGGCCGTGGGGCTGCGTACCCCGGTGCTGGGCGCCCGGGCCGAAGGGCAGCGCCCGCTGGCCATTCTCCGGAGGAACTTCGGGTCCGCACTCTGGGCTGCGGCCATCACCGCCGCCTCCGGCATCGCCCTGGATCTGGGCAACCGTGCATTGCAGCCGGGCGGCCTGACGCTCGAACCGGCGTTCCCGAGCGTCCTCCAGCTGCTGGCGGGCATGACCTACGGCGGTATCGTCGAGGAGATCCTGATCCGCTGGGGTCTGATGAGCCTGTTCGTCTGGGCGGGCTGGAAGCTGTTCGGCCGCAGGAACCAACCCGTGGCGGGCGGCTACTTCTGGGCAGGCAACCTGCTGGCGGCCGTTCTGTTCGGACTCGGACACCTGCCCGCCGCAACGGCACTGGGCGTTGAGCTGACGTCCCTCACGGTGGCGTTCATCATCGGCGCCAACTCCGTCGGCGGTATCGTGTTCGGCTGGCTCTACTGGAAGAAGGGGCTGGAAATCGCGATGTTGGCACATGCGCTGACGCACGTGATCCTGTTCTGCGTCAACCTGACGCTGTGGGCATTATTGGGGTAAGAGCGAAGCCTGGGACCTCAGCGGTCCCAGGCTTCCTCTTCGCTTAGCGACTCAGCAGCGTCCCCACGTACCTCAGCAGTTCGTTAGCACAGCATTCGCAGTAGCCGCCGTCCTCCATTAGCCGGCGCACCACCTCGCTGACCCGCTTCTGCTGCTCAGGGTCCGGGGTCCGGGAACTGGTCGTAATCTTAACCACGTTCTTGAGGTCGGCGAAGAGCTTCTTCTCAATCGCTTCCCGCAGCCGGTCGTGTGACGTGTAGTCAAACTTCTGCCCCTTCCGGGCCAGACTGCTGATGCGAATCATGATCTCTTCCCGGAAGGCCTTCTTGGCGTTGTCGGTGACGCCAATCTGCTCTTCGATGGAGCGCATCAGCTTCTCGTCCGGGTCGACCTCTTCTTCGGTGATGGGGTCAAGCAGCTTCTGCTTATTGACGAAGGCCTCCACGTTATCGAGGTAGTTGTTGAAGACTGTGCGGGCCGTCTCCTCGAAGGAGTAGATGAACGCCCGCTGGACTTCAGTTTTGGCCAGCTCGTCGAACTCCTTGCGTGCTTCGTAGATGAAGTTCAGGTAGGCTTCCCGCTCTTCCTTGGCAATGCCGGTGTGCTGTTCGAAGCCGTCCTTCAGCGCCCGCAGGGCATCGAGCGGATTGATGCAGCTGATACCTTCCTTGACCAGGGCGTTGGAGAGCCGGTTGATGACGTACCGGGGCGAAATGCCCTGCATGCCTTCCCGTTGTGCTTCGTCTTGCAGCTCCCGCAGGTCCTTCTGGGTGTAGCCCTCGACGCTGTCGCCGTCGTAAAGCTTCAGCTTCTTCATGAGGCTGAGGCCGGTCTTCTTCGACGGCTCCAGTCGTGTCAGAATCGCGAAGATCGAAGCGACCCGCAGGGTGTGGGGTGCAATGTGGACTCCCTTGAGGGCCGAGTCCGCCAGCAGTTTCTCGTAGATGCGGACTTCGTCCGATACCCGCAGGTTGTAGGGCACCTTCACCAGGATCACGCTGACACACCTACACACTAGTTAGAGCGCCGGTATGGTCTCCGCCCGGTCTTTGCTGTGGATAACTACTTCTCTGAGCAGCATCCGCGCCAAGGTTTGCCGCTGCTGCAGATCCATCTGTTCCATCTCCTCCAGCACTTCCTTCTGCATGTCCCGTACCATCCCCACGTATCGGCCGATACTGGTTGCCGTTTGGTTGGTTCGGCCTAACATCTGCTTCAGCGCCTCCTGCTGCTGCTCCAGGGCGTCCAGGTGGCGCTTGATCTCTCCCAACTGGGCCTCCGCTACCTCAGGATGGACGACGCCCTTGGTAACCAGATATAAGACTCGGGACTGCCGGGTTTTGGCCTCCTCAAGTTGCTCAGCAAGTTGGGCCAGCTTCTCCTGAATCTCGGCCTGGTGCTCCGAGGGTTCCTCCTGCTGCCGTGCGAGATCCTCCTCCAGGAGGTCCGGGTCTTCGAACCAGTCCTTCAGCTTATCCCACACCCTGGCCTCTATCGGAGCCGCCTTGATGTGCGGCAGGGAACACGTCGGAGGCGTCTCCTTCAACCCCCGCACCAGCGGATAGCGATTGGCACACCGCACTAGGTAGCCGTTCACTTTGTTGTTCCAGACGTAATGCACAGGTGCGCCGCACAGACCGCAGGTCAGAATGCCGCTGAGGAAATGCCCCCTACGCCCCGGCGAGATCCGGGTACTAGACCGCCGCTTAATGTTCTGGAGGACCGCCTGGGCCCGTTCCCAGAGGTCAGCATCAAGGATGGCCGGAACGCTGACTGTCACCCACTCTTCCTCGGGCCGCAGCTTGCCAGTTAGCTTCTTGGTGCGCTTTTCGGCCGGAAGATGCGCCTGTCCCCCCAGCCCAGTGAAGTCAAATCGGTTGAGTCTCAACTGACCTATGTAGATAGGGTTGCGAATGATGCCGTCAACCACGCCCCGGTGCCAGGAGCCGCCGTTCTTAGCCGGCACAGCCATCTCGTTCAACCGTTCGGCGATGGTCATACTGCCAATTTCCTCGTTGGCTACCCACTCATACATCTGCCGCACCCAGGCGGCTTCTGTCGAGTTGGGCACCAGAGTCCCCGGGTCAGGATGGCCTTCTCGCTGGCGGAGCTGCCGCTCCGGCTCGGACACATGATCATATCCGTAAGCCCTGATGTTATGCGGAATGCCCCCGGCAGCAATCTTTCCCCGCTTCCCACGGCTGGTCCGCTCGATGATCTTGGCCTTCTCGTATTCGGCGATGGCCACGCGCAGCGTGAAGAAGAGCCGCCCCTCCGAAGTCGCCTGATAGTCGTGTTGGACGAACTCAAGCTTAGTACCGGCGGCCTCGATTTCGTTAGCGATCAAGATGGCCTGGTACGTGGCGCGGCTGAACCGGTCAGGGTCCAAGCAGATGAAGTAGTCAGGGTGCGACTCCTTGACGAACTCCCTGGCGTTGGACAACTCCGGTCGTTCGATGAGGTCCCCGCCAGCCGTGTCGACGAACTCATAGGACTCAACCAGGACGGGATCAAAGCTGTCTGTCTCGACCACTTTGGCTAGCGCTCGCGCCTTCTCCAGACAGGCCTTGCGCTGCTCCGGGATACTGAACCCCCGCTTGCCCTGGTCCACCGTGCTTACCCGCAGGTAGACGGCAACCTTGATGGTTCGCTTAACCTGGGTCGATCTCGGTTCCGCAAACTGCATTCCGCTTTCGCTCCTCTGCACAGCGTCGAACGTAGGCCAGCGCCCTCAGCAGGACCTCTCGCGATGGGCGCTCCCCCTCTATCGTCATTTCGATCCACGAACTGGGTTTCCTGCCTATAATTCGCCGCTCTGCCATTTCATCTACCCTCCCAGTGTTGGTCTGTCACTGTAGCGATATCCAGGTCGTTCTTCGTATCGCTTAAGCGATATGCGGGCGCCCCTCCGCCCTGACCTTTCCCGACAGATGAAACGGCCCGCCCTATCCCTGGGCGAGCCGTTTAGTCTTCAGTTCTCGTCGGTTGCGCAGCTCTGGCCGTCACCTTCTTGAGCCAGTCCTGGGCCTCGGGCCGACCCTGTATCTCCTTCTGAAACGCCTGGGCTTTTTCCAATGAGTCAACGCCAAGTTTGGCCAGGATCGCCCCGATCTGAATGAGCGTCCGGGTGCGCTCCTTCCTTTGCTGCTGCTTCACCTGCTGAGCCAGTGCCTGCTTCCTCGCCTGCAACTGCCGAATGCGTACCTCAACGTCTGTGAGCCGCTCCTCCATGGACTTACCTGCCACGCCCTCGCCACACCTCCAGGTTGGTCTTACTCCTGGATATTCGCCAGCCCGCGTAGTCAGCACTTCAGAGGGACTGCATATTCGCTGGGGGCACAGCAGGCCTTGTACCGCACGGTTTCCGCCAGATGTAATGCCTCCAGCGAAAAGGTCCCCTCCACCGTTCTCACGCGCGCCCCTCCGTGGTACCTTTATCCCGAGTGAAACGAAGGGCGCAACTATACATCGGCTTCGCCGATGTGTTGCGGCATGGGGCTCCGGCCCCTGCACCCCAGCCCGGGCGCCCCATCACGCATCTGGCGATGCGTGACGGAGGCCCCCGCCCGATCCACATGCCGTATCGCCCATCCTCGCCTCGGAGGTGGCACCGTATGGCGATCTACTACCTGAACGCCCAGGTTATCGGCCGCAGTGCGGGGCGCAGCGCCACGGGCGCCGCCGCCTATCGAGCCGGGGAGCGCATCGTCGACGAACGCACCGGGCAGGTCTTCGACTACACCAAGCGCCGGGGCGAGATCGAGACGGAGATCATGGCGCCGACGGGCGCCCCTGAGTGGGTGCAGGACCGTTCCCAGCTATGGAACCAGGTTGAGAAGGCGGAGCGCCGGGCCGACGCCCAGGTGGCCCGCGAAATCGTCGTCGCCTTCCCCAAAGAGCTGACCCCCGGCGAGCAACGTGAGCTAGTCCGCGGGTACGTTGAGGAGCAGTTCGTGTCGCTGGGCATGGTGGCAGACGTGGCCATCCACCGGAACCCGAACAACCCGCACGCACACATCATGCTGACCATGCGAGAGATTGGGCCGAAAGGATTCCCGGCAAAGAAGAACCGTGAGTGGAATCGCCCCGAGATGCTGGAGCGTTGGCGGGCAGAGTGGGCTAACCACGCCAATCGAGCCCTGGAGCGCGCTCACGTCGAGGATCGGATCGACCACCGTAGCCTTAACGACCAGGGTTCCGAACGCCTGCCGCAGGTCCACCTGGGGCCGCATGCGTCTGCCCTGGAGCGCCAGGGTGTGAAGACCGAAAAGGGGAACCACAACCGCACAGTCCAGCAGCACAACGGCGTGGTCATAGATCTGGACAAGGCTCGGGAGCAGCGGCGAGTACTGCAGGCCGAGAAAGTTGTCTCTGACCGGCACGTTGCGCGCCTGCAGGCAGGGTGGCCTATCCCCCAGGCCAAGGCGCTGGCTCAGCTGGAATACTACGTCTGCGGCGGGAGCCAACTGAGTTGGGATCAGACGCGTGACCTCCAGAAGCAACAACTGCACGAACTGCATGGAGTCAGAAGTCAACTGTCCGAGATTGCGAGCGAGGAGAAGCGACTGAACCGTGCTGCACTGTCGCTGGACAATCAGAGACAAGCTGCGGCGCACCGTGCGGCGCTGAAAGCACCCATCCCGACGCTGAAGCGCTTCTTCAGCAAGGATGCCCGAGAGGAGTATCGGCGGACTGAGGAGCAGGTCCAGCACTGGGGCAACGAGGCTCAAAAGGCGGGAGTGTCCTCGGAGGATGACCTGAAGGAGCAACGCTCAAGGTTCGAGCGAGACCGGGCCAAGGTGCCGGCCCTGGAGGAGAAAGTCGGGTCCATCGGAGAGATGCTAGAGCGCATCGTCAAGGCCCTGGATGGCTTTGCCCAGGAGCAGGACCGGGAGGTGCAGCAGAGGTGGGAGCATATGCAGAGGCGCAGACGCGGAGACAGGGAGTGCGACAGCGGCTATGACCGGGGGCGTTGAGATACACACCATGCTGCCCGGCTGAGAGGAAAGATTAGCCCCGGAGCCACGGCAGTCAAGCAGGGACCAACGCCAGAGTCCTCACGCTTGACGGCCGGGGCTTCGGGGCGCACAATCAGCCGGGCCGGGCGGCATGGGGAGACCACGTTGCCTACGGGCCGTCAAGGGCCTGCATCTACACGGGGAATCCACGTTCCTCCCTTGACTGCCCTACGGCAACGTGGTGCACATCTATCAAGGCGGCTCCACCGAGTGTGGCGGCGCCGCCCAGTTTTTACATCCTTTAACCAAGAGGAAATGTTGCTTACACAAACGAACATTTCAACTGACCTTTGAAGGGGGGATATTGATGACCAAATGGTCTTCATCGAACAAGTTTGCTCGCCTGTTTATCCTTATCGCCTTATGTACCATTCTGTCGTGGTGGTTACCGGATCATCTTGCACCTCTACTAGAGGCTGCCGGGAAGTGGGTAGCCAAATGGGGACCCCTATTAATTGTTGCTATCTTGGCCCTGACTGGTTATTCCCTTGCGACCTGGGTGCCCAGATACGACTGGGCGGGGTTGGAAAAGCGTGGATTGGGCCTGGTCCTGTTTGTAGAGTCGATTCTGGCCCTGACGATTCGCTTCTGGTATACAAGCGCCGGGGGCCTATGGGTGGTCATATGGGCCCTCGCAACCGTAGTTACCATAACTCATCTGTCTGGCTTTGGTAGGACAACTCCGCCCACTGACAACGCAGAAGGACCTTCGGCCTCTCACCCTCATTTCTTGGTGGACTCCCCCATCCTGCACCCGGGGAAGGATGCTCTTGGTCGGTCGGCACTGGCAGCCGCGATCGTCAACAGCATCGGCGAGTATTCCGAGAGCACTCCGATTACTTTGTCTCTGAACGGTGGATGGGGTACGGGAAAGAGTTCTGTAATGAAGCTGATGCAACACGACCTCGACTCGCGTGGTTACAAAACTGCGTGGGTAAATGCTTGGGTCTATGATACAAAGATCTCAATTTGGAGAGCGATGATTCAGTCAATCATCGCTGTTATGAAGGAGCACCACCTACCGATCAACGTACTCTCTTCGGTGTCAGGGTACTACAAGGCTGCCCGAGACGTGGTGGCAAGCCAGGACCAAGTAAAGTGGTTAAGCGCACTGATGCAAGACATCCCATCCACCGATAACCTGGAAGACCTAAAGGAGCAGGTAAGTGCTTTAATCAAGGACCTGGTTAACGATAAGAAGTTAGTTGTCTTTGTCGATGACTTGGACAGGTGTGCTCCGGAAAACGTACTCGGGACCCTAGAGTTTCTAAAGGAGATCGTCAACTTCGAACACTGTGTCTTCATCGTTGGAATGGACAGAAAATCGGTGGAGACCGTGCTAGCGAGGCGGTACAAAACAAAGGGGCGGGACTTTCTAAGGAAAATCATAAACGTTACCGTAGACCTTCCGGCACCAAGCTTACAGCGATTCTCTCGCCTGTTTCGCGACGATATTCAAACTATTACCGGCCTAAAACGCCAGACTGTTGATCGAGTTTTTCCGTTCATTTTTCATTCGGTCGATGGCAATCCTCGGGCCATTAAGCAGGTTCTGAACAGCTTCCTTGTCGTGAAGAAACTCCTTGATCGCGTGTTGGACCTAGATCAGGAGGACATCGTTCAAGCACTGTTATTCGGAGAACTACTTCGTTTCAGATATCCTGAAGTCCACAGTAAACTGGGGGACCAGACTATCTTTGAGGGTCTCCGGTCAAGCTACTGGGATTATTTGCGCACACGGCGACAGTCCTCTTGGCCTAGAACCCAAGCCGACCCGGCCGCAGAACGATGGTATGAGGTACTCGGTAAGGCTATTAGCGCAAAGCCCGAGGACGCGGCGTGGGTTTCGCAACTACTCGAACTAGGTGGGTTGCTTACCGCTGTTGGTACAGTTCTTACTACCCCCAAATCAATCTTCTTTACATACGTGGACCCCCCGGATTGGATTCCTGAGTCCCGAATGATGTCACTCCTAGCAGGCATTAGAGACGGCAGAACTACGATCACGGCTGTCCTGAAGGACCTTGAGAACGACGGTCTGGACCGGGTCAGGGAATTCATTTCTAGATGTGTGAACTTGAAGAACGAGATTTATCGGGCCAACGACCAGTCGTACACGCCTGGAGGACAATATGCCACCTTTAGCAACGCCTTCTTGCGGGACATCCTAACCGAAGCTATTCGACATCAACAGTTTAGGGGCCTGGAGCTTTTTCCACGGAAGAGTGTCCAACCCTTGTTAGCTAGTGAGTCGAAGCATGAATCGGAGGTAGATTCCCTTGGTTTTGCCCGGATCGTACTGGAGAAGTCCGCATGGACTCCCGAGGCACTTCTAGAGATCACCAAAGGAGACATTACTCGGGAGTATGCCTTGGGAGCAACCTTGGAGAGCGAACTCCGCCGTCTCCATTCAGACGCAGCATCTTCCCTATGGCGTTCGACACTAGAACAACTTTCCGAACGTCCGATCTTTGACGGCCATCCTCTTTATTCTGCGGTTGTGGATTTACGTACAGACTTCCTGGGTCGCCCTGACGCTCATCAGACGTTAGTGGAGGCTGCCGCCAAACATGGGGCCGAAGAAGGATGGGTCGCCAATTTCCGGATGCTACTTCATTCATGGTTGGAATGGGCGCGCACTGGAGAAGACGTGAACAGAGTTCGATCTACTTGGGTTCAAGTTGCTGATTCTGGCCTGCTTGAGGCTGTCCGGAAAGCCATCGATTCGCTCGATCTCCGCCCAACGTCACGCGAAGCGTTCAACAATGACATGTGGTCTCTGGAGCAGATGACCGAACGATTCCGCAGCCCGTCAACTGCCGAGGAAGAACGCATCACTGACTCCGAGTGAAAGGCTGCAGGGGGCGAACCCCTGCAGCCTTCGTCTGTAGGTCTGTCACCCTCACCAGGATCATCCGGTCTTTGAGCGCCTCGTTCTTCTTGTTGTTGATGAACGCGTTGAACTCGTTCTCGTTGGTATGGCTCAGAATGACCTCATCGGCGTAAATCATCGCAAACCTGCCAGTTTTTATGTTCTGCTCCTGGCTCAATGTCAGCAATCCATACAAGAACTTCTCGTCGCACTTCAGCATCTCGATAAACTCCATCACGCCGCGGTTAGCGACATTCAGTTCACCGTCGAACCGATAGGCCCGGGGATCGGACTCGCTGCCGTACTGGCCAATGGTCGACAAGTCAACGCTGCCGGTCAGCTCCGAAATGTCCTGACTCTTGGGGTCCGAGGGCGTGAACGTGCCGATGCCCACCCGGTTCTTCTCCGAGAAAGCGATGCGCTGGACGATCACATCCTCCATGCGTCCGCCGTACTGGTCCTGCACCATCTGCCGGCAGGCCGGGCACAGGTCACCTTCAATGTAAAGACCAAACTCCCGGTAGATGTCCGCCCGGAGCTCATCGGGGATCAAGTGGAGGGGCTCCTCGTGCATGGGGCACCCCTTGATGGCGTAGACCGCGCCTTCCTCGCTCCGGGAAAACTGCTCCATGCCCCGCTTGAGCAGCGAAACAATGGTGCTCTTGCCGCCGCCCACCGGGCCCATGAGCAGCAAGATGCGCTTGCGCACTTCCAGCCGCTTTGCCGCCGAGTTGAAGTACTCGACCAGCTGCTCCAGCGGCTTCTCGACGCCGAAAATGTCATGCTTGAAGAAGTCAAAAACCTTCCGCCCGGCTTCATCGGTACTGACGCCCTGACTCATGATCATGTCATGGACTCGAGCGTGGGCCAGGCCCGCGATCTGGGGCTGGGCCTTTACTTTCTCGAAGTACTCCAGGAAAGTCCCTTCCCAGGACAGCCGCTGCTCTTCCGCCCGAAACTGGGCGAGCCGCTCTTTGAGGTCCACCCGCACCCTCCTCCCGACGTACATGCGTGGGTATGTGCTCCATCTTATGAGGGCGAAACCGAGACGCCACCCTCTGAGCGAGGGTGGCGTCACGTTGTTTACTTGGCGACCATGACCATATACGTGCCGGGTTGCGTTACTTCAGCCCGTACGTACCCCTGGCCGGGGTTGACGCTGCCACCCACCAGGACCCAATTGCTCGGGTCCAGGTCATCCTGGCGGTAGAGGGCGACCTTTTTGTGGTCGGCCTTGCCCAGTGCCGCCTTGTCGTAGCTGACCTCCACCGTGAGCGGCTTCAGCAGGGGCGAGACCACCTCCACCGTGATGGCGGAGCTGATGGCCGTCAGCGCCGGGTTGCCGACCTTCACGGGGGCGTTGTAGCGCAGGATGCGCAGGGTCGTGGCCCAGTCGAAGGTGTTGGCCTTCACCTGCACCGCTACGCTGCCGTCGGCGGAGCGCAGGCCGTTGACCGGCCCGGCGTTCACCTGCGCCACAATCAGCACGGCAGGCGTCGTGCCGGATACGACCATGGGCGCCGAACCGTTGCCGGCCCGGTCGAACAGGGTCAGGGTAAACGTGAGCGTCAGGCTGTCGGCCAGGTCGCCCAGGTCGAGCGCCCCGATGCCCGCAGGCACCACCCGGGTGCCCCCCTCCCACGCCACCAGAACGTAATCCAGGTCAGAGGCGTAGGGCTCGTTCCAGAGTAGCGTCAGCCGGTGGGCAGCCGCCGTCACGGTCACATCCGTCACCGCTGCGGGCGCCACGTTGTCGACCGGCGTACCGGTCACGGTTACGGCCGCCGACTCGTTGCCGGCCAGATCGATGGCCGTCAGCCTCACCACATACGTAACGCCGTTCTCCAGCCGCTCCACGGTATACGAGGAGCCGCTCACTTCAACGGACTGGTCGAGCCATTCGATGCGCACCCGGTCAAAATCAACGTCCGCCGGGTTGCTCCAACGCAGGACCAGCCTGCCGTCGGTGCCCTCCGCCGTCACGCCGGTCACGGCGCCGGGCGGGGTCGCATCTTCAGGAATCAGCACCGCCTGCACGAAGCCCTGCTCCAGGGTCCGGCCCGCGTAATTCTGTACCAGGTCGCTCACGTCCACCAGGTAGGTGGCGCCAACGCTCAGTGCCTCAGCCGGCGTGAACCGGGCCACCCGGGTCACGAGCACGCCGCCGTCGCCGGCGACCGGGGCCAGGGGCTCAGCGTTGCCTTCCACACGGGTGCCGTCGGGCAGCAGGACCGACACGGTCGAGTTACCCAGCGAAGCGGCCCGCATGTACTGCGTAAAGACCACGTCAACATACGCACCATCCTGACCCGCCCGCAGCGAGGCCACTTCAGGGGCCTCCAGCGAGACCAGGCCCTGGTTCACATCGGTCCGGGGCGGGGGCACGGCCAGCACGGGGCTCTTCGCCTCCTGGTAGCCGTCCTTCTGGTAGTGAACCTGCCAGTCGCCTTCGGGCACGTCCCAGGCGTAGGTGCCATCGGTGCCCGTGGTCAGGGGGTTCATCTGGCCGTACCAGGCGGCATCCCAAACCGCAAAGGTGCCGTCAGGCTGCTTTTCATAAAGCGTGGTCGTCACGCCGTCCAGCCAGTTCTCCGGCGTCGCCTCATAGACGTAGCCGCCGGGATCCATGATCCAGACCGGGTCGAGCACCGGGAACTCAGCGTGGCAGTTGGGGTCGTTGGCCATCATCTCACGGAGATCATCCATGCGGCGGCCGAGGATGAAGTTCAGGAAGCCGCTGGAGAGGAAGGTGAACCCGGCCAGCACGGCGGCACCGGGGCCGCCCACGCCCGTGGCGGCCAGCACGCCGCTCAGGAGCATCATGCTGCTGCGGTAGCCCAGGTTGACCATCACCTGGTTGGCGATATCCTGAATCATGGCCTGGTAGTTGGCAGCGCTGCCGCGGCAACCGGCCGCGATATCGGACAGCTCGGTCAACTCCCGGAACTGCTGATCCATCGAGAGCAGGGCCATAACGGCGCCAAATACGTTGCCCGTGATCCGGCCAAACATCTGAATCTCCTTGGCGGGATCTTCGATCATCGCACCAACGGAGTTGACGGCAACCCCGCCGGCCTGGCTCGCAGGCACCAGCGCCGTAAACGTGAAGGTATCACCCTTGAACTCGAACTGCGGGTTGTAGATGGCAGGAGCGCCGCTGCGAATCCGGGCCTGGTCCTCGGCGGTCGGCTTGTAGGGCCGCACGTCGGAGACCGAGAAGCCGAACTCCATGGGTTCGTTGGCGTCACCGCCGGCATGCAGCAGGGCCGACTGGGTGTAGGGTCCGCTGGCCACATCGCCTGTTTCCGAGAACGACGCAAGGGTCGAGTTGTAGAGCGAGGACGGAATCATCTCCCGCATGTCGGCCAGGGTCGGCTGCACCGCCTGGCTGTAGGGCCGGGGCTTCACGCCCCAACTGGCGACGATCGCACCCATGCGGTTGCTGCTCGGCAGCGACGCATAAAAGCTGCCGTTGGTGTTGAGCGACGCCCCGACCGGGGCGCCCACCCCCTGCACGCCCATGCGCAGGCCGGTGATGCGGCTGGGGTCACTGAACGAAAGCGATGCGCCAACCCGCTGACCGGGGATGTAGACCACCGGGAACCGGGGCGGAACCGCATTGGGCCGGACCGTCACCGTATGAACGCCGGTAACGCTGGCCGTTACGACCTCGACGCCGTTGGGATCGAAGGTGGTTTCGGTCTGGGCCGCTGCCAGCAGGTTGCCGCTCTGGTCCTTCGCCTCCGCCTTGATGCTGTAGGTGCGGGCCAGCGTGGCACTGCCGGGCAGCGTCACGGGCATCATCCAGTTGCCGCCCTCCAGCACGATGGCGCTGCCCACCGGGGTATCGTTGGCGTACACCGTGACGGTGCTGTCGACCGGCGCCCGCCCGTAGACGGTGGTCTCGAGGCTCGTCACTTCCTTCATGGCATTCACGGTGATGCGGAGCAGCCGCACGACGCTGGTGCCTACCAGTTCTGCCGTGGTGGCGCCGGCCTGGCCAATCCAGGCGCTGGCCGCCAGGTAATCCTGGGTCAGGCCTTCACCCACTGTAACCGAAGCCCGCACCACACCTTCGGCGCCGGGCGCCAGGTCGCCCAGGGCGACCCGCACTGCACCATCTTCCAAGGTGTAAGCGACCGGAACATCATCCAGCGTGACGGTTTCGGGCACCAGGGTGGTGCCGGCCGGCAGCTCAAGCTTGAGCACGGCGTCCTTCAAGGCGAGGCCGTTGTTCTTGTAGCCGGCCCGCAGATGGAGCAGGTCACCCTCCATCACCTCGTTCCGATTGGTGGTCAGGCTGTTGCCAGTCTTCCCGAAGAAACGGCTGCCAGCGGTCAGCGACACAACCGCGCCCACCGTGCCGCCCATCACAACGGTCGTCCGGCCCGTGCCGTAGCGGCCGTCGCCGGTGGTCACGGCAACTTCGTACGCACCGACGGCGGTGGCACGGAACATCGGTTGCGCCTGATCAACCACGCCAACGGGCATCCGGGAGCCGTCATCACCGATGCGGTAGACGACGCCGCTCCACTGCGAGGCGTTCACATAGGCCTGGAGCCGGCCCAGGGCGTCGGAGTCCAGGCGGACTTCGACCCGGGCCTTCAGGTCAGCCCCGAAGGTGCCGGTCTGGCAGACATCCGGGAAGCCGGTCTCGCGCCCATCCAGGCAGACCTTGATCGGGTCGCCGGCCGCAGCGGCCATGCGGACGGGTGAGAAATCGCCGACATAGAGCCGGGTGCCGTTCTTGTCGATCACGCTGAGGCCGTAGTGGACCGCAACCCGCCAGTTCAGTTCGATGGGGCCGATCCAATCGCCGCCGTTCGAGCGGGTGTAGATGTCGATCGTCAGCTCGCCTGGGGCGAGCAACTGTACGTTCTGGTTGTGCACGGCCACGCCGTTCGCCGGAATGGTGACCGCCGCAGGCGGCACCTGCTTGATCGGCTGGGCGCCGCTGAAGTTGATGGTGGCCGGGCCTTCAAACAGCGTGATGCTGTAGCGGCCGTTTTCATCGGTATGGGCGGTGCGGGTGAGCCCCTGGCCGTCGATTACCTGGGTGGCACTCACGTAGGCCCGCTCCATGGGAATGCCCAGCTGGGTCTCGGTCACAACGCCCTCCACCCGGCCTTCGGCGTACCGCTCCAGCTGGAACGTGACCCGATTCGTGCCCGGCTTCAGGACGATGGTCTGAGGCGCCGCCGGCTTGAACGGCAGGCGGGTGACGGGCACGACCTTGATCGTCTCGTCCATCCACTGCCAGTTCATGGCGTAGGTCTTGCCGTCTGCGCCTGTCACCCAGTCACGCATGGTGTTGCCGGCGCTATCTTGCAGGAGGCCGTAGGCGCCCCGCAGCGGCGCACCGCTGGCGTCGAGCACCTCGATCTGGAGGCTGGCGGGCAGCAGGGGCGCTACCCGTATGTTCCGGGTAATGCCGCCGTCGACCCGCACGCCGGTGACCCGGGCCAGTTCACGGCTCCAGTAGTCGACCAGACGAATGGTATAGTCGTCGGCGGGGGTCATGCCTTCGAGGAAGTGGACGCCCACGCCCGTGGGGGCCAGTTGGGCGCCGCTCTGGGCGCTGTCGCTCCAGATCATCAGCTTGGCGTTCTTCAGCGCCACGGCGACGTCCTCGGCGGTGGCGCCGGCCGGGGCCGCAATTTCGACCTGCATGTTGCCGATGAAGGGCAGGGGCAGGCCGGTCGCCTCCTCCGCCACGTGCTTGCCCTTGCCGTCAGACAGCTTGCCGGTCACGGAGAGAATCGCAGCGATGTCGACCGGCATGGTCTGGGTGGCAAAGTAGGTGCCCGGGGCGGCAGCGGATTCTGCCATGGGCAGAACCAGTTCAACCTCACGGGGAGCGTCGAGGATCACGCCGGTGGCATCAAGCCAGGTCTGGTAGACGATGATCATCTCGGCCCCGCGCTTGGCGTCGCCGACGAGGGTCATTTCGACCGTGGCGCCGGGCAAGCCCGCGCCGGCCCGGGACTTGGGCGTAATCCGGGTGATCAGGTCGGCGATGACCATGGGCTCCGTCTTCACCGTGACCGGGGCGCTGGCGTCCGACTCGTTGCCCGCCAGGTCAACCGCCGTCACCGTGTAGGTGTAGGCCGTGTCGGTGGAGAGGTCCCCATCCTGATAGGCCAGCCCGTCGGTAACGGTGGCGATCAGTTCGGCGGCAGCGCCGTCGGCGGACCGGTAGATGTTGTAGGCCACCACTTCGACGTTGTCGTCGGCGGCTTCCCAGGTCAGCTCGGCGGTGGTGACGTCGGTCAGCACGGCCTGCAGGCCGGTGGGCGCCGTGGGCGCCTCGGTGTCGGCGGTGGAGCCGGTGGTCGCCTTCACCGTGGCCGCTTCGGAGATATTGCCCGCCTGGTCGATGGCGACCACGTCGTACGTGTAGCGGGCGTTGACCTCGAGATTCCCTTCCAGGAAGGACAGAGCAGCATCCGCCGCCACCTCCCCCACCTTCACGCCGTCCCGCCGGATCTCATACCGGCTGATGATGTCGCCACCCGGGGCGGCCCAGGTGAGGCGAATGTGGTTCTGGTCCGGCGAAGTCCAGTCCAGGTCGGCGGGGGCTGCCGGGGCGGTCCGGTCGACCACCACCGCCAGCGGCTGGGACGGGTCGGAGACCTTGTCCGGCAGCGTCGCCGTGGCGGTGAAGGCGTAGGTTCCTTCCGCCGCCATCTCCACATAGATGCTGAAGCGTCCGTCGGACCCGGCCGTGGCGCTGCCGGCAGCCACCGGGGCGCCACCATCCAGCGTGTAGGTCAGGGCGACCGTCGCCCCGGCCTCGGTAAAGCCGGTGATGGTCAGGCCTGCCTCTCGGGTCGCCGCGGGCTGGCTGTCCAGGATCGGAGCGTTGCTGACGCTCAAAGCAAACGGTACGGAGCGGGTCGGGCCCTCGGGGCCGGCGCCCACTTCGACATGGGCGGTGAGCTGGCGCCCGGCCCATTCGGCCGGCACGACCAGGGACTGGCCAAAGTAGGAGCTCGGGCCGTCGGAGAGCCGCAGAGGCGGGCAGGTGTTGCCCTCATAGCAGCCCGACCAGCTGGTCACAATCTGCTGCTCGTCCGGGTCGACCACCTTCTGCCGGTGGACTTCGGTGCCGTTGGCATCCTTGATCACCAGGAAGGGGGCGATCTGGCTGGGGTCGCCGGTCTCGGGCACCTGCACGGCGCCGTTTACCGTGGCGAATCCGCCGCCGCCGTAGAAGCCCAGGGCGACCCGGACCAGGCGGTTGCCGAATCCATCGCCGATGAGCGTGTTGACCTGCAACGTGCTGCCCGGCTCGTAGACCGGGCGCCCGGCGGTGGCCTGCACCGTGAAGGTGCTGCCCACCTGGAAGCTCTGGTCGGCGCCCGTGGCCTGCACGGTGCGGGCCAGCCAGTAGGCCCACTCGCCCGACAGCGCCTGCCGGACCAGGACCCATTCCAGTTGGTAGGCGCCCGGCGTTACGTAGACCGGGGCATCGAAGGAGACCTGGTGCCCGGGCAGCCCGGGCCCGCCGGTGGCAAAAATGGCCATGGCCGCCATCGACACCTCATCGTTCTGACCGGCCAGGGCCGCCGACAGGCGGGTCAACTGACCGCTGCCGCCCAGGGTGACCTGACCATTGGCGGGCAGGTCGGCGGGGCCGGCCGTCAGCACGTACTGGTTTTGCACCGACGACCACCGGTCGCCCAGGACCACCGCCTGGAAGGCGTAGCGGCCTTCCGGCATCAGCACGGTGAGCGGTTCGCCATAGGCACCATCGATCAGGGCGCCCACCGGCGTCTGGTCATCGCCATAAAAGTAGCCGTAGTATTGGACGCTGTCCTGGATCAGGCTGCCGGCGTTATCCAGGGCCTGCAGCGTCACGCTCTGGAAGTTGTAGCCCCGCAAGTCAACCTGCATGGTGATGGGCGCCGCACCCGCAGGCACGGGCACCACCAGGAAGAACGGCTTCATGCCCGGGGCGGCCGGGTCGGTGGAGGCCGTAATGCCCGTCACGGCCAGGGCCAGCGATTCGCCAGGGCTCAGGGCGGGCAGGCCGAACGATGCCGGCTGACCCCCGTAGACCATGCGCTCATCAACTAACTGGCTGCCGGCGGTGCTCTTTTTGAGCAGGGAGACCTGCCCGTACATAATCGGCGAGCCGGTCCGGTCGATGACGTTCACGGTCAGGCCGCCGCCAGGGCTCTGGTTGCCGCCGCTGACGACCTGGAAGGTGAGCGGCTGCGAGCGCAGGGCGCTGCCCACCAGGGTGTTGCTCACCTCGGCGTAGACCGTGTACTGGCCGGGCAGGCTGTGCTCCCACTGTTCCCACTCGGGCCAGCCGGCGTACTGGTTGCTGCCCGTGGGACCGGAAACGTACAGGGTCGGGTAGACATACTTCGAACGGTTGCCATACTGGTCGACCAGTGCGGCGGTGAACGCCACCTCGGCGTCGGTCGGCACCGGGCCGGTCCAGTCGGTGGCGAGCTGCAGGGTGTAGGGCCCGCCGAGCGAGACGTTCCTCGTCTCACCTGCGGCGACAGTAAGGGCCGGCGTAATGGAAGTGGTCGAGTCGCCGCCGTAGGTGCCGGCCCAGCGCCCCGTCACTTCCAGTTCGTAGGAACCCGGCGTCACCTGGCGGCGGGGCAGGTCGCCCCCTTCCAGGGTGAGGCCGTCGGTCAGGTCGGTCCAGACCGCAGTGGTCCGGGCGAACTGCGGGTTGCCCACCACGTCAATGGTGGCCAGACCGCCGGCGGGCGGTGCGATGGTCACGGTGGCGGCTTCAGTCACCAGGGCGTTGCGCAGCACCTGGTACTGGCTGTAGTCGCTGCTGTACTGCCGGAAGGTAAACCCGGCAGAGGGCAGGTAGACCGTGGCGCTGCCAGCGCCATCGAGCGTGGCGAGCGGGTCCTTCAGGTGCAGCTTGCGGCTGCCGAGCTGGGCCGTCGCCCAAATGGTGGCCAGGGTTGCAGGGGCGCCCGCCGCATCGCGGCCCGCAAAGGTCACAGGAAAGGTGTCCTGTTCAGTCAGGACCGCATTTGCCGGCGCCGTCAGCGTCTGCATGTAGAGGAAGCCCGGTTCGGAGCCCTGGGCGACCACGAAGTACTGGTGCCCGTCCGTGGCCTCCCGGCCGGTGAGGCTGTACTTGCCGTCCCGGTCGGCCCGGCCCTCTTCCAGCAGGGTCAACGGAGCCGTTTGATCAATTGCATAATAGATGTAGACCCGGGCGCCCGCCGCGGGCTGACCGCCGGGCTTCTTCACCTGGAAGGCCAGGCCAGAGGCAACCGCGTTGTACACCTCAAAGGAATGCGACCCGGTGGCGATTACATTGTTGTCAGCATCCAGTGCGGTGGCAGCCACACTGTAGTGGCCGTCAGGCACCGTGGTCGAGTCCCACTCGGCCTCGTAGATGCCGCTGCCGGTGGCACCGGTGATGGTCTTGAGCAGTTGCCGCTCGCCAGTCTCGGTGACGAAGTGGAACTGGAAGACGTCAACCCGGGTCGGGTCGGGCAGGGTCGCGACGAACTTGGTCATCCCCATCACCCGGCCCGCGGGTTCCTCGAACAGAATGACGTTGTAAGGCGCCGAGGGATTCTTCA
>JARBUG010000145.1 GCA_029239785.1 Symbiobacteriaceae bacterium | reverse complement strand
GGCGTTGACGTAAAGGTTCCGGGGGTCAGTGTGACGGCCGGCGACGGTGCCGGCACCGAGGTGAAGGTGCCCGGCATTAGCGTGAGCGTGCCGGCCGGGAGCGGATCGCCGGTGACGGTTACGGCGGGTGAGAAGGCGGGGACCGCCAACCCCGGCACCGTGCCGCTGGACTTTGCCGTACCGGCGGAGGCCAGGAGCGTCGCGGTGAAGCTGGCCCTGCCCGCGGGCAGCCTGTCGCTGGACCGTGCGGGGACGAACGCCGTCACCGGCCAGGTCGGCTATGTGCGGACCACACCGCTGATCACCACCAGTCTTTCCGGCGGTCAGTTCACCGTCGACATCCCGCGGGAGAGCCAGTCTGTTAACGTGGGCGGCGCCAAGATTCCAGATACCGTCCTGCGTTTGGGGACAGACCTGCCTGCAAACCTGGACCTGCAGGTCTACCTCGGCGACGCCACCCTGGACCTGCAGGCGTTGCATGTGTCCAGCCTCAAGGCCGTCGTGCTGATGGGTAATATGACGGTGAAGTTTCCGGCGGGCGCCAACGTGCGGCTGACCGCCAAGCAGGCCATGGGCACCAACAACCTGGCGGCTGCTGGCTTTGTCAAGCAGGGCGATGCCTGGCTCTCGCCGAGTTTCAGAAACGAGAACGTGATCGAGGCTGAGCTTCAGCTGAACATGGGGAGCCTGACTGTCGCCCGGTAGGGCGGAACTGCGGAGCTCAGCGCCCTGCGGGCGCCGGTCGACCCGGTCCGTTGTTTCCACCGCGGTCAGCCCCGGGCTCGAACCACTTTTGCACGGCGGGCGCCCGAAAAAGCGTGCAGGGATGGACCGAAGGGCTAGCACATGCGGGTTCCAGAGTGCAAACGACCGTTCACGCCATCTTTGCACGGGCTTTCGGGGGTTGCGCATGCAGAAGCGGTCGGAGCTGGAACTGGGGCTTGGTGGACCCGCAGTCTTACGCAGCGGGAGGGCACTGCCGCCCAAGAGACCGCCAAAGTCTAGTCGGTGGGGAACTTGATCGGGCGGGTGGTCTCGGCACGGGCCAGGACGTAGCTGGTACCCTCGGGGTCCGGGGTCCAGCGGGGGTGGGCAACGTAGCCTTCGTCCCGGCCCCAGATCGACAACTGGCCCCGGCGCCCGGGCTGTGACGAAGCGATCATTACATAAGTGACGCCGCTGGACTGGAGGGTTCCCAGCATGTCGGTGCCCAGGTAGCCTTTGGCCCAGGCGGCTACCTCGGGAGGGGCTTCGCTGAGGGTCAGGTACCGGAACGGGAGCCAGGTGCCGCCCGACCGGGGCATCTCAAACCGGATGCCGGCTGCCGCGGGTGCCATATCCGAGCGTGGGTATTCCTTGATGATTCGTTGGGCGTACGAGACGTCTTGCTTGAGGTAAGCGAGGCTGAGAAGCGCATCGTCGGCGAGGCTGCTCTTCGGCCGCTCCGCCACGAACCGCTCCAGCAGGCCGGCTGCCTCGTCGGCTAAGTCCGCCTCCGGCTTCCACAGGGCGACGTCGGCGCCGTAGCCCCGCTCCAGCTTGAGCAGGCAGAGCGCCCGGGAGTAGGCAGCCTTCTCGCCAACCTCCCCGGGGACAGATTCCAGGGCCGCAAAGGCCTCGGCCGCCTGCACGTAGTTGTTGAAACCGGCGATCCAGCGGGTGTAGCGCGCGTCCATATCGCCCATCAGCGCCTCTGCGGCATGGCCGCTGGCGTAGTAAAAGTAGCCGGCCCGCCAGCCGCCCCAAAGGTAGTTGTAGAAAATCATCTCATCATGATAGATGGCGGCGGCCAGCTTGTAGCGCCCTTCCGGCGACTTGTCGGCGGCCAGGGCCTGGAGCGTGGCCGCTTTGTCGCGCTGCGCTTCCACCCCGGGCCAGAAGGCCCGGCCCTTCGTCTCCACGGGCGCCGGCTCGTCGCTGTGCGCCAGCACCCGGTCCAGGTCGGCGATCGCTTCGGCATAGCGCCCCGTACGCAGCTTTCGTACCGCAATGCTGTAGTCGATGGCGACCTGAAGGTCGGGTACTTTCAGTTGGGTCAGCTCTTCCTCGGTCAGGTGGGCGTCCAGTATCCATGCGATCCGGTTCCGGGCGTGGATGGCCATTTCGCCGTCGGGGAGGGTGGTGGCGAGAAGCAGCGCCTTGAGTGCCTCGCTATACTGCCCCTTGATTTCGTAGGATCGGCCCAGGCGGTAAGCAGCGTCATCCGCCCCGGGGTGACGGACAAAGTCACGCAGGTACGCGGTCCAGCCGGGAATCTCCCGGTCGGGATCATACTGGTGGTTTCCGTGCTCCCACGGGTCAGGCCAGTCGGCGCCAGTATCCCGCCGGTCCCACTGGAAGTAGGACTTGCCGCGCACAGCCTCATATGCCTTGATTCCCCGGGCGAGAAAGCTGTCCGGATACTTGGCCGCCATCTCTGACTCCCACTGCCAGTTGGACCAGAACGAGTTGACCTTGAAGGCGCCGTCTCGTTCGATCGCCTGGACCAGCTCGGCGTGGCGCCCCAGCCGGGAGAGCAGTTCCTGACGGACCGCCGGGTCGGGCTCACGGTCGGCCCAGCCTTCCAGGGCGCCCGAGGGCAAGCCGGTCCAGCCGGAGGCGCGGATCAGGCTGAGGCGGGCTTCCTTGCCCAGCTGATCATAAGCGTTCACGGCCGCGACTTGGAACCCCAGGTTGCTGAGCAGGTGGTGCGGGATATCGGTCTGGGCGAAGGCCTTGACCAGCTCCGCCAGAAAGGCCGGGTCCTCCTGGCTGGCCGGTGACAGGGCGAACCAGGCATTGCTCTGGCAGGTCTCCTGCGGGTGGGTCAGCACCAGTTGCTTCAGTGCGTCCTCACTGTAGAAGGCCTTGAGCACCGATTGCGCGCCGAAGCATCGCCCGGCAGCCAGTTCGATGTCGACCAACGCACGCGCCCTGGGCGTCTCCTTTAAAGCGATAAGCAGGTCAGAGGCAAACGCAGAGAAGCTCTCTGGGCCCGGTAGCACCTCGGCCAGTTTGGCCAGCACCCGGTCCGGCTCTTTGAGCAGTTCGTCGCGGGCTGGGGTGGCGCCCGTCTCTTCGAACTGGGCCTTTGCTTCCGCCCACAGCTCGTCAAAGTTGGCCTGGCGCCCGGCTTCGGTCAGTTCGTAAGCCTGGTCCAGATGCTGAACCACTCGCTGACCCATTGGCATCTGCCAGATGGCCCAGCCGGCGGCGCCCAGAATGCCTGCGGCCAGCACGCCGGAGATAACCCATACCCAGCGCTTCTGCATCGTCGATTTCACTCCATACATTAACCATTACCGATCAGACGGATTCCGGAAAGGACCGGTTGCGCCCTCGTGGCCCTGGACCCCATGATTGCGGCCACGAAATAAAACCCGAAAAAAAACAGGCCCGGCGCGAGGAGTATCGCGCCGGGCCTGCGACTTACGGGGTGTGATCAGTCAAGCTGGCGAACAAGGCCGACAACCTTGCCGAGAATTTGGGCGTTCGGAACGATAATGGGGTCCATGTACCGATTTTCCGGCTGGAGGCGAATATGGCCATGCTCCTTGAAGAAGCGCTTGACCGTGGCTTCGTCTTCAATAAGGGCGACGACGATGTCGCCGTTGACGGCCGACGGCTGGCGCCGCACGAGCACAAAATCGCCGTTCAGAATGCCGGCATCGACCATGGAGTCGCCCTGAACGGTGAGGAAGAAGAGGTCCTCTTCGTTCGCCCGGACAAAGTCGGCGGGCAGGGGGAAGTGGTCTTCGATGTTCTGGTCGGCAAAGATGGGGAGACCGGCGGTGACCCGGCCGACGATGGGCACGTTGACCGTGCGCTTGCGGGGCAGGGAGAAGGACTCGTCGAGCACTTCGATGGCACGGGGCTTGGTGGGGTCGCGCCGGATGAAGCCCTTTTCTTCCAGCCTGGCCATGTGCCCGTGCACGGTGGAACTGGAGCTGAGGCCGATAGCCTCGCCGATTTCACGCACGGAAGGCGGATAGCCCTTCGCACGGATCTCTTCCTTAATGAACTGCAGCACCTGGCGCTGGCGATCGGTCAGCCCGTCCGTCATGCAGCGGCACCTCCTGAGGATTCCCGCCAGGGAAAACGGCCCCGGCGAGTCATGTCCAACTACTGGCTCGATTATACCATAGCGGTTCTTGCCTGCAAACGCCTGTTCGAAAAGAAATTCTGTTCACCTATTGACTCGAACGTCTATTCGTGATAAGGTGACTGCGAACAAATGTTTGCAGAGCGTACGTTCGGCCAACGGAGGGATTTACATGCAGGCCTCGATCATGCAGCCTTGCGAAGTCCGACTGGTACGGCGGTCCGGTACCCGCCGGCACCGCAGAGCCCGCACCTACAAGGCGCTGGCTGTTATCCTGCTGGTCGTTCTCTTCATGTTCGTGGCGCCCCGGGTCGTTGAAATGATGTCGCAGTCTGATGCCCCGGTGGTTGCCACCCATACCGTGGGGTACGGCGACACGCTCTGGGCCATCGCCGAACAGTACAACCAGGGGGGCGATGTGCGCGACGCCATCGTGGCCATCAAGCGGGCCAATCATCTGACCAGCGCCACGGTCCACCCCGGGCAGGAACTGATCATTCCAAAGTTCGGCGGCAAGTAAGCCCAGCCCTACATAAGGAGGCGGAGAATGATGGCCACCCTCGTACAGTCCAGCTTTCAGGCGGCGTTGCCCCTCGCCCTGTTCGAACGCATGCAGCGCATCCGGCAGCGCTACGGAGCAGCCCTGGCAGGGGCCATCGCCGGCGACTTTTCCCGGTCGCAGGACCTCCGCACCGTCAGCCGGGCCGTGGGCCACCTGCTGGCCACCGAGGCCCGCAAAAGCGTAGATGAGCGGGGCGGCCTGCGCATGCTCGACATCTCGCTCATGGTCGATGCGTTCTTCCCCGAACTGCGGGGCTGGAACCAGTTCGAAATGCGCCGGCTCCACCAGCGCCGCCTGGCGGCGGCTGGCAAGCAGCAGGCTTCGTGAACTAGGCTTTTCGGGCAGTTATTTGGCCACGGATTACACGGATTTCACGGATTTGGAACCAACGTTGATTTGCTGGGACGGATGTTCCAGGTCATTATTGTCAGATTGACCTGGAATGACGTCCCTGGTAAATTTGCGTTCGTCCCGAAATCTGTGTAATCCGTGAAATCCGTGGCTAAAAACTTGCCCCGCGGCCTGCCGGTAAGTCCCATACCCTAGGGTCTAGGCTCGGTTGACCGGAGAATGCCAATCTCTGCTATAATGGAACGGGCCCGGTGTCATAAGGCACCCGAAAGGATGTGGCGATGTTCGTGGCGAAGCCAAGGCGGCCGATCAAATGGGGAGCGCTGACCATCTTGGCGCTGGCGGCAGCCGCATTCGCAATGGCTATCTGGCTGCGAATTACGCTGCAGCCCGGACCTTCGGCCCTGGAGCGGCTCATTGCCGAACAGGCGCCGGCCGAGAACGTCCAGGCGCTGGCGGCCATGCCGGGCGCCAACCTGGCTGTCGGCACATCGCTGGGCCTCATCACCGGCAGCGGCAGCAAGTGGACCCGGGTGCCAGGCCTTGCCACCAACGTGAGCGCTGTACTCCCCATGCCTGACGGTGCTTTCATCGTGGCCGGCCGGGGGACAGGCGTGGCCCGCTTCAAGGACGGGGCTCTGCAAACCCTGCTTGCCGGCGACGCCACCGGAGCAGCCCACCTCGGGGAAGGGCGCCTACTGGCGCTGGTAGATGGAAGCCTGCAAAGCAGCACCGACACCGGTTCGACCTGGACCAAACTGGCCGATTTCGGTCCCGAGCCCATGCTGGCGCTGGCCGCGAACGGGTCGGCCCTGGCGGTCGGCGGGCTCCAGGGAAGCTTCATGCTCTCCAGCGATGCCGGAAAAACGTGGGACCAGAAACCTTCGCCCGGGGGAAGCATCACCGCCATCTGCTTTGACCCGTCCAAAGCAGGCAGGCTCTGGGTGACCGCTGGGGGCGGCGCCTACTACAGCCAGGACGAGGGCGCCACCTGGCGCCGTGGCGACCGAAAAGTGAAGGAGCAGCCGCTGGTCGCATTGGCCCCCGATCCGGCAGGCCGTAACTCGTTCCTGGGCGTTACCCCCGAGGGTCTGCTGATTCAGATCACGGAGTAAGTCTCTCTACAAATAGAAGGTGAGCGGGGATGCACTGTCCCGAATGTGAAATGGAACTCCGGCCCCGGGCCCGGTTCTGTCACAAGTGCGGCTGGGACTCCAAGCTGGCTGCCGCCGGCAAGGCTTCATCTGTGGCAGCGAGCCGCCCGGCCTGGAAGCGCTGGCTTATGTCCGTGACGCTCGTCATTTCGGGAGCGCTGGTGCTGCTGCTGATGCTCGTGCCCCGGTCGAATGCCGATACGTCTCTGACCGCCGGTCAGGCGGCCCCCGACTTCGATCTGGCCCTGCTCGATGGCGGCCGTGTGCAACTTGCCGACTTGAAGGGCAAGCCGGTGGTCGTCAACTTCTGGGCCTCCTGGTGCAAGCCGTGCCTGACCGAAATGCCCGACTTTCAGGCTGTCTACGAAAAGTACAAGGACCAGGGGCTTGAAATGTACGGCATCAACGTAGGCGAATCGAAGGTTGCGGTGGCGAACTTCGAGGAACGTGTGGGGACCAGTTTTCCGATTCTGATCGACGAAGGCGACCAGGCGCAGACCGCCTACAAAATTCTGCCGCTGCCGGCCACCTTCTTTATTGACCGCTCTGGAACAATTCGAGCCCTATATCAATACCAAATGGGCCGTGCCCAGATCGAGGCGGAAGTCCTCCGCCTGCTGGGCTCCTAGAAAGGCAGGGACCCGCGGCATGGAGAACACCAACATCTTCTTTGCATTCGGCGCCGGCGTACTCTCTTTCCTGACACCATGCTGCCTTCCCATCTACCCGTCCTTCCTCAGCTACGTGACGGGCGTTTCTATTGACGAGCTGACCACCAGCACCGCGGCCATTCGGGCCCGGGTGCTCAAGCACAGTGCGGCCTTTTTCGTAGGCTTCTCCGCGATTTACGTGGCCATGGGCCTGGGCGCCAGCGCCCTGGGCCAGTTCTTCGTCAACAACAAGACCTGGCTCCCCATCGTTGGCGGCGCCTGGGTCGCGTTTATGGGCCTGGCCATGCTCGGTGTCATCAAGATTCCGTTTATGATGCGGGAACACCGGGTCCAGTTTACATCCAAGCCCCAGGGCTACCTGGGCTCCGTGCTGGTAGGCCTGAGCTACGCCGCCGGCTGGACGCCCTGCGTCGGCCCAATCCTCGGCGTGGTGCTGGGCGTGGCAGCAGCGAACCCCGGCTACGGCGCCCTGCTCCTGCTGGTCTACTCCATTGGCTTCGCGCTTCCGTTCGTGGGCCTGGCCTACGCCCTCGGCTCCGTCCGTACGCTGGCCAGGTATTCCGGGGTGGTGGAACGCATCGGCGGCGGCCTGATGGTCGTTACCGGCATTCTGGTCGCCACCGGCCTGATGGAGCGGCTGAGCGCCTGGTTCAACACGTTAACGAACTTCCAGGGGTTCTAAGTCCCGAGAGGGGGAAGGTGGGTTGGCGTTATCCAAGTGCCCGGGATGCGCTGCCGCCCTGCCGGAGGAGGAGTCCAACTTCTGTCCGGAGTGCGGCCGTGCGCTCGGCAATCTGGAGCGTCCGCGTGCGGCGGCCCAGGGGAACGGGTGGATTGAGTTCGTCGACAAGGCGTGGGATTTCTTCGCCTCCACCCGTGTGGCCGTCGTTCTGATTGCACTTTTGGCTGTCGCCTCGATTCTGGGCTCGCTGGTCGAGCAGGAACACCTGTATCAGGACTGGCGCCCGCCGCAGCTCTACTATCCGGACCGGTACGGCGAGTTCTGGGGGAACCTCTACCTGCGCCTGGGTCTGACCCATGCGTACACGTCCGTCTGGTTTTCGACCCTGGTGCTGCTGGTGGTTGTCAGCCTGATCATCTGCTCGTTCCACCGGCTGGTGCCCCTGCACCGCATGCTGACCCGGCCCCAGGTTTGGAAGCTGGCCCAGTTCATCCGCCGGCAGGACGTCGTTCACGAAGCCGCCGGCACGCTTGATGAAATGGAGCAAAAGCTGAAAAAGCGGGGCTACAAGGTGCTCCGGGAACGGGAATGCCTCTACGCCGACCGTGGACGAATCAGCCGCTACGGGGCCTATATCATCCACATCGGCCTCTTAATCGTCGCCTTTTCGGCGGTGGGCAAGGCGGTGCCGGCCTGGAACCAGACCCGCGACGTCTGGATTCAAGACGGCCAGACCGTCAAGGTGCCTGATACGACCTTCGCCATTACCAACCACAAGTTCACCATGGAACTCTACCCGACCGGCATGCCGGCCCGGTTCGCCACCGATGCCTCCATCGTAAGGGACGGGCAGGAGGTCAAACGGCAGACCGTTGAGGTGAACAAACCCTTATCGTACGAGGGCTGGGAGGTTTACCAGACTTCGTGGCGGGAAGAGCCGGGCATCGCCCGCCTGAAAGTGACGAACGAAGGCGGCTTCCCGGTGGCGAATCTCGCCATCGACCTACGGCAGCCCGAACAGGAGTACCGCATCACCGATCAGGTCAAAATGGTCATCTCCGCTTATTACCATGACTTTACTGTAGACCCGCAGTCCAAGCAGCCGGCCAACGCCAGCTTTGAAATTCGCAACCCGGTCATCATGGCCGACTTTGTGGGTACCGAGGGCAAGACTGTGGGCCGGGCCGCCCTGATGCTCCTGAATAAGGAGGCCAGCTACTACGAAGGGCCGTTTGCGCTTTCGGTTGAAACGGTCGATACTCGCTGGTATACAGCCCTGAAACTGCATAAAGACAAGACCGTGCCGTGGATGTACTTTGGCCTCGGCGTGGTGATGCTCGGGATGATGATTACGTTCTTTTTGTTCCACTGGCAAGTCTGGGTCCGCGAGGAGCAGGGGGTGCTCCTGGTCGGCGCCCGTGCCTATAAAAACAAGTTCGGCTTGAAACAGGATCTGAAGCGGCTTTTGGGGATTGTTGACGGGGAGGTTACCGCAAACATATGACACAGGAGATGCTCATTACCGCGAGCGCCTGGCTGCTGGGCCTGGCCTTTGTGGGGTATGTCGCTTCCACGCTGCTCTATGGCGCCGGGGTAATCGGGTCCAGAATTTCGCACGGCGCCCGGTTCGCAAAGACCGGCGCCTGGGCCACGAACGCGCAGCTGGCCGGTGTGGTCTTTCATTTCCTGGCCATTCTGGCCCGGTGGCAGGGGGCCGGCCACTGGCCGACATCGAACATGTACGAGTTCATCGGCTTCATGGCCTTTACGTCCATGCTGGCCTTCCAGGTGATCATCCGGATGTACCGGCTCAACGTGCTGGGCGCCCTGGTGGGCCCGGTCGGCGTTTTTCTGATGGCCTACAGCTATGTCTTCCCGCCTAAGATCCAGCCCCTGGTGCCGGCGCTCAAGTCGTACTGGCTGCCGCTGCATGTGTCGCTGGCGGCGCTCGGCGAGGGATTCTTTGCCGTGGCCTTCGGCGCGGCGCTGCTCTACCTGCTCCGGGTGCGGGGTCTGGAACTGGCTGCGCTTGACCGTGCGGAGGCGGATGCAGCTGCCGCCCTGGCGGCGACGGGCAGCGAAGGCGGCGGCGTGATGGCCGGCGCCAGCGCCGTGGTCAGCACCCGCTGGGAGCGGAAGTGGGGCACCCGTGGGCTGGAAGTGCTCTTCTACGCGGTCGCCGTGATGGTCGGGTTTACCCTTTTGGCCCTGGTCTTCCGGTACTCGGGCTTCCAGTGGCTCTTCGGGGGTACGACCTACCACCTGCCGCCGCTGATCGGGCCGCAGGGCGCCGATATCGGTGAGAAGGGGTATCTGCTGGGCTTCATCCCCATGCCGCTGTTTGGGGCGCCCGACTGGATGCGGGGCAAGCACATGAATACGATGCTTTACTCGCTGGTCTTCGGCGGCTTCCTCTACTGGGCGGTCCGGCGGTTTATCGCCAAGGGGCAGCCCATAGGCGACGTGCTGGCCCGGAAGGTGTCGGGCGATCCGGAGTTGCTCGATGAGATCAGCTACCGGGCGGTGGCCATTGGCTACCCGGTCTTTACGCTGGGCGGCCTGATTTTCGCCATGCTGTGGGCCAAGGAGGCCTGGGGCGACTACTGGTTCTGGGATCCGAAGGAGACCTGGGCGCTGATCGCGTGGCTGGTCTACTCGGCCTACCTGCATGTGCGCATCACGCATGGGTGGGAAGGGCGGCGTTCCGCCTGGATTGCCGTACTCGGCTTCGGGGTGATTCTCTTTACCCTGGTTGGTGTGAACTTGCTCATCGTTGGCGTACACAGCTATGCTGGTGGCGATATGTAAACGCTGACCCGGCAGGACCCGGCCCGGATCGTGCAGCCCTTCGGGGCGCGGTAGAGGTTGCTGCCTTGGACCGGTGCATTTGGTATGCACC
The DNA here is from genome assembly GCA_029239785.1 of Symbiobacteriaceae bacterium. Lineage (GTDB taxonomy): Bacteria > Bacillota > Sulfobacillia > Symbiobacteriales > Symbiobacteriaceae > JARBUG01. The sequence continues at coordinate 2,157 of JARBUG010000145.1, read as the reverse complement.
GGTCTTGGTTTTTGGGACATTTATTTAGCCGCTGATTTCGCGGATGACACGGATTTCGGGTCAGAACGCGGATTTGGGACATTTTTACTACCACAGAGGACACAGAGGACACAGATGGACCGGGTCTCCCAGTCTGGTTGTCTACTCCTGCCCGGGACAGAAAGCCACTGAAATATATGTAAATATGGACCTGGAACGCTTTCCAGGGTTCGGAGAAGACCCAGTAGCCAGACTGCGGAGCCCGGTCATATCAGTGCAAATCTGCGTCATCTGCGGTAAAAAATGGTCCGAATAGCCCAGGGCGTCAGCCAGGCCAAATCCGCGTAATCCGTGAAATCCGTGGCGAAAATCATCTCCCGCGCCCATAGCAGGAGTTATGTTTCGCACGCGGAAAGATATGAGGTCATGCTTTACACAGAAGGAGGGGTCTTCCGTGATCGCATTCCTGTCTTCATCACGCCGGCGGTGGGTAGGCCTGCTGAGCCTGGCTCTCGTGGTGGCGGCCCTGCTCTCTGCCTGCGGCAGCCAGCCCGGTGGTGAACACCCGGCCAACGCCGGCAAGGCACCGCAGATCGACCCGACCACGGCCGATTCGGTCAAAGGCGTCCCCGTCATTACGGATAAGGTCGAGTTGGAAACCCAGGCGCCCATCGGCGAACTGAAAGTGGTGCCCCGCAATACGGAGGTCATCTACGCCTGCGTCCAGATTGACGGCGACCTCGACGACCGTTTCTCGGTGCGGTGGTACAGGAACGGTCAGCACCTGACCAACCTCGACAGCGAACTGGTCCTGAGCGACTTTGCCATCTCCGGGTGGGCATCGTTTCCGATCGCAAACAGCCAGCCCTGGGCGACCGGCACCTACGTCGTCGAGATCTACTACATGGAGAAGCTCGCCGGTGTCACGACATTTACAGTCAAGTAGCCATCCCACTGGGCGCCCTGCACGGGGCGCCCTTTGCGCGCCCGTGGCGAAAAGCCGCACGGGTGGCGAACCAACGCGTGGCCGCTCCCGTATCCATTCCCGCCACGACTTTTGGCGCTGGGCGCCGAGGGGGAATTCGGATGGCGGTGCTGCCGGAAGGGTACCGGGGGCGGTTGCCGAGGCAGGAGATGACCAACCTGACCGAACTGTTGATCGCGATGGAAGAGCGACGCATCCTCTCCGTTGTGGTCGCAAAGGTGGTCGGCCGGGAGATCTTCGTGCTCCTGGGCGCGGGCGGGCCCGGGCTTCATCTCTTCGGGGTGATGAGCCCGGAGGAGTTTGACGAGAAGATCTTCGCGGGGTACGAAGGCTTTGTCGGCGAGTGGGTGGACGTGGTTGTGACGGGCTACGATGCGGAGCGGAAGCTCGTCAGCGTCAGCCGCCGCCAGGCCCGGCTGATGAAGCGGCATGAGCTGCTTCAGACGCTGGCTGTGGACCAGGTGCTCACGGGCGTCGTGCGCGCACTCCAGCCCTACGGCGCCTTTGTGGACATTGGGGGGCTGCATGCGATTCTGCCCGTGAGCGAGATCAGCCATGATTTTGTCCAGCACCCCCGGGAGGTACTGAGCCGGGGCGATTTGGTGACCGTCCGGGTGATCAGCCTGGAGCGGGAGTCCCTGCGGGTGCGGGTCAGCCTGAAGGCGGTGGTCGACCCGTGGGCCGCAGCCGAAGGCCACTACCAGCCCCGGGCGATTCTGCTCGGGACGGTGCAGAACCATGTGGCAGATATGGTCTGGGTGCGGCCGGAGCCTTACTACGGACTGGAGATTCTCTGCCCGGCGATCCCTGGGCGCACGTATCTGGTTGGGAGCCGGGTGCGGGTTCGGCTGAACGTCGTCGATGGCCGGAGCCGCAAACTGCGGGGAAGGATTATCGGCGGCGCTTCTTGAGCGACAGCCTGCCGCGTATCTCTCTTGAGTGAGAGGGGAGAGAGGTGGCGGGCGGTGGCGAAGTTGATTGAGATCGACAAGAGCGAGAACCGGCTCCGGCTCTTTGACGGGGGAAAAGTGATTCGAACCTACCCGGTGGCCACCGGGAAGTCGACGACGATCACGCCGGAGGGCCGGTTCACCATTCTGTTCAAGACGACTGCGCCGGGGTGGACGAACCCGGATACGGGCGAGTTCTATCCCGGCGGGTCGCCGCGCAATCCGCTGGGCAGCCGGTGGCTG
>JARBUG010000014.1 GCA_029239785.1 Symbiobacteriaceae bacterium | reverse complement strand
CATCGACCTCGTTTCTGAGAAGCTGGAAAAGCAGCTCATGAAGTATAAGGCCCGTTTCAAGAAGCGTGGCAAGGAGAACGGCATTTCCGAGGTTGAAATTCCTCCCGACCATGAGGGTATGGTAGTCAAGACCAAGAAGTTTGCGGTCAAGCCCCTGTCGGTTGACGAAGCGATTGTGCAGATGAACCTGCTCTCGCATGACTTCTTTGTCTTTGCCAATGCTGATACCGATAAAGTCAACGTGCTCTATCGGCGCAAGGATGGGAACTATGGCCTGCTGGAACCCGAGTTCTAAGTGAGTGATCACCCGGCCCGTGGCACATGGCCACGGGCCTTTTATGTGCGCGAAACTCCGGGACAGTAGAGGGTATCGGAATGCCGTAATGGAATACTAAGGATGTTTTAGGGCCATGAATGCCCGCCACCCTTCGGAGGAGGCTCATTTCGTTGCATAGGGCTGCCGTGATTTTTGAGGGGGGCGAGTCCCCGCAAAACGAACTGCAAGAGACCATTACGGGCCTTCGCCATGCCATTACGCTTGATACGCTGGAGAAGTACATAGCCGCCGGTCTGGACGAGGTGGTGCTTGCGACCAACTACCCTGCGCTGGCGACGGCCGCGGAGCGGCTCGGCGCCCGCACTTTTGATACCCGCGACGCACGCCCGTTTCATTTTGGCCGGACACTCCAGCGCGTGATAGGAGAGCTCGATGCCGAGGGAATCCTATATTGCAGTGGCGCCGCCTTGCCCTTAATTTCGCAGCCGGAAATCGCCTGGATTCTGGAAACGATGGAAAAGTACCCGCCCTGCGTGGTGGTCAATAACCTGCAGTCGGTCGATCTGCTGGCCTGGAACCCAGCCGATTATATCCAGCGAATTGAGCCGCCGAACAGCGACAACTTCCTCGGCTGGCTGCTCAAAGAGGCCGGCATGGAGAAGATTTTGATTCCCAACTCGGCCGGCATTCACTTTGACCTGGACACGCCGACCGACTTTCTGATTCTCGCGCTTTCCGGCAAGGCGGGACCCAGGTCGCTGGCGGCGCTGAAGGCCCTTCCCTGGTCGACCGAGCCCGTCAATCGGGTAGCAAACGTGCTGGAGACCGACCTGCCGGAAGTCGCCCTCATCGGGCGCGTGGGCACGCCGATTATCGACCACTTTAACCGCAACCTGCGGGTCAGGCTGCGGGTCATTTCCGAGGAGCGGGGCATGAAGGCGCTCCGGCGTGAAGAAGAGGGCAAGGTGGTCTCCATCGTGGGCGACATGATCGACCAGATGGGGCCGCGCCAGTTCTTCCGGCACCTGGAGTCGATCTGTCAGGCGGTCTTCTTTGATACGCGAGTCGCGTTTGCGAACCGCGGCCGGCGGGTCTCGGACTGGGACCGTTACCACTCCGACCTCGGGCGGGTGGACCTGATCGAAGACCGGTGGGTGCGGGAGTTTACGGAGGCAGCGCTGGAGTGCCGGATTCCCGTGCTGCTGGGCGGGCATTCAATTGTATCCGGCGGGCTGTGGATTTTGGCAGACCGGGCCATTGCAGCCCGGGGCGGGCCCCGGGTGAGCCAGGCAAAGGGCACCGCAAAGGTGTGACCGTTGGACTTGGTTGCCTGTTCTGGCAAGTCACAGGCGCCGCGTTGCCTGTCCGACTTGATCGTGTTAAAATATCGCGGATACGGACTCAGATGTGCGAACCCATACCCGGTCAAAAAGACTCTTAGATAGCAACCGGGTATTTCTTTTCTAATGCGCCGACCCAGTCGGCAGCCCAGCCAAAGAAGGTGTGACTGGTGGCACTTAAGTTTCTGACCGGCCTTTTCGGCAACTACAGCGAAAAAGTCGTCAACCGTCACCGTAAAACGGTGGCGCTCATCAACAATTTGGAACCGGAAATGCAGAAGCTGTCCGACGCTGACCTGGCCCGCAAGACGATCGAGTTCAAGGAGCGCTACGGGCGCGGAGAGACCCTCGAGCAGTTGCTGCCCGAGGCCTTTGCTGTGGTGCGCGAAGCCTCCGTCCGCACTACGGGGCGCCGTCACTTCGACGTGCAGCTCATTGGCGGCATCGTGCTCCATGAAGGCAACATCGCCGAAATGAAGACCGGTGAAGGTAAGACGACCGTCGCCTCGCTGCCGCTGTACTTGAATGCCTTGACCGGTCGGGGCTGCCACCTGGTTACGGTCAACGACTACCTGGCCCGTGTGGGTAAGGAAGATATCGGCCGCATCTATAAGTTCCTGGGCATGACTACGGGCCTGATTGTGCACGGCCTCAACTCTGCCCAGCGTCGCGAGGCTTATGCGTGCGACATTACGTACGGCACCAATAACGAGTTCGGTTTTGACTACCTGCGTGACAACATGGCTATGTATCCGCATGACATGGTGCACCGGGAGTTCCATTACGCCATCGTCGACGAAGCTGACTCGATTTTGATTGACGAAGCGCGTACACCGCTGATTATCTCCGGCCCTTCGGGTAAGCCGACGGAACTCTACTATACCTTCGCCAAAATCGCCGAGCGCCTTGAGCGCGACGTCGACTATGTGGTGGAGGAGAAGGAGCGCCGCATTGGCGTTAACGAAGAGGGTATCGCCAAGGTTGAAAAATGGATGGGCGTCGAGCACCTGTACGAGGGTGAGAACCAGCAGCTCGCCCACTACTTGAACAACGCCATCAAGGCAAAGGAACTCTTCCACCGTGAGCATCATTACATCGTCAAGGATGACGAAGTGACGATCGTTGACGAGTTCACCGGCCGTCTCATGTTTGGCCGGCGCTGGTCCGACGGTCTGCATCAGGCCGTGGAAGCCAAGGAAGGCGTCAAGATCGAGGAAGAAACCCAAACGCTCGCGACGGTTACCTTCCAGAACTACTTCCGTATGTACAAGAAGCTGGGCGGTATGACCGGTACGGCCTTGACGGAAGAAGAAGAGTTCCGGAAGATTTACGGGCTCGACGTGATTGTGATTCCGACCAACCGGCCTATGGTTCGTAAGGACCATCCGGATGTGGTGTACAAGACCATCAAGGCCAAGTTCAACGCCGTCGTGGAAGACATCGTTGAGCGGAACGCCAAGGGCCAGCCGTTGCTAGTTGGTACGGTCTCGGTGGAGAAGTCGGAGTACCTGTCTACCCTGCTGACCCGACGTGGCGTGAAGCACCAGGTGCTGAACGCCAAGTATCATGAGCGGGAAGCGGAAATCGTCGCTCAGGCCGGCCGCTTCGGTTCGGTGACGATTGCCACCAACATGGCCGGCCGTGGTACCGACATTCTGCTGGGCGGCAACCCCGAGTTTATGGCTCGTGGCCGCATGCGCGCCGACGGCATAGAGCATGAGTTGATTATCGCAGCGACCGAAATCAACCCGGTCGATATTTCGGAGGTGCAGGAGGCTGCCGCCAAGTACCGGCAGTACCTGAAGGAAGCCGAGGCCGAGTGCAAGGTCGAAGGCGATAAGGTTCGTGCAGTGGGCGGCCTGGCCGTTCTCGGTACGGAGCGGCATGAAGCCCGCCGTATCGACAACCAGCTGCGCGGCCGTTCCGGTCGTATGGGCGACCCGGGCGAATCCCGCTTCTACGTGGCGCTGGAAGATGATCTGATGCGCCTGTTCGGCGGTGAGATGGTCTCCAACATTATGGACCGGCTGGGCATTGAAGAGGACGTGCCGATCGACAGCCCGATCGTGTCGAAGGCGCTTGAGAACGCCCAGAAGAAGGTTGAGAACCGCAACTTCGACATTCGTAAGCACGTCATCCAGTACGACGACGTGATGAACACGCAGCGTGAGCTGATCTACAAGCAGCGCCGGCGCGTGCTGGAAGGCGAAGATACCCGCGATATCTCCCTGCTGGCGATTGAACAGATTGCCGATCGGCTGGTGAATGAGGCCGTGACCGACGGGGTTTACTTCGAGGAGTGGGACCCCGATATGTTGGTCGCCCTCTGCGAAGAAGCCGGCATTCCGAAGGGCTATGTGAAGCCCGAGGAGCTGAAGGAAGCGGTCGAGGGCATCCGCAAAGAGGTCGAGGGCAAGAAGAAGCTGGTGGAGGTCATTAAGGCCGCCGGCACCAAGGCTTATGAGGATAAGGAGCACCGCCTGGGCACCGAAATGTTCCGGAGCCTGGAGCGCTTCATCCTGCTGCGGACCGTCGATGAGAAGTGGATGGATCATCTGGATGCCATGGACGACCTGCGTGAAGGCGTCGGCCTGCGGGCGTACGGCCAGAAGGATCCGCTCATTGAGTACAAGTTCGAGGCCATGGAAATGTTTAACACCATGATCGCCACGATTCAGGCCGATACGGTGCGCAACCTGTTCACGATTGAGATGGCTCGTCAGCCTGAGCGCCCCCGGGTGACCATTGAGGTGGGCAGCCAGGGCGCCGAACCGGCAGCGCCGCACAAGAACACCGAGAAGAAGGTTGGCCGGAACGATCCGTGCCCCTGCGGCTCGGGGAAGAAATATAAGTTCTGCCACGGAAAGCAGGGCTGATAAGATGGGGCCAGGGAGTCGGCTTTGACCGGCGCCCTGGCCTTTTCGCGCACCACGCAGGACTCGGCTGACTGGTGGACGAAAAGCATGTACATTCAGCAAACGGGGGGATTCAGGTGGAGAAGTTGAGCCAGATCCGGTCGCAGGTTCCTGCTGTGCATGCCCAGGTATACCTCAACACCGGGACGGCGGGCCCCATCCCTCAGTCGGTGCATACGGCCATGGTACACTCCCTGGAGTCGCAGTTGGCCGAAGGGCGAAGCACCATGGATCATTTCATCAAGATGGGCGGCGTCATGGCCGAGATTCGGGCAACTCACGCCGCCATGCTTGGCTGTGAGCCTGGCGAGATCGCCCTTACGCACAACACCACCGACGGCATGAATCTGGTTACCCTCGGGGTGAACTGGCAGCCCGGCGATGAGGCGATTACGACGAACCTGGAGCATCCCGGTGCACTGTTTCCACTCTTTGCGGCGCGGGAGCGGTTTGGCATCACCATCAAAATGGCCGATGTGCTGAACCAGCCGGATGAGGCTGCGGCGGTGATCGAGCGGCTGATCACGCACCGGACGAAGCTGATTTCGCTGTCACATGTCTCTTTCATTACCGGTGCGCTGCTGCCGGTGAAGGAGATTTGTGAGGTTGCCCATCGGCACGGGGTGCTGGTGCTGGTGGATGGTGCACAGTCCTTCGGGGCGGTGCCTGTGAACGTGAAGGAACTCGAGGTCGACTTCTACGCGGTGCCCGGGCAAAAGTGGCTCTGCGGTCCTGAGGGGACGGGCGCCCTGTATGGCTCGCAGGCGGCCATTTCTCAGGTGCAGATCACCTTTGCCGGCTATGGTACGATGGATTCGTACAACATGTACGGCGGCCTGCTTCCCAAAGGCGGCGTTCAGAAGTTCGAGCAGGGCACGGTTCAGCCGGCGAACCTGGCCGGGCAGCTTGCCGCCTGTAGTTGGCTGACGGAGGATATCGGATTGGACTGGGCCTTCAGCCGAATCCGGCATTTGGCCGGGGCCGCACGCGAGTTGTTGGCCGCGGTGCCCCGGGTGAAGGTGCTCACGCCCGCCGAGGCGGCCGGGTTGGTCACCTTCCAGGTATCAGATGTCAGCGCTGACCACGTGGCGAAGGCGTTGCTGGATCAGGGCATCGTCATTCGCACCGTTCCGCACCCCTGGAGCCTGCGGCTGGCCACGGGTTTCTATAATACGGAGGAGGAACTGGAACAGCTGGCGGCCGCTTTGACGCCGCTGGTCCGGTGAGATCATGAGCATTACGTTAGAAGTGATCGCACAGACCGTGGATGATGCGCTGGCTGCCGAGGCCGGCGGGGCCAACCGGCTGGAGCTGGTGTGCGGTCTGACCGAGGGTGGTCTGACGCCAAGCTATGGCATGATCGAAGCAATTTGCCGGGCAGTCCGGATTCCGGTCTATGTGATGATCCGGCCCCGGGGCGGGGGGTTCGTCTATACCCCGACCGAAGTCGATGTGATGATCTGTGATGCCGCCATCGCACGCAACCTTGGCGCCAGCGGGGTTGTGGTGGGCGCCCTGACCCCGGAGGGTTGCTTTGATGTTGCTGCGGTTGGTGCAGTGCTGGCGGCTGCACGGCTCCCAGCGACCTTTCACCGGGCTTTCGAGTCACTCCCGGACAAGCGGGCAGCCCTGGGCCAGCTGGCAGCCATGCATGGGGTGGAGCGGGTGTTGACCAGCGGGGGCACGGGCTCGCCGCTGGAGAATGCTCAGTTACTGCGGGAGCTGATTACGCTTGGCGGCCTGCCCGGGTGTCGGGTCGAGGTGATGGTCGGGGCCGGAGTGACGCTGGAGAACGCGGCTGCGGTCGTGCAGGCCACGGGAGCAAGGGCGGTTCATACGGGTACGGCGGTGCGAGCGCCTCAGACCTTTTTGGGAGCAGTCTCGGCCGAACGGGTTCGCCGGCTGCGGCGGATCCTCGACGAAGCAGCAATCGAGGCATAACAGGAGGCGGGCTGGTCATGGCGCGCATGGTTCGCGTGGCCGCGGTGCAGATGCGGATGGGTTCGGCAACCGAAAACCTGGAGAAGCACATCGAATTTACGTGGAAAGCCCGGGAGGAGCGTGCGCAGATCGTGCTCTTCCCTGAGTTGGCATTACAGGATGACCCTGAACCGCTCGACGGGCCTACTATGACCCGCCTGCGGCAGGCAGCCCGGGAGGCAGGGGTCTACGCCATCCCCTGCTTCTGGGAGCGGGCGCCCGAGGGGCGCTATGTAACCGCTGTGCTGATCGGCCCGGACGGCCAGGTGGTTGGGCGCTACCGCAAGACCCACGCCTGGCCCGCCTGGGACCATCGGGTGGGCGAAGAGTATCCGGTCTTCGACCTTGGCTTTGCCAAGGTGGGAATCATGGTCTGCTATGACAAGCGCTTCCCTGAAGTGGCCCGCATCCTGACGGTGAAGGGGGCTGACATCATTTTCACCCCCAACTCCAGCGATGCGAAGGGAGAGCGGTGGGAGCCCTGGAGTGAGCCCGAAGTCTTCCGGATGTATCATCAGATGCGGGCGCTGGAGAATGGCGTTTACGTGGTCGCAACGAACAAAATCGGCCCAGTAGCCGATACCGAGTGCTATGGGGCCACGTGCATTTGCAATCCTACGGGCCGGGTGGTGGCTGATGCCGATGTGAGCGAGGGCCTGATTGTACATGACTGCGACCTGGACGTGGTGGCGCAGGTGCGGGAGTACCGGCTTTGCAACCGGCGCCCGGAGACATACGGTGAACTGGTGCGGTGAGGAGAGTACCCTATGGGACTGGCAACGATTTTGCGCGATGGATTTGTTAAGTACGCAAGAGCTAACCCGCCGACGGAGGAAGAGAGGTCACACGTCAAAACGGTTTCTGATGCCACCGCAACCTTGGACAAAATCGCCACAGCGTGGGCAGCGGAAGCCAACCCCGCCCTGGCGGGTCTCTCTCCCAATCAGTACCTCCTGGAGCGAACCACGCCCGATGACTGGCGGATGCTGATCATCGAATGGGCGGAACTGGAGGAGGGAGACAGCCTGCCGGCACCACTGCGGGAGGCTGTGCGTGCCCGCCTGAGCGAACTGGGTCCGGTGTTGGCGCAACTGATTGATGACGAGGCATTGTGGGCAGAGGACGCCCCGGGCCGTGGCTATGCTCCGATTTTGGCTGCCAAGTTGGCAGGTGTCCTGCGTTACGCGCCTGCCGTTTCCCCACTGCTAAAGGTGGTCGAAAAGGCCGGGGTTGATGACATGATTGGGTCCGCGGCGGTGTATGCGCTGAGCGATATCGGGGAGCCGGCCGGTGACGGTCTGTGCGCCTTGGCCGAGCGGTACAAGGCCGATGTCGAGTCGGATGTCTATGCGCGTGCGGTTGAGATCCTAACCCGGTTAAAGCCGGATGAGCGGACATGGCAGTACTTGAAACGAGGTCTCCAGGAGTCCCAGGAGATGATCGGCCTATATATTTCGTTGGCTGGAGACTACGGAGATCGGCGGGCGCTCTTTCATCTGAACAGTCTGCTGGAAGAGCCGCTAAGCCTCAGCACACATGATCGCCGGGAATGTCTGGAGTCCATTGAGTTGCTAGGCGGAGTGCCGACAGCCCGGGCACGTGCCGTTGTCGACATGGCGGACTTGAGACGGACCACGGCGGCAGCGAAGGTCGGGCGGAATGATTTTTGCCCATGCGGCAGTGGGAAGAAGTATAAGAAGTGCTGCGGTAAATCGGTGTGAAATGAGCCAGGGCGCCGGCCTGTGACCGGCGCCCTGACCTTTCTGTCCGCTGAAGCGATTTCGGCTACAGGTCAACCTTGGCTTTCTTGACCTCCTCTTTGATGAGCGTGGTTTCGATCACTTGCTCCCACACGCCGGCCAACTGCTCGTCGAGCACCTTGATGCCGTCAGCGGTGATACCGCCCGGGGTGGAGACGCGGGTAATCACGTCGTCGAAGGTGAGCCCCGTGCGTGCCAGCAGTTCGAATGTGGCGGATGCAGTGGTGCGGACCATCTGGTTCAGCGTGTCGATTGGCAGGTCAGGCTGATATTGGCGCGCTGCGTGGACCATCGCCCGAAATATGTAGCTGATGAAAGCTGGCCCGCAGGAGGTCAGGTCGGAAGCGACCCGGGCCTGGGACTCCGCGATGTAGATGGGGTCGCTGATGGCGCCCATCAGCCGCAGCAGAAACGCCTTATCGTGGGCGGTGCAGCGCTCTCCGCACATAACCAGGGAGACGCCTCGCTGAATCGATTGAACCATGGACGGAATCACTTTGGCCACGCGGCATTGTACGGTGGATTCCAGCTTAGGAATATCGATCGTGTTGGTAATCAGGACCAGCAGTCGGTCAGGCGACAGGTAAGGCGCGATTTCTGCGAGAACGGCCTTGGTTTCGCCGGGTTTGAGGCACAGGAATATGGTCTGACATCGCTGGGCCAGTTCCCGGTTCGAGTAGGCGACCCGTAGGTTGGGCAGGGCTCCGGCCAGGCGCCGGAGCTTGTCGGAGTCGCGCGTGCTGGCCATAAGTTCGCCAGGCTCGAAAATGTTGGTGCTGGCCAGGGCGGTCACGAGCATCTGCCCCATGTTGCCCATGCCGATAAAGCCCACGTTCACCGGCTTTCCCTCCCACGTGAGTTCACGCTCCCAACGTATTCCGGGAGGAAGGTTCCGGTCACTCTCGTTGTCGGACCGGTGCTCAGATGCTACAATTGTGTGAGATTCTTTGGTGGCTGATCGAGGAGGATGCGCATGTTCGAGGATCTGTATGACCGCGCAAAGCGGCTGGAAGCGAAGCTTGTCGATTTACGGAGGTCTCTTTGACGTCGAAGGACGTTTGGAGCAGATTTCGGAGCTGGAGCACAGAGTGGCGGCGCCCGATTTCTGGAATGACCAGGCCCAGGCCCAGAAGACCATGAAGCATGTGGCAGCGCTAAAGGAGCCAATCGACCATTTGAAAGGTCTGCAGGCCCGGGTGGACGATTTGGCCGTGACTATTTCGCTGGCCGAGGAGTCCGGCGACTCCGAACTGCTGGCGGAGGCCAACCGCGAGGGCGACCTGCTCGACAAGGAGATTCACCAGTTTGAGCTGCAGATTCTGCTGAGCGGAAAGTACGATTCCTTCAACGCGATCGTCACGATCCACGCCGGTGCCGGTGGCACGGAGGCACAGGACTGGGCTTCCATGCTGCAGCGGATGTTCATCCGGTGGGGTGAGCAGCATAAATATAAGGTCGAGATTTTAGACTATCTCGCTGGCGATGAGGCGGGCACGAAGAGTGTCACCATGGCGGTTCGGGGACTGTACGCGTACGGTTTCCTGCAGCCGGAAATGGGTGTGCACCGCCTGGTGCGCATTTCGCCCTTCGATGCTTCCGGGCGCCGGCATACGTCGTTCGCGGCGGTGGAAGTGATGCCGGAAGTGGACGAGGAAGTCGATGATATTGAGATCCGGTCCGAGGACCTGCGGGTAGATACGTACCGGGCCAGCGGCGCCGGTGGCCAGCACATTAACAAGACCGATTCGGCTGTGCGGCTGACGCATTTGCCCACCGGCATTGTGGTGGCCTGCCAGCAGGAGCGCTCGCAGATTCAAAACCGCGTCCAGGCCATGACCATGCTGCGCTCCAAGTTGGTAGAACTGAAGATCGAGGAGCAGAACAAGGAACTGACCCAGGTGCGTGGTCCGCAAATGGAGATTACCTGGGGCAGCCAGATTCGCAGCTACGTTTTCCAGCCCTATCAGATGGTCAAGGACCACCGGAGCGGGGTGGAAATGGGAAACGTGCAGGCCGTGATGGATGGGGAATTGGACCCGTTCATTTATGGGTACCTGGAGAAGCGGGCGAAGGGCGAGTTGGAGAAGTAATTGGGAACCGCCGGGGCGTGCGTGCCCCGGCGGTTTTATTTGTGGGCGGTCCAGTCGATGCGCCAGAGGCGCCCGGTGCCCGGGACCGCCTCGGGGCCGGCGGTGCCGGGCCGGGTCTGGCCGTAGTCCAGGAGGTAGACGGTGCCTTTTGGGCCGGTGGCGAGGGCGACGGGGCGCCCGACGTTTTTGAGGAACGGCGCCGATGCGCCGGTTTTCGGATTCACGCGCACGACCATGTTGCCGGTCATGGCAACCAGCCCGTCGCCGCTCAGCCCGAAGGAGTCCGGCGGGAAGAGGAGGCCGGAAGCACCCGAGCCGTGCGCGAAGGAGGTAATAGGCAACGGCGGCTGGCCCGGGACCTCTGCCAGGAGGGGCGAGACGGGGCTGCCGGGCTTCTGGAACTGCTCGCTGGTCACCGAGCGGTTGCCGGCAAAGTCTGGCCAGCCGTACCATTCACCTGGCACTGCTTTGTACAGGTAGTCGCGGTCACCGACGATGGGCCGGCTGCCCCGCTCTTCAAACCCTTGCATGGTAAAGTACAGGTCGCCGCCCGGGGCGAAGTTGAGCCCGGCGGGGTACCGCATGCCCCACGCGACCATTTCGAGGCTGGTGCCGTCGGGGTTGGCCCGCAGAATGGCGCCGTTGCAGGGCAGGGCGCCGGGAATGACCTGGTTGCGGGCCGTGGTGGTGCCAAAGGGCGAGAAGGCGCCCGTGGCGGCCTCGTCGTGCGGGTCTTTGGCCGTGAGCGGGTTGTTCACGTTGAAGTTAAGACCCTTCAGTTTGATCTCCCTGCAGGGGATGTCGCGGACGTCAGGGGCGGCGGCAACCCACCCACGGGTAATGTTGTCCAGACCCACCACCCCGCTGTTGGTGGCGGAACCGATGCCAAAGTAGAGTTTGCCATCAGGCCCGAAGACGACGGCCCCGTTGGGGTAGTCGCCGCCGGCCGGGAGTTTGGCGAGAATCGGGTGGTGGTTGCCTGTGGCGGGGTCGAGCATGTCCACCCCGCCCACATAGGCGACGTAGAGTCTCCCTTCATACCAGGTCAGGCCGGTAAGGGGCGCCTTGAAATCATCGGCCACGACAACGTGCTTGTTGTTCCTGCCGAGTTTCAGGACGCGGGGCACCGTGCCGTCGAGCCGGCCCGCTTCGGCGACGAAAACATCGCCCCGGTCGCCTGCTGCGAGGCCGACTGGCGCGGAAAACTGGTCGGCCGCCATGCGAATTGCATAGCCAGGCGAAACTTGTACCTGCAGTTCTTCCGTCTGATGAGGAGAGGCGGCGCGGGCCGACAGCCCGTTGTATGTGCCGGCCACACCGCTGATCAGGACGGCGCAGATGGCCAGTGCGATCATCTGTTTCTGGTGACGCATGAGTCTCACCCCGCAGTATTCCTATCGGGACAGGCGCGGGAATAGACCCCGGAAATTTACCAACAGGGTTAGCGTTCAGCGGAGCGAATCTTTAGGGCAGGGAGTCAATCGAGATCGGGAGGATGCTGTCATGATGATGAGACGTGCTGTAATTACGCTTGTAGCTGTTGCCGGTCTCTTGGGGGCGGGATCTTGGGTAAGTGGTGCTTTTGCAGCAACGGGTGAGCCGGGGACGGTGGATGATCCCCTGGTGACGAAAAGCTATGTGGATGAAGCTGTCGCCCAGTTTGTCAGCAAGGAGTACATCGATCAGGCTGTGGCGCGGCTTGTGGATAAGGCTTATGTGGATGGCCTGGTGGCGGGCATGGCCCAGAAGTCGTACGTTGACGGCAAGGTGGCCGGGTTGGCCGACAAGGCCTATGTGGATGCCAAGGTCGCCGCGGGCGGTACCGGCGGCACGGGTGGCATTGATGCGGCGTACTTGGAAAGCCGCCTGGCGCAGATGAAGTCGTCATTCGAGGTCGTCCGTGTGCCCAAGGGTTCTACCATTCTGGGTGAGAGCGGCACCGAAATGGTGCTGCGGGGCGGCAAGGCGACGGCCATCGTCAGCGCGATGGGCGGCGTGCTTGACGCGACCGACGGTGTAGACCTGTGGCAGGGTGCGCAGGTGCCGCCGAACCATTTGCTCGTGATTCCCGTGTCTGACGGGCGTGGCATGCTGGCGCAGGCAGACCTGATTCTCATCGTGAAGGGTCCGTACACCGTGAGGTCCGCTGGACAGTAATATTTACCAATCACACTTGTCCGACGCATGCCCAACGTGTAAAATGGCGAGGACAGCCTGAAGAGTCTGGGTCCGGCGGCATTGAACGCCGCCGGCTGGGGGGAACAGCGCACCCATGAAAACAACCATTCCACCCATTTTGCTGGCCGCTATGGCTCTGGACCTGGGCGGGGCGGAGACCCATGTGATCAGCCTGGCGCGCGAGATTAAGCGCCGCGGGCATAAGGTCATGGTTGCATCGGCGGGCGGGAGAATGGTCTCCATGCTGGCCGAGGCAGACATTCCCCATGTGGAAGTGCCAATGGCCTCCCGCAGCCCGGTCGTGCTGTTCCGGGCTTATCGCCGTTTGCGGCGGTTGCTGCAGGAGCAGCAAGTCGGGCTGGTCCATGCGCACGCCCGCATTCCGGCCTGGCTTACGTCGCTGGCGCTGCGTGGACGCCCCATGCCGTTTGTAACCACGTACCATGGCGTCTACAACGCCGGTTTCCCCTGGAAATTCCTGACCACGTTTGGCGACCGCACCATCGCCGTGAGTGATGATGTGCGCCGCCACTTAATCGAGCGATTAGGCGCCCCGGCTTCGCAGGTGCGGGTGGTGGCGAACGGTTTTGATACGAACCTCTTTCGCCCGGGGCTTGATATCGCTCCGCTCCTGACCGAGTTCGGCGTGCAGGCTTCCGCTCCGCACGTGGTCCATGCCAGCCGGCTGGACGGCCCCTTCGCCGATGTGGCGATGACGTTGTTCGAGGCGCTGCCGCTGATCGAACGCGAAATCCCTGGTGTGCGGCTCTGGGTGCTCGGCGACGGTGACCGGGGCGCCGAGGTCCGCCGGCGGGCGGAGGAACTGAATGCCCGCATGGGGCGGCAGGCGGCTGTGGCCGTAGGCTTGCGACTGGACGTGCCCCGGTTCTTCAACCTGGCGGATTGTGTGGTGGCCGTTGCCCGTACGGCCATTGAGGGCATGGCCTGTTCCCGCGCCGTGGTTGTAGCCGGAGAGGGCGGCTACCGGGGAATTCTGACCCCGGAGCGCCTGCAGGAGTGGGCGGCGGCCAACTTTACCGCCCGGGAGGGCGGGCGGCCGCTGCATGCGCAGGAGATGGCTGCCGATGTGGCGCGCCTGCTAAAACCGGACGCTTCCGCCCTGCGGGAGCAGTGCGGTGAAATGGGGCGGCGCTACGTGGTGGAGAACTTATCAATCGAAGCCATTACAACGCAGATTCTGGACGTGTACGCGGAGGTGCTTTAGGTGACAATCATCGATCAAAAGGGACGGCTGTTCGGAAAGGTTAACCTGCTGGACCTGGTTGTTGTGCTGGCTGTCGTGGCCGTGGCTGGTCGCTTTGGCTATAAGGCGATGACCAAGGAGGCAGCGGCGCCGGCTGGGGAGACCAAGACGGTACAGGTAAAGTTCTACCTGCCCAACGTTACGCAGCCGACCGTGGCCTTTCTTCGGCCCGGGGTGGAGGTCTACGACAGCAAGTCAAACGCCCATATGGGGAAGATCGTCGCTGCGGAGACCAAGCCTACGATGATCGTTGGCCCCGAAAAGGAGTACGAGTCCAAGACCAGGGTAGACCTGACAATCACGGTGGAGGGCACCGGTCGGGTCACCTCGAACGGCTCTTCCCTCGGTGGCATCGAGTTGCGCGGTGGCCGGCTTTTCGAACTGAAAACACCCGAGTGGGCTTTCCAGCCCGTGCTGATCGATCTGCCGATCGCTCCGAAGCCCTAGGACTAGGAAGGTGTTCGCATGGCGCAGTTCGATTGGCAGGGCGCCTGGGAGTCGAGCTACTTCCTGACCTGGTTGCTGAGCGTGTGGGAAGGGAGCCTCATCTACCGGGCGATCACTGCCGTGTTCCGGTACATCGGGCGCGTTGGCCCGCACAGTGTGGTGGGGCGCATAGTACTGTCTGACTGGCCGGACAGCGAGGCGTTTTCCCGGAGCCTGATCGGCCGGTTCCTGCTGGCTTTCAACGGTTGGGTTGCCCGGCCAGTCCGCAGGGCAGTGCCCTTCTTTTTGGGAACATGGGAGTCGAGTCTATTCGTTCGTGCGGGTAAGGCCGTTATTCGTTGGTTCCAGCCCTACTTTGCTTCGAGCTTCCTTTGTCAGACGGCCGTTGGGTACGCAGGTGATACCGAACTGGCGCCCGCCGAGTCCGATCAGCGGACCGTTTCGCCTTTATTGCCTCTGCTGGGCGCCGCACTGGGCCTGATCGCCCTGATTCCCAGCCCAGGCGAAGGTCAGGGTGGTCTGAACCCAACCATCTTGCTGGTGCTGGGTGTGTGGGGTGTCGCGGGACTCTGGCTGCTCGCCAAAGTGTTTACCGGCGACTTTTCCTGGCGGGCTTCGTCCGCCTTTGTGCCGCTGCTCAGTTTCCTGCTGGTGGCCGGTGCTGCCACCTGGCAGAGCGCGGACCGCGCCGCCAGCATGCAGACCTTCATCCTGTGGGTAACGGCGGGGCTGGCCTTCTTTTTGATGGTCAACCTGACCCGAAACACGCGGGACGTGGCGGCCTTTATGGGGCCGGTCATGGTCGCTGGCGTGTTGATGGCGCTTTGGGCCATGTATCAGTTCAAGTTCCCACCGGTGGTTGAGGAAAACTGGGTTGACCCTTCCGAAGGCAATCTGGTTCGGACGTTCGCCGGTATGAACAACCCCAACTACCTGGCGGAGTTTATCGAACTCTACACGCCGATCGTAGTGGGCCTGTGGGTCCAGCAGCCCAAGCGTCGCTGGCTGCTTACCGGCGTCATCGGGCTGTTGGGTATCGCCCTGTTGCTGACGCAGTCGCGGGCGGGCTGGGCTGCCTTCGCTGTGGCTGCCTGTGTGTTCATTCTGCTGCGGACCGCACGGTGGTCGTTCCTCCTGGTCCTGGCTGCGATTGCTGCCTGGATTGTCGCGCCTGCCTCGATCAAAGCCCGCGTGGCGACGGCGCTCGACCCGAAGCACACGTCGAACGTGTACCGGAACAATATTCGCGTTGGTGTTCTGGCCTTGATCCAGAAGTTCTGGGTGCTCGGCTCGGGGCTCGGTGGGAAGGCCTTTACTGATGTGTACCAGGAGTTCATGCTGTCGGGCGCCCGGGCAGCTCACGCCCATAACACCTACCTGCAAATGTGGGCGGAAACGGGCATATTCGGGCTCCTGACCATTCTGTGGTCTCTGTTTACGGTAGTGCGCCGGACGCTGGTGGTCGGGGCGCAGAAACTGCGGAGCCCGGTGGTTGCGGCCGTGGCCGCCGCTATGGTCGGCGTGCTCGTTCACGCCTGGGCCGAGCATATTTGGTACAACCCCAAGCTGCTGATCTCGTTCTGGGCCGTGGCCGGCCTGGGCATGGGACTGGCACTGGGAGACAAAGAGGGCGCAAAGGCGTGAAACCCAGAGTCCTGCACATTTGCAGCGATACCAACATTGGTGGGGCTGGGCGGTACGTGCTCTCGCTGCTGACCCAGCCCGCTATTGCAGATCGATTTGACACGGCGGTCGCGTGCCCGGAGGGGGACCTGGCCGCCGCGGTCCGGCGTATCGGGCTTCCGGTTTTTCTGTATCCCGGCGCCAACACGTCGTTTTCCTGGCCGGCGCTGCGCTCGCTGACTGCGCATATGCGCACGTGGCGCCCTCAGATCGCGCATACCCACGGCTCTCTGGCCGGCCGGGTTGCCGCGGCTCTGGCGGGCGCTCGTATTGTGTATACCAAGCACGGGCTGGCTGCGGCCGAGGAGCAGGCGATTCAGGTGCGGGGGGCGGGGCGGCTGACCAAGAAGCTGGCCGTGACGCTGTTTGCCCACCGCATTGTGGCCGTGTCGGAGGCGGTGAAACGGGCGCTGGTCGCCCAGGGCGCCGACCCGGGGCGGGTGCGGGTCATTCCCGGAGGCGTAGACTTGGCGGAGTACGATCGTCAGGCACCGCTGGTGCCGGGCGTGCTCGGCGCCCTGGGGCGGCTGCAGACGGAGAAAGGCTTCGACGTCTTGCTGCGTGCAGTCGCCGAGTTGCGCGGCGGTGAAGCGCGGTTGCTCCTGGGCGGCGAGGGGTTGTTGGAGAAAGAGTTGCCTCGACTGGCTGCCGAGTTGGGTGTTTCGCAGCAAGTCGAGTTCAGGGGCTTTGTGACCGATGTGCCCGCATTCATGGCCGAAACCGGGGTGTTTGTACTCTCCTCCCGGTCCGAAGGGCTGGGCCTGGTGATCGTCGAGGCCATGGCCGCCGGGCGCCCGGTGGTGGCGACCCGGGTGGGCGGAGTGCCCGAAGTGGTTGTAGATGGCGAGACCGGCCTGCTGGTGGAGCCGGAGAACCCGGGCGCCCTGGCCGCAGCGGTGCGCCGCCTGCTGGCCGACCCCGGCCTGGCGGCCCGCTTGGGCCAGGCGGGCCGCCGCCGGGCGCACGACCGCTTCGGCGCCGGGCACATGGCCGCACTCACTGCGGCCATGTATGAGGAACTGCTATGACCTCCGCCCGTGGGCGCTCCATCTTCAAAGCGGCAGGTCTGGTCAGCCTGGCGCTCATTGCCAGCCGCCTGCTCGGCTACCTTCGTGAATCGCTGCTGGCAGCCCGGTTCGGGGCGACCCACACCACCGACGCCTACCTGGTCGCCCAGGAGATTCCCACCGCCCTGTTTGCCTCCGTTTCGGCGGCGCTGGTCATGGTGGTCATTCCGGTGTACCGGAGCGTGGTAGAGCGGCGGGGCGAGGCCGCAGGCTGGCGGCTGATCAACATCGTTCTGAATGCCACGCTCATCCTCGCCGTGCTCCTGGTCGGCCTCGGGTGGGTGCTGTCACCGTCATTCCTGCCTATGCTGGTGCCGGGTCTTCCGCCGGCAGCGCTTTCGCTGGCCGTCAACCTCACCCGCATCATGCTCCCAATGATGTTTTTCCTGGCGGTGGCCGGCGTGGCCTCGGCTGTGCTGAATGCCAACAGCATGTTCACGCCGCCGGCCCTGATGGGTTTTGTCAGCAACGTGGCGGTCGTAGGCGGGCTGCTGATGGTCTCCGGCCCCGGTCAGATTCACTGGGTTGCCTACGCCGTGGTCCTCGGCGCCGTCTTTACCATGCTGGTGCAGGTTCCCTGGCTGCCCCGTCTGGGTTACCGCTACGAGGCGGTGCTCGACTGGCGGAATCCCGACCTCCACCAAGTTCTGCGCCTGATTCTGCCGGTGATTCTGACCACCCTGGCCGTGCAGTCGCAGAATTTCGTAGACCGGTACCTGGCCTCCGGTCTGGCAGAGGGTAGCATATCAGCCCTCAACTATGCGGTACGGGTGAATTCCCTGCCTTACGGGGTTATCGGTGCGGCGGTCACGACCGTCATGTACCCGCTCCTGGCCGAACTGGTGGCCAAGGGCCAGCTGGACGGGTTGGGCAACAGCCTGGTCCGGGGGCTGCGCATGCTGTCGTTCGTTCTGCTGCCCATGTCGGTCGGGCTGATTCTGTTTCGGGAGCCCGTGGTGCAGATCTTCTTTCAAAGGGGCGCTTTTGACCCCCGTGCCACCGAAGCCACGGCCTTCGCCCTGCAGTTCTACGCCCTCGGTATTCTCTTTTTCGGTTGGCTCGACTTTTTGAACCGTTGCTTTTTCGCCCTGCAGGATACCCTCACACCGATGATCGCCGCGATTGGCATGGTGGGCCTCAATATTGGGTTCAATCTGCTGCTGGTAGGGCCGCTCAGTCATGGCGGCCTGGCACTGGGCACGAGCCTGTCCACCATGGTGGCGATTCTGTTCCTGCTCTGGCGGCTGGCCCGGCGGCTGGGTGCGCTCGACCTGCGGGCGCTGCTCCGCACGGTGGGGCTGCACACCGGCACAGCCGTGGCCGGTGGTCTGGCTGGGTTGGGCACATACACCCTGGCACAGCGACTTGTAGATGGCTCCGGGCTTGCGGCGCAGGCGGTTCGTCTTGGCGCCGGGCTCGGAATGATTGTGGTCGTACATGTAGTTCTGGGGGCTCTCTTCGGCAGTGAAGAGGTGGCGGAAGCCCGGTCCGGGTTGCTCCGCAAGTTCGGCAAACGTTCGCAGACGTGATACACTAAGCCCGGCTGGCGCTGTTGGTCGGGGAAGGGGAGACCTCGTCATGGCAAACATCCTGGTCTCCGGCTACTATGGCTTTCACAACGCCGGCGATGAAGCCATCCTGGCGGGCATGATTCGGGCCCTGCGGGACCTGGAGCCTGATGCACGGTTTACCGTGATATCGGGCACCGCAGCGCAAACCCGGGCCATGCATGGCGTGAACGCCGTAAGCCGGGGCGATTTCAAGAACATATGGCGTGCCATGGGCCGGGCCGACCTGTTCGTCTCCGGCGGCGGCAGCCTGCTCCAGGACATCACGAGCAGCAAGTCGCTGACCTATTACCTGGCTCTGCTGACGATGGCCAGGCTGCGGCGCCGGCCGATCATGTTCTACGCCCAGGGCATTGGTCCCGTCACCCGGGCCCTGAGCCGTGCGATGATTCCGCCTGTGGTCAACGGGGTGAACCTGATCACAACCCGCGACGCCGAAGCGGCCGCGACTTTCCGCCACCTGGGTGTCTCCCGGCCACCGATTCAGGTGACCGCCGACCCGGCACTGGCCCTCGGTCCGGCGGACCCGGAGCGGGGGGCGATTTACCTGCGGGAGGCCGGGGCAGACCTTAGCCGCCCCATCATCGGGGTTTCGGTGCGGCGGTGGCACCAGTGGAAGGAGCCGGCCGAGCCAGGCCTGGCCCGTGCCCTGGACCAGCTTGCCCGTGAGTCGGGCGCCCAGGTGGTGTTCATCCCCATGATGCGCAAGGCCGATGTGGAGGCCGCCGAGGGGGTCGCCGCCCTCATGGAGACCCCGGCCGTTTTGGCCCGGGCCGAGTACACCTGGGACCAGGTGCATGCCATGGTGGCCCGGTGCAGCCTGCTCATAGGCATGCGGTACCACGCACTGGTCTTTGCGGCCATGAACGGCGTGCCGCTCGTGGGACTCTCCTACGACCCTAAGAATGAAGCATTCCTCAGGCAAATTGGTGAGAGCGTGGCGGGCGCCACGAACTTGCTCGACCCCGACGCGGTGGTCGCAGCCGGGCGCCGGGGGCTGGCCGATGCCGACGCCACCCGTCGACAACTCCTGGCGAAAATTGCCGAACTGACGCCGCTCTCCCGCGAGAACGCCCGCCTTGCAATCGACCTACTGAAGCGGAGAGAAACGCCATGAGCCGTACGCAGATTCTCGCGTTGGGTGTAGATAAAGTAACCATGGCGGAGGCGGTCGAACGCTGCCTGTCCTGGGCCGAAGGCGACCAGCCCCGCCTGATCGTGACACCGAACGCCGAGCACGTCTATCAGGCGGTGAAAGACCCCGCCTTTGCCGCCATCGAAAACGGCGCCGACCTCGTGATCCCCGACGGAATCGGCGTACTCATGGCTTCCCGGATCCTTGGCGACCCCGTGCCAGAGAAGGTTGCTGGTGTCGAACTGTCGACAAACATCATCGCGGCGATGTCGAACCGTGGCCGGGGCAGCGTTTACCTCCTGGGTGGGCGCCCTGAAGTGGTTGCCGAGGCGGCCAGACGGCTCAAGGAGCGGTTTCCCGGCATTACCATCGCCGGACACCAACACGGGTACTACAAGCCCGACCAGGAACCGGCGGTCATCGCCGCCATCGCCGCCGCCCGTCCGGACCTGCTGGTGGTAGGCATGGGCATGCCGAAGCAGGAAGAGTGGTTGGCCGCGCACCTGCGCGAAACGCGTGCCAAACTGGGCATTGGCGCCGGCGGAACGATTGACGTGTGGGCAGGCGCAGCCCCCCGTGCCCCCGAATGGATGATCAAGAGCAACCTCGAGTGGCTGTTCCGCATCGTCAAACTTGGGCGCTACAGCCGCAGCCTGCCGCCCTTGTTCAAGTTCATGGCGATGGTGGCGGCCCAAAGAATGCGGGGGCGGTAGCATGCGCATCGCGCTCTTCAGCGACATTCACTCCAATTACCACGCCCTGGAGGCGGTCCTGTCGGACATCGCCCTTCGGGGCGTCGACCGTATCATCTGCCTGGGCGATATTACGCTAAAAGGGCCGCTGCCCAAGGAATGCGTCGACCGGGTCCGCGACCTGGGGTGCCCGGTGGTGCTGGGAAATGCCGACGGGTGCTACCATCCCGACTTTCACCCGGACCGTTTCCCGCCGCAGAATGCGAGCCAGGTGGCAGCCCGGGCCGACTTTCACCGGCATTTGGCCGCCCTCACCCGGGCAGACCAGGACTGGCTGCAGAACTTCCCCGTGCACTTGGCCGAGAGTTGGGAAGGAACCAGCGTGGAGCTATTCCACGCCACCCCCGGCGATAATTACGTGCTGACCATGCCCTGGGCATCCAACGAGCAGATGGTGGCGCTCCGTTCTTCTGAGTCCACGCAAATGGCTGCCTTTGGGCACTGCCATAGGGCCTTTGTGCGGGTGGTTCACGGGTTTACCGTTATGAATACCGGCAGCGTCGGTCTCCCGTTCGATGGTGACCCTCGGCCGAGCTACGCGCTGGTCGAGGCGGAACGTGGGCGCCTGACCATGTGCACCATCATCCGAGTCGAGTACGACGCTGAGGCGGCCATTAAAGCAGCCCGCACCGTAGGCATGATTGGCTGGGAACTGTTCGCACATACTGCCCGGACTGGTCAGTTTCCGGGATAACCGTCGGAGGGGTTTCGCCCCTCCGCATTTTTTTGCACAAAACACCAGCCGCGCCAGAAACCCCAATGCGGCGAATTACGTCGGATGGAGAGGGAAGGACTCGCACATTGTCGAAAACCCGTAAGTGACGTAATCTGTAGCCGCCACGAGAGGGAGTGACCTGGTTGATTCAGTTCGTAAACGTAGCAAAAACCTATCCAAACGCACATTCCCCCTCCCTCAACGGCATCAACTTGTCGATTGGGCGAGGCGAGTTCGTTTTTGTTGTCGGACCGTCCGGCGCCGGCAAATCCACCCTCATGAAACTGCTCTATCGCGAGGAACTGCCCAGCACGGGCAAGGTTCTCCTCGACGGCAAGGATATTTCCCGCCTGCGTGACAGCGATGTGCCCTATCTGCGGCGCCAGCTCGGCGTGATCTTCCAGGACTTCAAGCTGCTCCCCGAGCGGACCGTCTTTGAGAATGTCGCCTTTGCGCTGGAGTGCACCGACGTGAGCCGCCGGGAGATTCTGCGGCGCGTGCCGGCCTCCCTCGAACTGGTCGGTCTGCGCCACAAAACGCACTCCCGGGCCAGCGAACTCTCCGGCGGCGAGCAGCAGCGGGTGGCGGTGGCGCGGGCCATCGTTCGGAACCCGGTGCTGGTGGTTGCAGACGAGCCCACCGGCAACCTGGACCCAGAGAACTCCTGGGCCATTATGAAGCTCCTTACCGACATCAACAAAATGGGTGCCACGGTGGTCGTGGCAACGCATGCCAAGAACATCGTCAACGACATGAAGAAACGTGTTGTGGCAATCGAACGGGGCAGAGTGGCGCGCGACGAGGAGAGGGGGACCTATGGCTATGAATCCTAGAGCCTGGGTAACCGCCATTCGCGATGCGCTGCGCAGCATGACGCGCAGCTCGCTTATGTCCCTGGCCTCCATCGCGACCGTCGCCGTTTCGCTCATGGTGTTGGCGGCCGTGCTCTTGCTGGCCCTGAACCTGGATTTCATGGCCGCATCGGTCGAAAGTGAAGTGCAGGTAAAGGCATACCTCTGTGCTGTGGATGATACCGATCCGACATGCAACCAGCAGGAACTCACGGAAGATCAGAAGAAGATTATTGTGGAAGAAGTTCTCAGAATTCCCGGGGTTAAGGAGGTTCGGTTCGTCAGCCGCGACGAGGCGCTCTCGCAGCTGAACGAGGAGTTCGGCGAACACAAAGATATCCTCGAAGGCCTTGACGGCGAGAACCCCCTCCGCGACTCTCTCGACATTCAGGCACTCGACGTGCAACAGGTTGCCGGCATCGCCGAAGCTGTCCGCAAAATTGCCGGTGTCAGCACCGTCAACTACGGTCAGGATTACGTCAATACATTGATGGCGTTTACCAAGGCTATCCGCTATGGCGGCATTGGCCTTGTCCTGATGTTGATTGTCGCTACTGTGCTTACCATCTCCAATACCATCCGACTCTCTGTCTATGCCCGCCGCCGTGAGGTCGGCATTATGAAGCTTGTTGGCGCCACCGACTGGTATATCCGGCGTCCGTTCATGATGGAGGGCATTCTGCTCGGCGTCTTTGGCGCCCTGGTCGCCATGGGGCTCACCGGTTATGGGTACAGCAAGGTTGTCGTCTATCTCACCCAAAAGATTCCGTTCTGGCCCGTCGTCCGCCCTGAGCAGGTACTCATGAACCAGACCCTTGGGCTCGTGGTGCTGGGTGCTGTGCTGGGCGCCGTCGGCAGCCTGATCTCCTTGCGCCGGTTCCTGAAGGTATAGTGGAGGTGATGCGGGGCATGCGACTCAGGCGCGGCCCAGTCCGCATTCGAAAGGCTCTTGTGACCACCGCCCTGCTGGCGGCAATTGTCTCCATGAGTGTCCCTCCGGCCCGAGCCGGCACGGTTGATGATATCAACGCACTCCAGCAGCAAATGAATGACATCAGCCGCCTGAAGAGCCAGGCGACCAACGAACTGGAGCGAGTCAACTACGAAGTTGAAGAGGCCCAGACTAAGCTGAACCTGGTCCAGCAAGAGTACGCGGTGGCCAAAAGTGAGGCTGACGTAATCAACAGCCAGGTCGCCGTGGTCACCAACGAACTGAAAAAAGTCGAAGCGGACTTAAAGAAAGCGGAACAACAGTACGAAGAACGCAAAAAGCTCTTTGCTGCCCGGGTCCGGGCGATTCATGAGGCAGGGAGTGTCAACTACATCGGCGTTCTGCTCGGCTCAAATTCCTTCAGTGACTTCATCAGCCGGTTCGATATGGTCAAGCTTCTGGTCCGGCGCGACTCGCAGCTCTTTGCCTCCATCAAAGTGGAAAAGCGCGAGCTGGAAGAACAGCGGACCGATGTAGCCAACCAGCAGACGAAACTGCTCGCCCTGCGGGCCCGGGCCATGGAGCGGGAGCAGCAGGTTGCGTCCAGGCGGGCGGAACATGAGCAGGTCTCGCGCAGCCTGACCACCCGGGTTTCCAGCCTGCGGGCTCAGTTGGAGGCGTACGACGCCGAGACCAACGCCATCGCCGCACAGGTGTGGGAGTTGCAGCAGAAAATGCAGCGGCCGGCGGGGGGCGCCTTTGCTCCGGTCTACCCCGTGCGCAACTACACCATTACCGATACGTTCGGCCCTCGCATGCACCCCATTTTGGGTGAGTGGCGCCAGCACTACGGAACCGACTTTGCCGCCACCTACGGCACGCCGGTCTTTGCCATTGAAAGCGGCGTCGTCATGGTCGCTGGCTGGAACGACGCTTACGGCAACCTGACCGTCATCGACCATGGCAACGGTATTGCCAGCTGGTACGGCCATTCGTCCAAACTGCTGGTCTCGGTGGGTGATTCCGTCTCCAAGGGCCAGCAAATTGCCAACGCCGGCTCGACCGGCTGGTCAACGGGACCGCATGTTCATCTGGAAATTCACGTCAACGGGACGCCCGAGGACCCCATGTCCTATTTGCAGTGACCTACGCAGCCTCAGGAGCTCTTGGGTTCCTGAGGCTGGTTTTTAGGTTTGACCGAGCTTTCAGCCGGGGAGTATACTCTCACTCAGAGTCAGATAACATTGGGTAAAGTTGCGTTAAGTTACCCCGAGAGGATGACCAGCGGGATGATGGAGCGAGGCAAGGCGCTGACCTTAACGGTCGTGATGGTGTTTCTGAGCAGCTGCCTGAGCTTTTATGCCGGGTCAGCTAACCTGCTCCCGCGCCTGAGCAATTTGGTCGCTTCACAGGAAGCGCCCCGCGGTCAGGCAGCCACACCGAACGGCGTTGACATGCAAAAGGTCGAGTTGATCCAGCAGTACATCAACGAAAAGTTCCTCTGGTCGGTGGACGGCGAGAAGTTGACGGAGGGCGCCCTGAAGGGCATGGTTGCCGCTACGGAGGACAAGTACTCTACCTATTTCACGCCTGCGGAGTTTCAGTCGTTCAAGGACCATCTGCAGCCCTCGTTCAGCGGCATTGGCGTGCATGTGGAGGAATCCAAGACGACGGGCCTCATTACTGTTGTGCGGCCCATCAAGGGTAGCCCGGGCGATCAGGCGGGTATCAAGGCCGGCGATGCCATCGTTGAGGTCGACGGCAAGGATATTCGCGGCATGAAGTTGGACGAAGCCGTGGCCAAAATCAAGGGTCCCAAGGGCACGCAGGTAAACATCAAGATTCAGCGCGAAGGCGTCGGCGAGCCGATTTCGTTCGTTATTACGCGGGCGACCATCGAGCTGGAAACGACGGAACATAAGATGCTGACCGGGGGCATCGGCTACATCCGCATTCTGGAGTTTAATGCCGATGTTAACAAGCGGGTCTCCAAGGCCCTGGCCGAATTGAACGCCCAGGGTATGGACCGGCTGATTCTCGACCTGCGCATGAACCCGGGCGGCTATCTGGATGAGGCGGTGGAGGTCTCCTCGCTCTTCCTGCCCGCCAAGCAGCCTGTTGCGTACATCGAACCGAAGGGGAGCCCTAAGGAGACCCTGACTTCCAAGGGCACCGAACGGTTCCCGCTCCCCCTGCTGGTGCTGGTCGATGAGAACAGCGCCAGCGCCGCCGAAATTGTGGCCGGCGCCTTGAAGGATACGAAGACGGGCGTACTGATGGGTGAGAAAACTTTCGGCAAGGGGATTGTGCAGACGTTCTACAATCTCCCTGACGGTGCTGGTATCAAGCTGACTACCGCCCACTATCTGACCGCTGGCGGTAATGCGATTCATGAAAAGGGCATTGAGCCGGACGTTGAGGTGAAGCAGGTAGAGAAGGTACTGCCTGGCGAACCCGGAGACGTCCAACTGCAGAAGGCGATCGAACATATCAAGACGCTCAAGCGCTAGGGCCTGGAGGGAAACCCTTTGGCATCGCTGCTTGGCATCATGGGAAATCTGCTCGAAACCCTGCCTAAGGTGATTCTGAACGGCTGGGCGTTGACGCTGCTCCTGGTTGCGGTGGTGCTGGTTTACATGCAGTACCGCCGGGTCGAGGCAAAGGAAGCTGAACTATACGGAGTCGCCAAGCACTCGCCGCTTGAACAGACTTTCTACTCACTGATTGTCGGGGTCTTCGGCGGGGCGCTCGGGAGTGTGATTCTGACGCTGACAGGGGTGGGCCTGGTGAATGTGCCAGGCGCCGCCTCTGCTCTGCTGTACTTGTGGCCCGTTTCGGTGGTGCTGGGCGCCCTGAATCCCCGGTTCTTCTGTTTTGCGTACTCGGGCGCCCTGGTGTCGTTGGTCTATCTGATCTTCGGGTGGCCCCGGGTTGATGTGGCTTCCCTGATGGCGTTGGTGGCCGTGCTGCATATGGTGGAGTCGCTGCTCATTTGGCTGAGCGGCGCCACGTGCGCGACCCCCATCTCCATAAGCGGCTCAATGGGTGAGGCTGTGCCCGGGTTCATGATGCAGCGTTTCTGGCCAGTGCCCCTGGTGCTGCCCATATTCTCGGCGGCAGTGCCGGTGCCCGTTGATATGCCGGTCTGGTGGCCGATGATGCGGCCTGACGCACTTCTCAATACGGCAGCACAGGTTGGATGGGAGTTCATTCCGTTCGTGGTAACCCTGGGCTATGGCGACCTGGCCATTACGGCCCCGCCGGATACCCGTGCGAGGCAGTCTAGCGGGCTGATGTTTGCCTTCAGCTTTGTTCTCTTAGGCCTGGCCATGGCGGCGGGGTATTGGCGGCCCCTGGTCTGGCTGGCGGTGCTTTTCAGCGCCTTCGGGCACGAGTTCATGGCGGTTTGGTCGGGCCGGGTGCAGTTGGTCGGGGAGTCGTACTTGAAGCGGCCTGCAAAGGGTGTTGCTGTGCAGGATGTGCTGCCGGGTTCACCAGCCCTCGCGGCAGGTCTCGGGCCGGGCAGCGTGATTCTGGCGATTGATGATTATGAGGTGCACAATCGCGAGCAATTGCACGATGCGCTGATGAGCGCTCCGTCCTTTGTGCGGATGATGTATCGGAATGGACGGCAACTGGAGCAGTGCCGTTTGCCGCGGCCCCCGGAAGGGTTGCTGGGCCTCGGCGTCATTCTGCTCCCACAGGCGGGCGACATGCCGCTGGCCAAGCTGCGGCGCCCTCTTCTGTTCCGCAGAACGCGGTTAGAGCGATAGGAAAACCACCCCCGTCAA
This sequence comes from Symbiobacteriaceae bacterium, assembly GCA_029239785.1. Classification (GTDB taxonomy): domain Bacteria; phylum Bacillota; class Sulfobacillia; order Symbiobacteriales; family Symbiobacteriaceae; genus JARBUG01. Next base: position 25,489 of record JARBUG010000014.1, on the reverse strand, counting down.
GTTAACGAGGGTGGTTTTTTGTGTCAAACGCGGCGCGGTAGACGTATGGAATGGCTCCCTTGGAAGCCGGCTGTGCGGGCCAGTAAAAGCTATGTGCGACGCTGGTGGGCGTCATCGGCCGGCCGCCGAGCGGTGACGGGGGCAACTCTGTGGTCGCGGAAGGCTCTGCGGGAGGAGGCGGAACCTGGGCTTTGCCGCTCACCTTGCGGCTCGCCTTTGGGCGCGGCCGTGGTATCGGCCCCTGCCGCAGGGCCACAACGGTTTCGGGCCCGAGAATCAGCACCTCTTCTTCGTCCATGTCCCCCCGGGCGGGTGGAAGTGTAGGGTCAGACATTGGCACATCCCCCTGTTGGTCGGACCGCGTTTTGGGTACGACATGCTATGCGGAATCTGAGGTTTGGTGACCGCAAAAACCCCGGCACAGCAACGTGGGGAAAGTACCACGCTGCAGGCCAGGGTTAATTACCGGGTGATGAAGAGCTGGGTAGCTGCGTAGCCGGTTCCGCTCTTCGCAGCACCAATGCCAATGCGGTTGAGCCGGACGTTCATGATGTTGGCACGGTGACCGGCGCTGTTCATCCACATGGTGTGAATCTGGGCGGCGGTGGAGCCCTTGGCGATGTTCTCGGCGAAGGCGGTGTAGGTCACGCCGTTCTTGACCAGCATCTGCGCCGGGGTGCCGTACGTGGGCGAGGTGTGGCTGAAGTAGTTCTTGGCTACCATATCAGCGCTCTTCATGCGGGCCAGCGAGGTGAGCTTCTCATCGAGCTGGAGCGGTGCCAGACCGGCCTTGATTCGCTCCTGGTTGGTCAGTTGGACCAGTGCCTGTTCGACGGAGGTAGCGGCGGAGGCGGTCGGTGTGGCTGCCGGGGCCGCTGCGGCGGTGCGCACGGCCGGCGTGTAGTAACGCGTCGGGGTGTACCAGTAATACGCGGATGCGGCGCTCGGGGTCAGGATGATCATGGCAGCAGCGAGAGCCACCAGTTTGTTGGTCCAGTTCATGTAGGAATGCAGCTCCTTTGTCCGTTATGTGTTGATCGAAGTTTAACGTTAAAATGAATCAGAGCCAACCCACAAAACATGGGCGGTGTGCCACTGGGCAAGCTGGCGGCGGTTGTGTCACCCTTCGGTACCGGTTCACATACGTTAACGCTGGCACAGCCACACATACGCTCGAACCAAGCTCCTGCATGAGGAGGGCTGTCTGGTGTCTCAGTACTTACCGCCCATGACGGGTGGGCAGGATCGTAGAATTGTTCCGGGACCCGTGCGCGGTGGCGCATGCCCGCCGCCCAGCGAAATCGTGGTGGTTGAGGCAAGGAAGATTTATGATTTCTGCTTCCAGGAGGATACGCTGGAACGGTGCTTCTTCGTGCCCGGCCTGGGCGCCCAGGCGACTGTAACGAGTTGTGAAATTACACAGGTGACTTGCAGCGAGATCTTGGACCGGGAGCCTGTGCCTGACCAGGATGGTTTGGCATTGGTGTCGATTCAGGTGACGATGGAGCTAAGCATCACGGTGGTACCCGGGCCGAACGTGGCGCCGATTACCGTGACCAGAACGATTAGCTTCCCGAAGCGGGCCGTATTGTGTGCTCCAACTGGAACGCTCGTGACCTGTGATGTACGCGGTACCTGCATTTGCACTGTGCAGCCCCCAATCATGGGGCAGACAGGGGCCGAACCAAATGTATGCTGCACCATTCAGCTATGCATCGTTATCACCTCAGGTGCAGACGTAAAGATCCTGGTGCCGTCGTTTGGTGTAGTAATGCCGCAAGAGTGCAAAGTGGCGCCGGCTTTCGGTGGGTGCCCGCCCATTCCACCCGAGGTATGTGGACCCGGGGTCACGATCTAAACTTAGCGAGGGGCGCCAGTGCTGTGCACCGGCGCCCCTCGCACTTCCAGGCTCGGTGCGGAGCGTAGTTTAACTTGTCCACGCTCCGTACTATACTGGGAATATACGATGGACTCCGAGTTACATGAGGAGACTGCATATGACAATTGGACGCAATGACCCCTGCCCGTGCGGTAGTGGGAAGAAGTATAAGAAATGCTGCCTGCCGGGCTCCGATGTTCTCTCCCTGCAGCATTTCCGCGACAAGCGCACATCCGATGCGCTGCTGGACCGTCTGGTTACATTTATAGGCTCCGATAAGCTTGCGCATGAAGTCGCGGTCGCTCTTCCCCGCTTCCTCGGTCAGCGCGTTCCCGCACAGCCAAAGCCGGACGAACGGTCCCTGCCGATGGACTGGATGATGTTTCACTATCGCTCTTCTGATCTTGAGACGACACTCTGCGAGCACTTCGCCCGCACAGCGGACGGCCTGACCCCTGGAGAACGAGACCTCGTGTCTGGCTGGGCCCAGGCCCGCCCGGGCTACTTTCGTGTGAACACCGTTGGGTCTACAGAGGTGGAACTGTGCCGGCTCGGGGATCAACAGACCTTTCGCGTAGACGCCGGCGGGGCAGTCATGAAAACCGGAGAGTGGGTGGCGGCCTCACTGCTGCCTGTTCCATCAGGATACCGGTTTGGAGTGAGCCGCTTCGCCATCTCCAAAGAAATGATTCCGCCGCTAGAACACCTGTTGAGGGAGGAACTGGGCATCCTCCGTCGGCAGCAACCCGGTGCCACTTGGGACGATCTATACCGGACATGTTGGCCGCGTCTGGTCGACGATGCACGCTGGGCTGAGGCTCGGGGAATCGGCCTGGTTGGGATACCGCTCCGCAATGGTCGCATGGTGCAGGGCTCCCCGGTGGACGATCCCAGGTGGCAAACTGTAGCCGACCTCCTGGCAAAGGAGATGCACCAGGCGGGGGCCGCCCCGGAGCGAACTCAGGGCGGACTGCGGCTCTGGTGGGACGCTGTTCATGCCATCAGGCCGCGGGTCACCAAGGTCGAAGCCTGGGTCGGCGCCCTGGCCTACCTGATTTCGGGGCAGATCTACGGTGGCCAGATCACGCAAGATGAAGTTGCCGAATCGTTCGGTGTCTCTGCGACCACAGTGGGGGCACGGGCGCGCCAAATCGCGGCCGCCCTGGATTTGATGCCGGGCGATGATCGCTACGTTGATCTCCTGGACCCGGCGGTTCGAGCAGACTGGCGCTTTGATTGCCTCACGATGACGAAAGCGGGAACCCGTGATTTTGCCTTGCTGCGTGGTCCGGCTCTGCCCCCGACCCCGGCCCCAGCCAAGCCCCAGAACTCGGCCAAACCGCGGCCGGCGCCAACCTACGACGATGATCCCGAGCTTGACGACAGGAACATGTTCAGGGCGCTGGACCTCGTTGACCGGGCCTGGGAGGCGACGGGCACACGGCGTGTCCAACTGGCCAGGAAGGCGCTTGCCCTATGGGCCGACGCAGCGGATGCCTATGTCATTCTCGGAAACGACGCGCTGGGGCGGAAGGAACTGCTGGAGGCGCGGCACCTTTATGAGGAGGGTCTTCGGGCCTGGGAACGTGACCTGGCAAATCAGCCCCCGGCCGTTCACGGCCGGGTATTTGAGGGGCCCGATGAGTCCCGGCCCTACATGCGGGCCCGCCGCGGCCTGGCAGATTGCCTTTGGCTGCTCGGCGAGCAGGAAGCGGCCATTGCCCACTACGAGGACCTTCTCCAGTTTGACCCCATGGACAGCCAGGGGAATCGCTACGTACTGGCCAGTCACTATGTCGAAATGGGCGACGACACTCGCCTGGGCAAACTGTTAACCGAGCATGCCGAAGATGGCATGGCCGCCATGACATATACCCGTGCACTCTGGGCGTATCGGCTGAACGGCCCCGGGCCGGAAGCCGACAGGCTGCTGGCGGATGCCGTGAAGCAGAACCCGCATGTACCGGCCTTCCTGCTTGGAGAACGCCAGATTCCAGCAGAACAGCCCGACTGCATTGGCCTGGGTGATGAGTCAGAGGCAGCCGCTTACGCCAACGAATTCATTAGCGGCTGGTCCAATACGCCCGGCGCCCTGGCGTGGCTGGCAAGTAAGACAAGAGCATAACCAGAGGTCTCGTAAGAGGTGTACAGGTGAACAGACTTACCGAACTACTCTCCCTGCCGGAGCCGGAACGACGCCGTCGCGGGCTGATGGATACACCAAAGGAGATTGCCCACCAACCGGAGGCGTGGCGCAAAACAGCCGAAACGGTCTTGCAGCAAGCATCGATACTGAATACCTTCCGGGCCGGGCAGCTGATCTTCTCGGGTGCGGGCACATCCCATTTCATCGGCCTCTCCTTAATGGGGATGTTCCGCCGGCTTGGCCTGCACACTGAGGCGATCGGGTCGACAGAGATTACAATCGATCCATCGGACGCCCTGCCGCCGGGGAAATTCGGCATGGTGTCGTTTGCACGGTCCGGCAACAGTCCCGACAGCAATCATGCATTCGAACTGGTCAGTCGCCTGCGGCCGGAGGCGCCCCACTTGGTAGTAACCTGCAATCCTGCGGGGAAGCTGTACCGGCTTGCGAGTGAGCACCGGCAGGCCATTTCCCTCCTGCTTCCTGCAATGACCAACGACCGCGGTTTGGCCATGACGAGTTCTTACACCAGCATGGTCGTTGCCGGGCAGGGCCTGGCCCTGGCAGACCAGCCGCACCAGTTTGTGGCCAATGTCCACCGCATGGCTGAGATTGCGCAATCGCTACTTGAAACGTATCCAACGGCTCTCGCTCAGGTGGCGGCCCAAAAACCGGGGCGGGCGCTCTTCCTGGGGACCGGGACCTTGCTCGGCGCCGCCACTGAAGCCCACCTGAAGGTACAGGAGATGACAGCTGGCAAAGTCATGGCCCGTGCTGACTCTTTCCTGGGGCTCAGGCACGGCCCCATGGCGCTGGTTGATCCTGAAACGCTGATCGTTGCTTTCCTATCGTCGCAGCCGGCCAGACGCCGTTACGAACTGGATCTGTTGCGGGAACTCCGGGAAAAGCATCTCGGCATGGTCACCCTGGCTGTTTCGGACAGCGGAAACGACCTCACAGGACTGGCAGACATCGTAATCGAGGTCGACAAGGCCGCAAATCAGCCGCTCCCTGATGATGTACGTCCGCCCGTGTATGTGGTGGTGGCCCAGTTGCTCGCCCTGTTTCTCTCGCTGGAGATGGGGCTGTCGCCGGATAACCCGTCGTCCGGCGTGATCAACCGGGTCGTACAGGGTGTAACAATTTACACGGATTAGATAGAGGAAGGACCGCTGCGGCCAGGGCTGCAGCGGTCCCTTTTAATGGCAAACTGACGGTTGAGCCGACGATATAGCACAAAAGTACTATGCACAAACAACCGAAGGAACCGGCTGTCCAACCGAAAAGGCTAGATGAACCACTTGCGGCACAAGGGCCAGCGAGGTCACACCTCGTAAGTGCAAGCCCTGCTCCATGCATTTCGCCGCCAAAAAACGACGGTTCGCCAGATGAACATAGCGAATACGTACCACCTCGACTGGCCCTTTAGGGCTATTGGCTTGCGGGTGGGACGCGCTTTAGACTTCAATAGACGCATACAAGTTAACCTACCCGATGGGCGAAAGACTCATGGGGTGCAGGGAGGTCGGCACTATGGCCATAGACTCCACTGTTGTTTCGACGCAGCTTCCGATCAAGGATGAGTATGGCTTTTTCAACATCCGGCTCGAGTCCATTGGCGGCTTCGGTGCTAATATCGCCGGCAAAATGCTGGCCGAGGCAGGCGTCCTTTACCAGGGCTTTAACGGCTCAAACTTCTCCTCCTACGGATCGGAGAAGAAGGGCTCGCCGGTAAAGGCGTTCATTCGTTTCGCCGAGCCTTCCACGGAGATTCGTATCAGTTCGCCGATTGAGGAACCCCACATCATCTGTATCTTCCACGAGGCGCTCATTCGTACCGAGCCCGTGGTGAGCGGCCTCCGCAAAGGCGGCGTCGTCATCGTCAACACGAAGAAGTCGCCGTCTGAAATCCAGAAGGAACTGAAGGTCGAGAACGCGACCATCGGCACCTTTGACGCCATGACCATTGCCGTTGAGACCAAGAGCCGCGTCAACATGGCCTTCCTGGGCGCCATGTGCCGGGCTTCGGGCTTCCTTAACGCCGACGCGCTCAAGGCCATGATCACCGACACTTTCACGAAGAAGTATCCCGCCACCGTGCCAGGGAACCTGCAGTGCTTCGATCGGGGCGCGGCGGAGGTGGTGTTCGAGACCTTCGTGAGCCCCGACACCTTGGAGACTCGGACCTTCAAGCGTCCCGGGCCGCTGTTCGGCTACATGAACGCCGTCCCCGGCGGCGTCATCGTCAACCCCGGCAACATGGCCAAGAAGGACCTGAGCGCCTCCCGCCAGGGCTTCCTGCCCGGCTTCAACCGGGATACCTGCATTGACTGCGCCCAGTGCGACATGGTCTGCCCCGACTTCTGCTTCGTCTGGGAGAAGGGTGTGGACAAGCGTGGGCGGCCGGCCATGAACCTGGTGGGCATTGATTACCAGTACTGCAAGGGTTGCCTTAAGTGCGTGGAAGCTTGCCCGACCGACGCCCTGCAGGACCTGCGTGAGGCTGACGATTACGGCAAGGAACATCGCACGAAGCACAACTACTGGAGATAAGTGGGGTGAGCGGCAACATGGCAATCACTGAGAAAGAGCTAAAGGTCCAGAAGCATACGTTCAAGTCGGGTAATGAAATGGCTGCGCTCGCCGCCAGCCAGATTAACTTCCATGTGATGGGCTTCTACCCCATCACGCCGTCCACCGAAATCGCCGAGTACATCGACGAAATGAAGGTGGAAGGTGAGAACACCGTCCATATGATCGCCGGCGACGGCGAGCACGGTGCTGCCGGCATTTGCTACGGCGCCAGCGTGGCCGGCGCCCGTGTCTTCAACGCAACCTCCGCCAACGGTTACCTCTACGCCTTGGAGCAGATGCCCGTTCAGTCCGGCACTCGCATGCCGATGGTTCTCGATTTGGTCACCCGTGCGGTTTCCGGCCCGCTGGATATTCGCGGCGACCACAGCGACCTTTACTTCGCCCTGAACACCGGCTGGATCATCCTGTACGGCAACAACCCCCAGCAAGTGTACGACCTGCACCCGGTCGCCGTACGCGTCGGTGAGCATCCGGATGTCCGCCTGCCGGTCATCGTCGGCTTCGACGGCTTCTTCACCAGCCACCAGAAGCGCCGGGTCCAGTACTTCGAAGATGCGCAGGTCCTGCGTGACTGGGTCGGCCCCCAGCCCGAGGGCTTCCCTCATGCGCTTGACCCCCGTCACCCCAAGACCTTCGGTCCGTATATGAACGACCCGGACCTGATCAACAACAAGTATCAGCTCCACTTGGCCATGCAGAATGTGCTGAAGGTCCTGCCCGACCTGTTTGAGGACTACAGCAAGCTCTCCGGCCGGAAGTACGACCTGATCGAGGAGTACATGATGGAGGACGCCGAGGTGGCGCTCTTCCTGCTCGGTTCCGCTTACGACACGGGCAAGGAAGCGGTCGACAAGCTCCGCGCCCGGGGCATCAAGGCCGGCGTGCTCTGCCTGCACCTGATTCGCCCCTTCCCCGTGGAGCGCATCCAGCAGGCGCTGCGCAACGTCAAGGCGCTCGTCATCGGCGAGCGGTCGGACTCCTACGGCGGCAACGGCGGCAACATGTCCCACGAAATCAAGGCCGCCCTGAAGGACGACCCCGCCAACCAGACGCTAATTGCTACCCGGGTGTACGGCCTGGGCGGCAAGGATTTCTACCCGGACGACGCAGACACGTTCTTCAACCTGGCCCTGGAGATGCAGTCGAAGGGCACCGTCGAAGTGCCGTTTGACTACTTCGGTTTGACAGCAGCCACCGAGAACCAGCCGGTCGAGGTTGTCGCTCCCCTGACGAAGGCAGAGCAGACCAGCCCCGTCAAGGTCGAACTGGTCGGCGAGGAGCTGAAGGTGACGGTGCCGCCGCCCCGCCAGATGATGGGCATGCCCAAGCGCATCGTGCCGGGCCACGGCGCCTGCCCTGGCTGCGGCATCTTCGGTGCGCTGGACAACTTCTTCCGGGCCCTGTCCGGTGACGTGGTAGTGCTGTTCCACACCGGCTGCGCCATGGTCGTGACGACCGGTTACCCCTACAGCGCCCACCGTGTCACCTATATCCACAACCTGTTCCAGAACGGCGCCGCCACCCTGTCGGGCGTGGTGGACACGTTCTACGAAAAGAAGCGCCGCGGCGAGATTGAAATCGGTGAGGATATCACCTTCGTGATGGTCACCGGCGACGGCGGCATGGACATTGGCATGGGCCCGTCCATCGGCGCCGCCCTGCGCAACCACAAGATGATCATTCTGGAGTACGACAACGAAGGCTACATGAACACGGGCAGCCAGCTTTCGTACTCTACGCCCCTAGGCCACAAGACGGCTACCTCCAACGTGGGCACGCTGGGCAAGGGCAAGACCTTCCACCACAAGGACACGCCGCAGATCATGGCTGCGACCCACATTCCCTACGTCTTCACGGCGGTTGAGTCCAACCCGCAGGATGTGTGGAAGAAGGCCGCCAAGGCCCAGTGGTATGCGCAGAACGTCGGTCTGGTTTACGGCAAGATGCTGATCGCCTGCCCGCTCAACTGGCTCTCCGAGGAGCGGCTGGGCACCAAGATTGTGCAGGCCGCGGTTGACTGCAACTTCTTCCCGCTTTACGAAATCGAACGCGGCATTACCAAGCTGACGTACGATCCCGAGGCGAAGGGGAAGAAGGTGCCTGTCGAAGAATGGCTGAAGATGATGGGTAAGACCAAGCATATGATGAAGCCCCAGTTTGCCGATGTGGTGGCCGAATTCCAGAAGGAAGTCGACCGGCGCTTCCGGCGCATTAAGGCCATGAGCGAGCATCCTGACCTGTAAATCGACAGCAGACCGCGGGAACGAATGTTCCCGCGGTCTTCCTAATGTTGGCGTGCGTTTTCTGCGCGTTCGCGCGAGGGAGAGCAGGGTGGTGAGCCGAATCAATGCCCTTAGGGGAAAATCCGGTTCCAGTAATTCCCTGGCTGCCGGATTCTGTGGGAAGGAATCAGTACGGCACACGGAGAATCGGACCCAATCGATTGTTTTGAGCCGGTGGCGAAAGGGGGCGGGCGAATGTCCCGTGGTTCGATGGGAACGGGGGAACTGGAGTTTCTCCAGGCCTTTGTAAAACGGGGGTTCGTAACCATCCCGCGCATGCTGATGGATTACCCCGTAGAACTGGGCATCGACTATGACACCCTGGGCAAGCTAATCGTTCTGCTTTCCTACTACGGTGGCGCCACAGACAGCGCCTTTGGACCGCATGTCGTTTCTCGCAAGGTAAACCCGCACGACTTTGACCAAATCTGCTCACTGGCCACTGACCTGGAGCAGCGCGATATTGTCCGTATTGAAGAAGCTGGCGACGTTTTTACCTTCACGTTCGTACCGCTCTTTTCCCGGCTCCGGGTACACTGGGCGGAGGAAGACGAGCGCCTCCAGCAGGAGCTTGAAACGAACGGGCCTGACCCCGTTCTGGCCGCAGCGCAGAAACTGCTCGGCCGGCCCCTGTCGGACCGTGAAGTGGCTGACATACAGGATTGGGTCAGCGCCTACCAATACGACACCGACATGGTTCAGGCGATCATTCGTGAAGGGCAGAGTCAGGGAGTTACCCGCATGACCTACCTCAACCAAATCGCCCGCACCTGGTACGAGGCTGGTGTTCGCTCCCCGGAGGAAGCCGAGCACCTGATGCAGAAGAACCGCAAAACCGCGGCCAAGCACAAAACGATTATCTCTTACATTGGCATCAAGCGGCAGCTGACCGGCGCCGAGCAGGCCATGCTCGACCGCTGGTCCGAGGAGTGGGGCTTCAGCAACGAAGTGATCATGAAAGCCTGCGACCTGGCCACAGGCAGTCAGAACCCTCTTCAGTACGCCAACCGCGTGCTGGAGAACTGGCGGGACCGGGGCGTTAAAACAGTAGCCGACACCGAGCAGGCCGAGGCAGAGCACAAGCGCCGGTCTGTGGCGGCGGCCAGTGACTCCACCCGTGGCGCCAAGGCCGGCCGGGGCAGCGCACAGCGCAACAGCAACGTCTTCCTGAAGCGTGAGAAGAAGGATGACACATATTATGATCACATCTTTAAGAAGTTTGACGACTGAACGTCAGCGGCGCCGCGAGGCCCGCATTCGTCAGTTGGAGCAGGAGCGAGAAGAACGGGAGCGTGCGATTTTCGATCGGGTGCCGGAATTGGCCTGGATTGCGAATCTGCAGGCTGAAATTGGCCTGGACCTGGCCCGATTGCTGCTCCGGGCGCCGACCAAGTTTGGCAAGAGCTTCGATCAACTCAAGGCCTGGTCGTTGGAACTTTCTACGCAGCGCCAGGCACTGTTCAGGCAGCACAGCATCGACCCCGCCGACCTGGAGGTCAGGTGGGACTGCCCTGCATGCAAGAACACGGGCTGGCTGCCTGCCGAGCAGGCCGGACCTGACACCGTTCGGCCTCCGCAAAAGTGCCACTGTCTTTTGCAGGAGGAGTTCGATGACCTGTTCCGCGCCGCGGGGCTGGTCGGTCCGCTCAAGGAGCAGACCTTTGAAAAGTTCGATGTGACCGTCTATCCGGCGGCGGACCGTGACTATATGGCCAAACTGATGCGGTACACCCGGCAGTTCGGCAACGCTGTGGCCGCAGGCGAGCCGGCGGAAAGCCTGCTGCTCATGGGCGATGTGGGCCGGGGCAAAACCTTCCTCTCATCGGCTATCGCCAATGTGGTTGTGGGAGCCCGCAAAACGGTCGTCTACCTCACGTTCTCCGAGTTCCTCGACCTCGTCCGTATGCACAAGTTCGATGACGACCAGCAGTACCAGGAAGGCTCCCAGCGTCTCATGGACGCTGACCTGCTGGTGCTTGACGACCTGGGCGCCGAAAAAGTGACCGAGTTTGTGGCGCAGGAACTGTTCACCATTATCAATCACCGCATGAACCGGCAGGCGCCGATGGTCGTTTCCACCAACTTGAGCCCGGCCGAATTGGAGGATACCTACGGAAGCCGCATCGCCTCCCGGTTGCTAAATGGCTTTGATGCCGTCATGCTGAAGGGACAAGATGTTCGCAAGGTGCTACGCGGCCGCCGCATGGGACTGGCCTAGACCCTTTCGGCATGGGCCGGTCAAGATTAGGCCCACGCCTGACGGGTTACGGCACCCATTGAGGGTGCCTAGACCCTTTCGGCTTGGGCCGGTCAAGATTAGGCCCACGCCTGATGGGTTACGGCACCCATTGAGGGTGCCTAGACCCTTTCGGCATGGGCCGGTCAAGGTCAAGCCCACGCCTGACGGGTTACGGCACCCATTGAGGGTGCCTAGACCAGAAAAATGGCCCTGCGCCTTGGGGCGCAGGGCTTTTCCGTATCAATCAGAAAAGGGAAACACTCCCTGGTTGTCGAAGTATGACCGCGGAACCAGGAAGGAGCCGAACATCGTGTCGCTGAACCAGCACCGGGCGCCGCTTTTTGAAGCCGTCAGGCAGTATGCGGGGACCGTTCGTGCCGCCATGCACATCCCCGGGCACAAGCTTGGACGGGCCGCTCCCGCCGAGTGGGGCGAGTTTATGGGACCGGGCGCCCTCAGTATCGACCTTACCGAAGCGCCAGGTCTCGATGACCTGCATGCGCCTGAAGGCGTCATTGCAGAAGCCCAGGCCCTGGCCGCAGAGGCCTTCGGATCCGAAAGCTCTTTCTTCTTGGTTGGCGGTACCACGGCCGGCCTGCATGCGCTCATCCTGACCGCCTGCCGCCCCGGCGATCTCGTGGCCGTTCCGCGTCATGCCCATCGCTCCGTATTAGGCGCCATGATTCTTTCGGGCGCCCGACCTACCTGGGTGCGGGCGGAGTTCCATGAAGAACTGGATATAGCTATGGGACCGGACCCCCAGTCACTGGAAAACGCTCTTGTTGGCGCAAAGGCCGCTGTGCTTGTGCATCCCACCTACTACGGCATTGCCTGCCGTATGTCTGAAGCGATCGCACAGATTCACCGGCATGGCCTGCCGGCCCTCGTCGACGAAGCCCACGGCAGCCACTTTGCTTTCCATCCCGCGCTGCCGCCATCGGCCCTGTCACTGTGCGCCGACGGCGTGGTGCAGTCGATTCACAAGACGGGCGGCAGCCTGACCCAGTCAAGCATCTGCCACCTGGGCCGGCAAAGCCGCCTTAATGAGCAGCGCCTCAGGGCCATGCTCCGGCTTGTGCAGTCCACAAGCCCGTCCTACCTGCTCATGTCCTCGCTGGATGTGGCCCGGCGGGAACTGGCCCTCCACGGCCGGGAAAACTGGGACCGGGCCATCGAACTGGCCCGCTGCACCCGGCAAAAGCTCGCCGCCCTACGGGGCATCTCCCTGGTCGAATCGAGCGATCCAACCAAAGTCCTCATCAACGTGACCCGCCGTGGTCTCACCGGCTTTCAGGCATCCGAGGCACTCTGGTCGCACGGTGTGGCGGTCGAATCGGCCGGTCTGGGGTACGTGCTCGCTGTGCTTACCCCCGGCGATAGTGCCGAGACCGCCGATACCCTGGTAAACGCTGTAGCAGCCCTGCCCGACGGCCCCGGCGCCCCCGCCCGGCCCCCCGAGCCACCCTGGCCCGAAACGGTGCTCCCGCCCCGCGATGCCTACCTGGGCGCCCAGGAATCGGTGCCCCTGGCCCAGTCCGTTGGCCGCATAGCCGCTGAACTGGTGGCCCCGTACCCGCCGGGAATACCGGTGGTGGCACCAGGGGAACGCTTAACGGTCGACGTAGTCGCATACCTCCGCCACGCCGTGGCGGCAGGCCATCACCTACAGGGCCCGGCCGATCCGCAGCTAACAAGCATTCAAGTCGTCAAGGAGTGAGAACGCTTGGCGGTTTTCATTACATTCGAAGGACTCGACGGGGCCGGTAAAGGGACGCAGTTGAAGCTCCTCCTGGAATACCTGAAGCAGAAAGGCGTTCCCCACATCTTTACCCGCGAACCCGGCGGTACGCCCATGGCTGAGCGGATACGAGGGATCGTCCTCGACCCGGCCCACGCCGGCATGTCCGTCATCTCCGAAGCGCTGCTCTTTGCAGCCGCCAGGGCAGACCACGTTAACAACGTGATTCGGCCCGCCCTTGAGTCCGGCCAAAACGTCATTTGTGACCGCTATGTCGATTCGAGCATGGTCTATCAGGCGTTTGCGGGCGGGCTGCCCCTTGAGTTCGTGGCCGGCATTAACGAAATGGCCACGGGCGGCCTGAAGCCGCACCGCACCATTATGCTAGATATTCCGCCCGAGGTGGCCCGCTCCCGCCGGGGCGTGAACGGCCCCGACCGGATTGAAGAGATGGACGAGTGGTACCACGAACAGGTCCGCCAGGGCTACTTGGAACTGGCCGCGGCAGAACCCCGCCGGTTCAAAGTAATAGACGCTTCCGGTTCCGTAGAACAGGTTCAGGAGCGGATTCGTATGTTGGTAGATGAGGTTCTCCCTCGCCGGTAGCCGTGTTCGGCGGCTGTGGCGGGGCCAAATAGACAGGGGGTGGCTGTGGGTGAAATTAGTAGTAGGCGTGATTCAGGACAAGGATTCTCACCGGCTCTTGACTGCGCTAACCCAGGCCGGGTTCCGTGCCACCAAACTGGCCAGCACGGGTGGCTTCCTGCGGGAAGGCAATACCACGCTGTTTGTCGGTGTGAGCGACGATCAGGTCGAAAAGGCGGTTGGGCTGATCAAAAGCACCTGCCGGGCACGGGAGCAACTTGTAACGCCTCTATCGCCCATGGGCGGCCCTGCCGATTCATACATTCCGTATCCGGTGGAAATCCTCGTTGGCGGAGCCACCGTCTTCGTTCTTGACGTGGAACGATTCGAGAAATTCTAGGAGGCCTTTGATGTGAGTTGGGCCGCCATTGTGGGCCAACCGCTGGCCGTTCGCCTCCTGCGTCAGGCTGTTGCCGGCAAAAAGGTAGCGCACGCTTACCTGTTTGTCGGGCCGGCCGGCGTGGGGAAGCGCACGTTGGCGCTGGAACTGGCCAAATCGCTCAACTGCCAGGCGCCGCGCCCGGATGGCGGCGCCTGTGACGCATGTGTCGCCTGCCGGAAGACGGCGGCTGATCCGATCCTCCATCCGGATGTGCGGCTGATCGCGCCCGAAGGTCGCTTCATCAAAACTGATCAGATTCGCGCCCTCCAGGAAGAGATGTACGCGCGCCCCAACGAGGGCCGGATGCGGGTTGCCATCATCGACGGCGCCGACCGAATGAACCCCGAGTCGGCCAACCGCTTGCTAAAGTTGCTGGAAGAGCCGCCTGGCTATGCTGTACTCATCCTGCTCACGCATAACCTGTCAGGGGTGCTCCCCACATTGATTTCCCGGTGCCAGGTGGTGAACTTTCCGCCGCTCAGCCCGGAGGATGTGGCGCGAATGCTGCAGGCGCAGCACGGCCTTGATGCCGGACAGGCACGGCTTTATGCGGCCCTTTCGGGCGGGAGCATCGGGCGGGCAGTGGCGCTGTCGCAAGATGCCGGGGTTGCTGCCCGGCGTGACCAGACCTGCGACCTGCTCCAGAAGCTATCCACCTTGGATGACCTGGCGCTGATCGGACAGGCGGAGGCGCTCGATAAGGAGAAGGAGCATCTGGAGGACTGGCTTGACCTGGCTACGACGTGGCTGCGCGATGCACTGGTCCTGGCGCAAACGGGCTCTACCCAGCTCGTCATGAACGCAGACCGGTTGCCGTCCGTTCGCGGGCTTGCAGACAGCCTGGGCACGGCGAGCATTCTGGACATGCTGTCGGCAATTGTTGAAACCCGAGGCCACCTGCAGCGCAACGCCAACAGCCGGCTCGCCCTCGACGTGCTTATGCTCAGGTTGGGCGATATTAGCGGCAACCGCCGGTAGGGCCAAGTAGGCCTGCCACTTACAGACATAACTTGCTTTTTCGGACGACTGCCGCCTATACTCATAATAGCCCTCAGCCTGTCCAGGTAGGCTGAGGAAGGAGGTGACCGGATGGTTCGCGTGGTAGGAGTGCGCTTTAAGAAGGCGGGTAAGGTTTATTATTTCGATCCCGACGAGTTCCCCATCGCCGCTGGACAAAAAGTGGTGGTGGAAACGGCACGGGGCGTTGAATATGGCGAAGTGGCTGTAGGCCCGAAGGAAGTGCCCGAGGATCAGGTCGTCCAACCGCTGAAACAAGTCGTTCGCATCGGCAACGAAAAAGATGCCGTGGTCGCCGCTGAGAACAAGCGGAAAGAAAACGAGGCATTTGGCGTCGCCCAGAAGAAGATCGAGGGACATAACCTCGACATGAACCTGGTCGATGTGGAATACACGTTCGATGGCTCCAAGATCATCTTTTACTTTACGGCCGAAGGTCGCATCGATTTCCGGGAACTGGTGCGTGACCTCGCCGGCGTCTTCCGGACACGTATTGAAATGCGCCAGATTGGTGTGCGCGACGAAGCGAAGTTGCTTGGCGGTATTGGGCCGTGCGGTCGCATTCTGTGCTGCACCAGCTTCCTTGGCGATTTCGCCCCGGTCTCCATCCGGATGGCGAAGGACCAGAACTTATCGCTAAACCCCTCAAAAATTTCTGGTCTTTGCGGGCGCCTGATGTGCTGCCTGCGTTATGAACAAGAAACTTATGAAGCGGCTAAGAAGGACCCGACCCTGGCGCCGGGCTATGTGCCGCCCGTCTTGATCGAAGAGACCGTGGCCAGTATTGATGACTTGGAAGACAGGCCCACGCCCGCGATCGGGTTCCGCAGCAGCCGAGGCGAATCGGGCATGAGCGCCCGGATTGCCCAGGCCGCTGGGGTAACTGAACGCCCCCGCCGCGAGGAGCGGCCGCAGCCCGAGCGCCCGCAGGCCGAACGCCAGCCCGAGCGGCGGGGCGCCCCGGCCGAGCGCCCGCAGGGTGGTCAGCCGCGGCCCCAGCAGCCGCAGGGAGCAGCGCCGGGCCAACCGAGGCCCCAGCAGCAGCCCCGTCCCCAGCAGTCTAAGCCGCCGCAGCAGGGCGAGCGGCGGCGCGAGGAGCCGCAGGGCGGTGAACGCCCGGGCCGTGAGCGCCCGCAGGGCGGCGGCGAACGGCGCCGTGAACAGCCGCAGAACCAGCCCAAGCAGCAACAGCAGCAGGGCAAGCCCCGCCAGCAGCAGGGCGGCGAAAGGTCGCAGCAGCAACCCCGCGATCGCCAACAGCCCCGGAACCCGCAGCAGCAGCAGGCCCAGCGCCAGCAGAGCGAACGGCCGCAGGCCGACCGCCAGCAGGGGGCCGGCGAAGAACAGCACCGGCGTCCCCACCGCGGGCATCGTCGGCGCGGTGGCGGCGGCGGCGGCGGCGGGACCCCGGCGGGAACGCCGAACCCGCAGGGCGGCGGCAGCCCGTCATAACGGAGGATATGGAACATGGAAGTGCGCTTCGGAGAACGCGTGGATGACTTGGGCCGAGGTGGCCTTCGGATCATCCAGCATCCGGAGCGCTTTCCTTTTGGCATGGACCCGGTGCTGCTGGCCCACTTTGTCACCGTGCGCAAGGACAGCCGCGTGCTGGACCTCGGCACGGGCTGCGGCATCATTCCGCTCCTGCTTTCGGCCTTACATCCCACTGCGGTCATAACCGGGCTCGAGATTCAGCCCGACACGGCTGACATGGCTGCCCGGAGTGTGGCGCTGAACGGCCTGGAGGACCGCATTCGGATCGACTGTGGCGACTACCGCCATGTGCGGGAGTTATACGGGCACGGGAAGTTTGATGTGGTTACCCTCAACCCGCCTTACCGCGAGCCCGGGACCGGGGCAGTCAGTCCCGCCGCGGGCCGCGCAACAGCCCGCCACGAACTGGCCGGCGACTTGGGCGCCGCCCTGAGCGCCGCCTCGGTGGCGGTCAAGTATGGCGGCCGGGTCGCCGTCGTCTTTCTGGCAGAGCGCCTGGTAGACCTGCTCGTACAACTCCGGGCCGTGAAGCTTGAGCCCAAGCGGCTGCGGCTGATCCACCCCCGGGCGGGGCGCCCGGCCAACCTGCTGCTGCTCGAAGCGGTCAAGGGCGGCGGGCCGGGGCTCAAAGTTGAGCCGCCGCTGACGGTCTATGCCGCGGGACAGACCTACTCCGCCGAGCTTCTGGCGCTCTACAACGCGTACGCGTAACCCGCCCCAAGCCGGGGAAGACTTGCTACCAGTGGAGGAGACCGCCATGGGTACCCTGTATATCGTTGGGACGCCGATCGGGAATCTTGAGGACATCACGCACCGCGCCCTCCGCATTCTGCGCGAAGTCGCGGTCATCGCCGCCGAGGATACCCGGCAGACCCGGAAGCTCCTGAACCATTTCGAGATTCCTACGCCCGCCGTCAGTTACCACGAGCACAACCAGCGTACGGCTGGCCCGCACCTCATCGAGCGCCTGCAGGCCGGTGATGACGTGGCGCTTGTGACCGATGCGGGCATGCCCGCCATCAGCGACCCGGGCGAAGATCTGGTTCGCCTGGCGGTCGCGGCCGGTGTGCCGGTGGTCCCCATACCGGGACCGACCGCCTTCACCACGGCGCTGGTGGTGTCGGGCCTCTCTACCGAGCGCTTTGCGTTCGAAGGCTTCCTGCCGGTCAAGGGCAAGGAGCGCCGGGCGGCCCTGGAGCGGCTGAAACAGGAGCTCCGCACCTGGATTCTCTACGAAGCCCCCCACCGGGTCATCGAAACCCTGGAGGACCTGCGCGACGCGCTCGGCGACCGCCCTATGGCCGCCGCCCGCGAACTGACCAAGCTCCACGAGGAAGTCGTGCGGGGCACACCGGCCGAACTGCTGGCCCACTTTGAGCAGAAGGCGCCGCGGGGTGAGTTTGTGCTTGTCATCAGTGGCGCACCTGCTGCCGAGCAGGCGCCGCCCGAAGAGGCCACCCCGACCAGCCTCGCCGCCGCTGTCGCAGCGCTGGAGGCCGGCGGCATGGACCGCAAGGCCGCCATGAAAGAGGTGGCGACCAGGTTCGGGCTGACCAAGCGCGACGTCTACCAGGCCCTGCTGGAGTTGAAGGAGGACGAGTAGTTGAGAAACTGGCTGCCGCTCCTGCTAATCTCCGCCCTGCTCTCCGGCTGCCGGGCCGGTACCGCCGGGCAGGAACTGCCCCAACTCCGCGCCCGGGTTTCCACCCTGGAGGCCGAAAATGCGCACCTGCAGGGGCAGTTAAGCCTTACTGAAGCAGAGCGGGACCAGCTCCGGCAGCAGGTCGGCGACCTGACCGGTGAACTTGCCCGGTCGGGGACCGGGGGCGGAGGTATGGCCGAGGTTGTGACCAGCAATAACCTCGTCGTCCTGCCGCACCAGGTGTACCCCGGTGAATGGGTCGCTGTGTACGTGCGGAACTACCCCACTCGGCTGCTCACGCTCGCAGGTGTTGCCCTGCGCGCACAGGGCGACGAAACAAATCTTGCCCACGTCCGGCGGCTGGCCGAGGCGAACCTGTTTCTCTTGCCCATTCCGGCAAATGTCGGGCCCGGCCCGCACCGCATTGTTCTTGGCGAGGCAGGCGAACTCGGCCCTGGCGCCAAAATCGACGATCAGGTTGCCATTACCATCCGGTCCCGCTAGGCACCCTCAATTCGTCAGGCGTGGGCCAAATCTCGACCGGCCCATGCCGGGAGAGGCTAGGGGCAGGTATTTCGCCTGCAGAGAAAGAAAAAGCACTCCCAACAGTAAGGGGAGTGCTTTTTGTGCTGTTATAGCGGAAGGGTTTAGCCGACCTGCGATACCCGACCAGCCATAGAAGCGAGGCAGGACTGGCAAACGTTCTTGCCCTTGAAGTTCTCCACGTTGGCGGCGTTGCCGCAGAAGACGCAAGCCGGCTCGTACTTACGCAGGATGATCTTATCGCCATCAACGTAAATCTCGAGCGAGTCCTTCTCCTCGATGCTGAGCGTGCGACGGAGCTCGATGGGGATCACGACGCGGCCGAGTTCGTCAACCTTACGGACGATACCAGTAGACTTCATCATACGGAGTCATTCCCCTCCTCTAAAGGATAGCGCTTCCAGGATCATGATAACATTTATGCCAGAAATAGTCAACACACAGACCTATCATTATCTTCGATATGATTAGCGGCCCGCATAGTTGAAAGCATGTTTTTCCCTTGAGATAACAGTAACTGGATATTGGGGCTAAGTCAAGCCCGAATTTGGGCATTCAACCCAAAGGTGGGGGATACATTCCATGGCAGATGACTGGGTGAACCAACTGCAGGCCCTGAATGGGAGAGTTCGGAACCTGATTTCCGATGCTGTTCTGGGCGATAAGGTGCAGCGGCGCAACACCATGCAACAGGCGGGCCGCTTTCGTTCCCTCCGGCGCCTCACTGGCCAGGAGTTGGAGAACGTGCTGGGCGGGGGGGTGCTAGTTGGTGTTGACGGCTCCATCAACACGTTTGGCGGCCAATTTCCGTACTATGTGGACCTGCTGAGGGCACTGGCCAAGCCCTCCCGGGGCGATGCGGTTGCGGTCAAGACGCTGCACTGCCCGATTCCGCCGGAAGACGAGGACGATCAGGAGACGGCCATTCGCAACGACAACGACGTGCGGCAACGGATGTTGGCCGAACTGGAGGTTCAGGCCGCGATTGAGGCCGTCGACCGGCTCCAGCCAAAGGTCATCCTGATGGATGGTCCGCTGGTAAGATTCGACATGCGTGCCAAGGACTCCTTCTTCATTTTGTGTGAGAAAGTTACAAGAAGTAGAATTGCCCTACTTGGGTGTATCGAGAATATCGAGTCCAAGGTAGTGGGTGCAGTGCTCGGCGATCTGGCCCCGCCCGAGTGGCGCCAGCGATACGACCGGGAGTTACTGTGGGATCTGCTCGAGTATGGTGAGGTGCTGGAGATTCGCACCCCTGCCAAAGGGCTGCCCCGCCCCGGCGCCTCTGAGGCGGAGAAGAAGAAGGCGGTGCCTATTTGCACCTGGTTCATGCGCTCCTCGCTGGACCCCGCCGTTGTAGGTGTGGACATGCTCCAGTCTCAACTGGATTTGTCGGGGGCGTTGATTGACTACCTCTTTACACTTTCGCCGGCGGATGGCCGTGGCATTCCGATCTGGCTTGACCTGGTTGACCGTGAAGTGCGTCTGACCGACGTGGAATTAGAGGCGTACACGGAGTTGCTGGACCCGCAGGTCCGGCGGGTATTCCGCTCCAAGCGCGACGCAAGGTTCTTTTAGGAAGGGGTAATCCCGTGCAGGTTGTCGGTTTGACCAACGAGCAAGAGGTCATCGTCATTGATGCGGCGCGGCCATTCCGTATCAACGAATACCTGGTCATCGAGGACCCGGCCCTTGGGTCGCCCAAAGGCGAAGTTGTTGAGACCCAGTCCTTTAACCGGTTTCTCGACTTTAACCTGGACAAGGGAATCGTGGGACCGGAGATTTTCCGGGACCTCCGGGCGTCCAGCGGATACGACATCTCCCAGCACGAGGTGCATGTCGCCAAAGTGCGGCTGCTGGAACGGGTCCAAACCCCGGTCAAGCCGGGCACGGCTGTCCGACTGCCGAGCTTTGACGAAGTCGCAGGGTACCTGGTCAAAGGCAACCCCGACAAGGCCATGATCCTGGGCGTCATTCACGCCACAGATAACCTGGCGCCCGGCATGCCACCTCAGCTCCATAACCGGGCCCGCCTCCTCGAAGACGGGCAGGTCAAAGACCAGAACGGCGTGCCGTTTGTCTTCGACCCCCGGGCCATGCAGCAGTATCCGCATGTCGGCATCTTCGGCGGGTCAGGGTCAGGCAAGTCATTTGGCCTCCGGGTCTTCCTGGAGGAGTTGATGAAGCTCCGCATTCCGACCCTGGTGCTCGACCCGCACTTCGAACTTACCTTCACCGAAACGCCGGCCGGCTGCCCGCCGGGGTACCGCGACGTCAAGTTCGAGGAGCGCTTCAAGGCGTTCCAGGTCGGCCAGGAGGTCGGCGTCAACTTTGCACACCTGACCACCCGCGACCTCTGCCGCCTGCTTGAAGCGGCCAGCGGCCTCAGCGAAGGCATGACCAACGCAGTCGAGGCGCTCCATAAGTCCAACGACTCGTATGTAAGCTTTTCAACCCGCGTCGATACGCTCATTGCCGCTCTGGAGGCCGGCGAGAAAGGCTCCCAAGGGCGCATGCGCGACCCTGGCGGCAGCGGCTCGGAGCGGGAGGTCGGCGCCGACCAGGTCCGGGTGCTCAACGAGGCGAAGGGCATTCCCCTCTCCAGCGTGAAGGGCATCCAGTGGCGGCTGAACCGGCTCTTCCGGGCCGGACTCTTCACCAACGACATCAAACCCATCGAGACGGCCCTTCGCAACGGTCAGCTGGCTGTGGTGCAGGGACCCATCTGGATGCTGAACGTCTTTGCGTCCTACGTCATCGGCACGCTGTATCGGCAGCGCCGGGAGTACAAGGACGCCCAGTTCCGCCGTGAGACGGCGCCCTATTTCCCGCCCATCGTCGTCGTGACGGACGAGGCGCACAACTTTGCCCCCAAGGCTTTCGATGCGCCGGCCAAGTCGATTATTAAGGAGATTGCCCAGGAAGGCCGGAAGTACGGGGCTTTCCTCATTCTCGCCACACAGCGGCCCACGCTGCTTGACGAGACGATCACCGCGCAGCTCAACACCAAATGCGTCTTCCGGACTGTTCGCGCCTCGGACATCGCCACCATCAAGGAGGAGACCGACCTGACGCAGGAGGAGGCCCGCCGTCTGCCGTTCCTCCGCTCCGGCGACTCCTTCGTCTCCAGTGCGATCTTTGGGCGGACGGTGCCCGTTCGCATTCGCATGGCAAAAACGACGACGCCCCATACGGAGAACCCGTTTGACGAACTGGGCGAGCAGGTCGAGTCAGAGGCGGACCAGTTCCTCGAAGTGGTCGGTCCGGTGCTGGTCAAGTATGGGAAGGTGAACGACGCACAATTGATCGACGTGACGCGTGATCTTGCCAAGGCCGGGCACTCCTTTACGGTCGATGCCCTGCGGAACCGGCTCGATGCCCTGGCTGAGGCCGGGCTGGTAGAGAA
Source organism: Symbiobacteriaceae bacterium (assembly GCA_029239785.1). Lineage (GTDB taxonomy): Bacteria > Bacillota > Sulfobacillia > Symbiobacteriales > Symbiobacteriaceae > JARBUG01. The sequence goes on along the minus strand of JARBUG010000014.1, from coordinate 3,481 downwards.
GCAGACCTTCCTGGGCATGTCGGACTACCGGCTCAAAACTTGACAGCAAATTTCCAGGGTGGGTATACTAGTACTATTACAGGCGATGACGGAGAAGAGTACGACCTGAGGCCACCAGCAGAGAGCCGGGATCGGTGAAAGCCGGCGGTGGACAAAATGGTCGGAACATGGCTCCCTAGCTGCGGGCTGAAGGTTTCTGCGTACATGCAGGAACTGCGTAGGTTGCGCCGGGCGGTGCCCGTTACAGGACCGGGGTATCGGCACAACGCCTGTACTCATTAAGACTCGGCCCGTGAGGGTCGGGTGAACTAGGGTGGTACCACGAGGACAACACCTCGTCCCTGCTTGGGGCGAGGTGTTTTTGTTTTGGAGAAACCGGAGGGAGGAAGCACGGTGACCAAGTTTTACATTACGACCCCGATTTATTATCCCAGCGACCGGCTGCACATCGGCCATTCGTATACCACGGTGGCTGCTGATGCGCTGGCCCGGTATCATCGCCGGCGGGGCCACGAGACCTGGTTTCTGACGGGTACCGATGAGCACGGCCAGAAGATTGAGCGGGCCGCCGCCAACGTGGGCAAGACACCCCAGCAGTTCGTCGACGAGATCGTGGCCTGGATTAAGGATCTGTGGAAGGCGCTCCATATCTCCTACGACGACTTTATCCGCACCACAGAGCCCCGGCACGAGCAGGCTGTCCAGAAGATCTTCAAGCAGCTCTTCGAGAAGGGTGATATCTACAAGTCTTCTTATGAAGGCTGGTACTGCACGCCCTGCGAGACGTTCTGGCTGGAAGGCAAGCTGAAGGAGGGCAACTGCCCCGACTGTGGGCGCCCGGTGGAGAAGACCCGGGAGGAGAGCTACTTCTTCCGCCTCTCCAACTACGCCGACCGACTGCTTCAGCACATTGATGAGAACCCCGACTTCATCCAGCCGGCCTCCCGGCGCAACGAAATGGTCGCCTTCATCAAACAGGGCCTGGAAGATCTGTGCGTCTCCCGGTCCACTGTGAAGTGGGGCATTCCTGTGCCGGTGGATGAGAGCCAGGTCATCTACGTGTGGTTGGACGCGCTCTCCAACTACATCACCGCCCTGGGCTGGGGCACCGAGCAGGACGAGAAGTATAAGAAGTTCTGGCCGGCTGACGTCCACCTGGTGGGTAAGGAGATCATGCGGTTCCACACCATCATCTGGCCGTGCATTCTGATGGCCGCCGGTGAGCCGCTGCCGCACAAGGTCTTCGGGCATGGCTGGCTCCTGTTCGGCTCCGGCGCCGAAAAGATGAGCAAGTCCAAGGGCAATGTCGTCGATCCGTTCATTCTGATCGAGAAGTACGGTCTGGACGCCGTTCGCTACTACCTGCTGCGCGAGGTTCCGTTCGGTTCGGACGGTACCTACACCGAAGATGCGTTTGTGCTGCGCACCAACGTGGATCTGGCCAACGACCTGGGCAACCTGCTCTCCCGCACTACCCAAATGGTCAACAAGTTTGCCGGCGGCAAGGTGCCGCAGGTGCTGCCTGAAGCGGGCGATGATATTTTGGCTTCGCTGGCGGACGAGGTGGTCAAGGAGTACGAAGCCGCCCTGGACCGGCTTGAACTCAGCACCGCTGTAGTCGCACTGATGAAGCTTGTGCAGCGGGCGAACAAGTATATCGATGAGCAGGCGCCCTGGGCGCTGGCGAAGGACCCGGCTCAGGCCGACCGGCTGGCCAATGTGCTGTACAACTTGGCCGAAACCATGCGTCTCGTAGGCGTGCTGCTGACGCCGTTCCTCATTCACACCCCCGAGAAGATTTGGGAGCAGCTGGGCCTCGACCCGGCCGCCGTGCGCACGGAGCCGTGGGAGCAGGCGACCGCCTGGGGCGCCCTGCCCGCCGGCACCGAAATTCGGCGTGGCAACCCGCTCTTCCCGCGCATTGAACTTGACAAGGAGGCCGCACCCAAAGTGGAGACCACCCCGGCCGCTCCGGCCGCCCCTGCTGCCCCTGCCGCTCCGGAAGTGAAGGTAACGGAGCCCGTTGAGGGCGTTGCCCAGATTGAGTACGAGGACTTTGCCCGGGTCGAACTGAAGGTTGCCAAGGTCGTGGCCTGTGAAAAGGTGCCCAAGGCCGACAAGCTGCTGAAGCTCCAGCTCGAAGTGGGCGACGAGAAACGGCAGATCGTCTCCGGCATTGCACAGCACTACACGCCGGAGGAAATGGTCGGGAAGCTGATCATTCTCGTTGCAAACCTGAAGCCGAAGGCGCTGCGTGGTGTTGAGTCTCACGGCATGCTGCTGGCCGCTACGGCAGCGGATGGCCGGCTGAGCCTGGTCACGCTTGACAAGCTGGACTTCCCGTCCGGCCCGCGCGTGAAGTAACGGTTGCTGGTTGCAGGTCCCCGGGCGTCTTCCTGGGCGCCCGGGGGCTTTCTTATGGAGGGTGTAACTCGTGTTGTTCAATACGCACTCGCATGTCGACACAAATCGGAAGTTCGAGAGCGATCGTGATGAAGTAGTCGCCCGTGCCCGTGAGATGGGCGTTTCACGTATGATGGTGATCGGTTTCAACCGCGAAGCCATCGATGTGTCGGTGGCGTTTGCCGAGCGGCATGATTGGGTCTGGGCGGCGGTCGGAATTCATCCGACCGATGCGCTTCAGTGGAACGACGAGGTGGCGTCGGCGCTGCGTCGGGCTGCGCTGAACCCCAAAGTGCGGGCCATCGGTGAGGTCGGGCTGGACTACTACTGGAAAGACGAGGCTCCATTTGATGTGCAGCGCGACGTTTTCCGTCAGCAAATTCGTCTGGCGCGGGAAACTAAGTTGCCGCTCTCTATTCACGACCGGGATGCGCATGATGATGTGGTGCGAATCCTGGAGGAGGAGCGGGCCGACGAAGTTGGAGGCATTATGCACTGTTTCGCCGGTGACTGGACGATTGCTGAGCGATGCCTGGCCCTTGGCTTTTGCCTTGGGGTGGGCGGCACGGTGACATACAAGAACAACCCGGTCGGGCAAGATGTCGTACGACGGATGCCGCTGGACCGCCTGGTGTTGGAGACGGATGATCCGTATCTGTCACCCATGCCGTTCCGAGGCAAGCGGAATGAGCCGGGCTATGTGAAGTTTGTGGCCGAGTTCGTGGCGCAGCTCCGGGGAATTTCATTTGAAGAAGTGGCGCAGGCGACCTTTGACAACGCGAATCGGGTGCTGGGAATCGAGTGAAGTTCTAGTGTGTTGACGTTCTGCATAGGTTTTGGTACCATGACCAAGCTGCTTACCTGGCTTTGAACGCAGGTCCGCCGGGTGGCGAAGTAACCATCAGTTGGTTGCTTGACAGGCAGCGAATCAGTGTGATAAAGTGATCAAGCTGTCGCCGCTGAGTGGCGGTTGCAGCAAACCTGGAACCTTGAAAACTAGACAGTGTAGCAAAGCGAAAAGCTAAGCGAACGTACGACTCAAATTAGAGCCGCAAACTTTTCTTCGGAGAGTTTGATC
>JARBUG010000296.1 GCA_029239785.1 Symbiobacteriaceae bacterium | reverse complement strand
ACGAACACGCTGCCGCACTCCCGGTGGTGGAGCACGCGGCTCTGCGGGAAGACCTCTACCGGCGGGACTTCAGCATCAATGCGATGGCCGTGCCCCTGGGTCCGAAGGGGCACCTCGGCCTGGTCGACTATTTTGGCGGCTGGCAAGACCTGCAGGATCGCCAGATCCGCATTCTGCACTCGCTCAGCTTCATCGAAGACCCCACCCGCATTCTGCGGGCGGTGCGGTTTGCTCACCGCTACGAGTTTCGCCTGGAGGAAGAAACCGCATCCTGTGCGAAAGAAGCAGTGGCGCAGGGCTTTTTGGACCGCGTCAGCATCGAGCGGCTGCGCAACGAACTGATCCTGATGTGGAAAGAGCCGCGCAGCGGCGCTGCCATGGCTACGCTGCAAGAACTGGGCCTCATGGGCAAGCTGCTGCCCGAAGTGGAGCCGCTCATGAGTCAGGAACTGACCGCACTGCTCGACGGGTACGAGGCGCTGGCAGAGACCATGCCCGACATTTATGCCGAGGCCACGCCCTGGCTGGGCAAGCTGATGCTCCTGCTCCACCGGCTGCCCCTGCCCGATGGCGTCAAGGCGGCCCAGCGGCTCAAGCTCCGCCGCGAGCAGACGCAGCCCCTGCTTCACGTACTGACAACCTGGCAAATGGCCCGTGCCGTCACGGTCGAACGGTCCGCCGGCCGGGCCGACGTGGTGCTAACGCTGGCGGATTGGCCGCCCGACGGCCTCCTGCTGCTCAGCCTGCTTCGCGGCAGCGAGCGGGTCGTCCGGTTCTGGCGCGAGTGGCGGCACGTGCGGCTCGCCATCACCGGTGCCGACCTGATCGCCGCCGGCCTGCCCGCTGGCCCCCTGATCGGCCGGGTTCTGGCCCGGGTGCTTTCCGACCGGCTTGAAGGACAGGCTCCTGACCCCGACTCTCAACTGGCCCTGGCGCTCCGGTACGCACACGAAGAGGAGGCCTGACCTTGGCGTTTCCCGACCTGCAACAGATTGTGATGTCCCTTCCAGGCGTTCTTATGGGCTTTACTTTCCACGAGTTCGGCCATGCCTACGTCGCCACGCTCTTTGGCGACGATACCCCCCGTCTGCAGGGGCGCGTGACGCTCAGCCCCCTGGCGCATCTGGACCCCATCGGCACCATACTCCTGCTGGTCGGCGGCTTTGGCTGGGCCAAACCGGTCCAGGTCAATACCAACCGGCTGCGCCCTCGGGTGTGGGGCGACATTGCCGTCTCCCTCGCCGGGGTTGCCATGAACTTCATTCTGGCCATCGTCTTCTACCTGGCGGCCGCGATCTTTATGAAGGTCGCCCTGGATGGCGGCTATTACAACCCGGTGCTGATTAACACGCTTGAGATCTCTGGCTTCATCAACCTCTGGCTGATCGCCTTTAACATTCTGCCGCTGCCGCCCCTGGACGGCTTCCACGTCGCCCGGTACCTCTTCCCGCCCAGCATGGACAACTTGGTGCAGACCCTGTATCGCTTCGGGCCGATGATTCTGATCTTCCTGTTCTTTACGGACGCGGTCCAGCGGGTGCTCAGCCCGATTTCCGGGGCGCTCTACAATGTGGTCCAGGCATTCGTTCAGGTTGTCGTGCCCTTGCCTTTCTAAGCGTTGCACGATTTCACACCGGCGTGTACACTAAGGAAGTCTGCATTTATGTCGACCCGCGGAGGTGACGGTCTTGTCGAAGCAGGAGGTTGGGCTTCCCCGCACCGAGTCCTATACGGTCCGGCTGGAAGTCTTCGAAGGCCCGCTTGACCTGCTGCTTCACCTGATCCGCCGCGAAGAGATGAACATCTACGATATTCCCATCGCCCGCATTACCGAGCAGTATCTTGAGATCATTCGCGATCTTTCCGCCCTTGAGATCGACCGGGCCAGCGAATTTCTGGTCATGGCAGCCACGCTGCTGGGCATCAAGAGCCGCATGCTGCTGCCCAAGCCGCCCAAGGTCGAGGCCGAGGAGGTCCCGCTGGAAGAGGGCGAGGACCCGCGCGAAGAGCTGGTCCGCCAGCTGGTCGCCTATAGTCAGTACAAAGAGGCCGCCCAGTCGCTCAAAGAGAAAGAAGCGATCATGGCGAAGGTCTGGACCCGCCAGCTATTCTTGGAGCAACCCGAGGGGCCGGTGCCCCTGCAGGGTCTCTCGCTGAAGGATCTGGTTAAGGCGTTCGAAGAGGTCCTCAAGGAAGAGTGGTCCTGGCGGGAGGTGCCCCGCGAGGAGATCCCGCTGCGCGAGAAAATCCGGGAGATCAGTTTCCGCCTCGCCCGCAGTCCGGCCGGCGTGCGGTTCCGTGACCTCTTCTCCCGCGGCGGCACCCGCCTGGAGATCGTCGTCACGTTCCTGGCCCTGTTGGAGCTGATGCGATCGCGCAAGGCGATTGCCGTACAGCAGGGTATTTTCGGCGATATCGTCATCCGGCGGCCGCCGCCCGTCCAGGCAGCCGGGGAGAACGCTCCTGACGGCGAAGATCTCGAGGACGAAGAAAACTGAGCGGTGCAAGGGGGTTCCCCTCTCGAAATGATCTGGAATCATGGGAAGGCGATCCTGGAGGCGATTCTGCTTGCCTCGCCCGAGCCGCTCTCCGTCAAGCGCATCGCCGAGGTGATCGGGCTGGACGAGAAGGACGCCCGCATTTTGGTGGATGATCTGAAAAAGGAGTACAGCCAGCCCGGGCGCGGCCTGCTGCTGCAGGAGATGGCCGGCGGCTATGTGCTGACTACCCGGCCCGAGTACGGCGAGTACGTCGAGAAGCTGCTGGCGCCGAAGGGGAAGGGGTTGTCGCACGCCGCCCTCGAAACGCTGGCGATTGTCGCCTACCGGCAGCCGATTACCAAAGCGGAAATTGAAGGGGTGCGCGGCGTCAAGGTTGATCGGTCGATC